>CAYXYW010000010.1:0-25930 GCA_964469855.1 uncultured Bifidobacterium sp.
TAGTTGGACCACCTAAGACCAGAACCAGCAACAGATTAGTTTCGGTGCCAACATCATTGATTGATACGTTGCAAGCGCATTTAATGAATCACACAAATTTAGATCCAGATGCGTTTGTGTTTGAAGCAGCACCAGGTGTGCCAATTACCGTAGAAGAACGGCGCAGCTGGTGGGATGATGCTAGAAAAGCAACTGGGTTAGTTGATCTGCACTGGCATGACTTAAGGCATTTCGCCGCCACTCTTGCTGCGCAGCATGGTGCTTCCATGGCTGAACTGCAAGCTCGATTAGGACATTCCACAGTGAATGCCGCAATGCGCTATCAGCATGCCACGCATGAGCGCGATACCCAAATCGCTAAAAACATTGATAACACCATTAAGAAGAACATCAACAACGATTTAGAGAATGTTGGCTAATTAAACTAATTAATCCAATCGGGTGAAGCCACCACATTCGGTAGTTAAGCCGTAAGCCAGCCAATTTTCGTTGCCAGTAATCACTAACTTAAAGTTTTTTGGCTGCTGTTCCCAAATGATTATGTCCTTATCGCCCTTTGCTTCTGAAATCGCATCAGGTGATCTGGGATCAGTTGGACCAGACATACAAAACTCATTAACTGGTCGATATCGGCCTGGTAGTAGTTGAGTTTTCATAGATAACTTGCCAGTTGGCAATACCTTGGCTGCTGGCGGTTCACCTAAATACCATTTACAGCCACTTAATAGTGTTTCACCGGTCTTAAGGTCAACCAGGCTTTGTTGTGAACCGCCACGAAGCGCTTTGGTAATTAAGCCGTCATCACCAAAATGCTGCCAACCAACACAATCTATGCTCCAGTAACGACCAGGCTTGATATCGGTGCCAACAACAGCACCATCACCATATTTTCTACCATCAATTGAAGCACCTAAGCTGCCTGGGGTAGATGTCAGCTTGCCTTTGCTCCAGATGTATTTGTGCTGAAACATCGAATATTGCTTCTTAGTTGCTTTCTTGCACTTATAAGTTAACGCATTAACAGTTTTAGTGGCGCCAGGTTGATTGCACTTGGAATTTGGTTTTGGCACAGATTCGCTATGTGCGGGAATTGTGCTGAGAATTAACCCCAGCACCGCAATGCCTAGTTGCCAGCTAATCCGATTAGATCGCACCCAAAAAACTCTACAACTAAGTTTAGTTAAGTCAATAGTCCGTTAGTTTTTCTTCACCTCAGCCACATCCCAGAGCTTGCCTGCCTCTAGGTTGGTGATGGTGTAGCCGGCAACAGTGACAGATTCCCCTGGCTTTAGTGGCGCATCAGCAAATAGTGAATCTTTAACTGCCCTTTTCTTAACTAATTCCACCGGGCCATAGCCATTTCGCTTACTAGTATCAATCTGATACACCAGTAAGCCATTGCTCACTGTGGTTGCTTTGCTGTCGAATCTAATGTTTCGTCTAGATTCAATACCAATACCAGTGGTATCTGATGTTGGTATTACCACTAATTGGGGATTAGTGGTTTTAGTAGCAACTGTGGTTAGCTGATGGGTAGTAGTTTTATTACCAGTTACACATCTCACCTGATTATCTGGTAGAAAATCAATTAACCATCTGCTCCAACTACTCCACTCTCTAGCATTGCCAGGGGCAAAGTTCATATTGTCAAACTGTCCCATGAATTTGAATTGGTCTTCATATTTCATGCCTTGCTTCCAGCCATACCAGTAATAATCCGCAAGACCTAATAGGTGACCGAACTCATGCACTAGTAATAAATAACCTTCTGGGAATCTGGTATCTGCTGATGCCATTGTCCCTAAATGAACTAAACCTTCATTAGTTCGAAAGGGCTGCTGCTTAGAAAGTATCAGCGCTGGTGACACATCCGCTTGTGCTCGAGAAACATTAGGTGGCATTACTGCCACCACAAAATCCACCCCACGAAAATCAATCACACTATCTGATGCATTGATCGCGGCCTGCACAAACTTAACCCCATCACCACCAGCAGCTCTGGTTAAGCCATAACTGGTGATGGGGTTAGGTAGTCGGAAGTATTTGTTCTCATAGCGCCATTCAAATGAAACAGTGTCACTAGACATGGCATCAAAGAACTTACCAACACCATCAGTCCAAAATGGAATGTCGTTTTTTGGTGGCGCAGCATCAGTTAGATCTGGAAAATCAACATAAATTAACTGCACCACAATTTTTCCACTAGCTCTCACCATATCTGGGTGGCGTGGAAAACCAGATCGCACTCGATCATCGTTATTCGCAGCTTGGTTAATCCGGCACTGATTAACTGGTGCTAACTCAGTAACCGGCGTGATTAATGTCTTTGGTTCATCACTAACTGGCACTGGGGTAGTGCTATCTGGTTTGCTTGAATTAACCAGCACCCCTTTACCCCAAACTAATTTCTTACCAGCCTTGCGCTGTGCACTAGATGCTTTCTTGCACTTATAACTGTATTCACCAACAACTCTGGTATCTCCCAACTTCTTACAACTACTACCTGTCACCTTAGGCGCAGCAGAAGCAGCAATAGGGATCAACGCCAACATCAGCACAATCACAGCAAGTTTTTTCATAACGACATCCTAAGTGGCAGAGCCAAAATAACGATAAAACAGCCAATTAGTTAATCCCAATATTTCACCCTTTTGGGTGATAGTCAGCCTCCCCCAAACAGATAAGAATTCACCTGGGAAGCAATTCCCATCCTCTAATAGTTCGGTAGCAAACTTAACGGCCCCCAGAGTCTGGGGGCCGTTAAGTAGTTAATAACTAGTTACTTGGTACTTGATAGGTGTATTTCACAACAACTTTTCGAGCTTTAGCCCCTACTCGATTAGTAACACCATCTCCTGATGTGGTGTAAGTACCAGTAAGGCCAGCAGCTCGAAGTGCTTGCGTAACTAATGTTGCTCGAGATGAAGCTAAGCGGCGCTCAAGTGCTGTGCTGGCTTTGGAAGTAAAGCCTCGAACTGAGATCACCGCACTCACTCCCTTTTCTCGCTTGAAAGTAGCACCAAGCGCACGCAGCTGAGTCAAACTTGCTGCTGGCACTACGGTTCCAGTTATGGAATACGTGATGGTGATTTTGCCAGTTTTTGTGGTGAATGGTGGTCGAGGAGTAACTGCACTACTTAACGTGGATAGCAGTGCGGTGCCAGCTTGATTCACGCCAAATACTCTAAATGAGTAGGCCGTGCCATTAACTAAATTAGTACAAGTGGCTTGGGTATTAGTTACGGTACAAACACCACCAGCAGGCTCAGTTATTACTTGGTAGCCAGTAGCTCCAGAAACTGCACTCCAGCTAACAGTTGCACTTAAATCTCCTGGCACTGCCGTTACTGAGGTTGGTGCAGCAAGTGGGGCTAGCACTGAAAGTGTGAGTGTGGTAGTTCCTGTTCCAGCAGTTGCACCGGTAATCGTAATTACGTAATTTGTTGCAGCTTGCAGGGTTGTTGGGGTACCAGAGATAACGCCAGTTGCCGTGTTGAGCGTTAAACCAGCAGGCAGAGCTGGGTTAACGCTGTAGGTGATTGCGCCACTAAAACCAGTCAGCGTATAAGCTGCGGTTGGCGTCATTGCCTGATTCTGCGTCACTGCAACTGTTCTAGTTAGCGGCGAAATTACCGCAGTCATGGTGATTGAAATTGTTGATGTAGCAGTTCGATTAAGTGAATCAGTTGCGGTAATAGTGTGATTAGTTGCTGCTTGCGCAACTGTTGCCGTGCCGCTTATTACGCCAGTTGCGGGGTTAATCGTTAAGCCAGCAGGTAATGCTGGCGAGATGGTGTAAGTAATTAGTCCAGTAAACCCAAATGGGGTAAATTGATTTGTTGGGGTAATCAGTGTGCCAACAGTGCCAGTTAAGGTTTGAGTTGCTGGGGTAATTGCTGGATTAATAGTGATTGTAAAAGTCGTGGTATCAGTACCAGCAGTAGCACCAGTTCCAGTAACAGTTATTGTCGTTGCACTTTGCGCAATTTGTGGCGTACCACTTATTGAACCGTTATTCGCGTTTAGCGTTAAACCAGCTGGAAGAGTGCCAGTGGTAACTGCATAAGTAACCGCACCAGTAAAACCACCGGCAGCAATTGCCGGAGTGGGTGTTATGGCAGTACCAGCGGTGTAAGTAACCGTTCTTGATTGCGGATTTAACCCCGGTACCACGGCAATGCTAATGACGGTATCAACCGTTTCTGAAGGGTTAGCAAAAGTTGCTCTAATTGTGTAGTTCGTGGCATTTTGATTTAGATCAGGCGTGCCAGTAATTGTTCCATTGGCTGCATTAAGACTTAGCCCACTAGGTAGCTGGGTTTGCGCAGTAAATCCAGTTAGCGTCTGGCCGTTGGCTAGTGCTGCCACCGTAAAAGTAATTGGGGTAATTGCTACCCCATTCTTAAGTGAATAAGTACCGCCATTAGATGCAGTTACAGTTGGCAATGCTGATGCTGGCGCAATAACCCCTAGCGTGCCAAATAACAGTGAGAACATCACCAATACAACTCTGGATTTAGTCTTAATTGAATTCATTACCCCTCCTAGTGGGAATTCTTTTCAACATGAAGACTAAACATCACCCCTGTGATCATTCACAGAAACCACACCAAATCAACCAAATAAAGGCAATCTTCAGTTGAAAAACAACAAAGGGCCCGGCTTTCGCCGGGCCCTTTGCATAGGGTCTCTAGGAATTACTTCCTAGAGCACTAACTATGGACGAATCAAGACGGAGCTTGACCATAGGCCAGTTCCTTCTTGCTTCACTCGATATAGCTTGGCGTTCTTTGGTGCTCGGATTGAGCCATCGAACTCGCCAGCTACACACTCAAAGGTCTTAGCCTTTTCGTTCCATGCCTTACCTGGGCTCTTGACGTAGACGATCATGTCGCCTTCGTCAGCCTGGCAAGCACCGAATAGAAGTACTCGGCCGTTAAGTTCACCCTTAAGTGTTGGTGCAATAGGAGGAACGACAACTTCAACAACTGGTAAAGCAACACTGTAAGGAACTGTCACAGCACCAGTCACAGTTGATGTCAACTTTACGATCGCAGCATATGTACCTGGAGTTGTACCAACCACGAACTTATACGTCTTAGTTCCTTCAGTTGTATAAGTGTCAGCAACGTTAGGTGCAACAACAGGAGTTAGCTGTGAACCAGTAACATCGATTCCTTGCAGGACTGCGGTCTTTGGAACCAGAGTTCCAGAGGCATCTTTAGCTGTAATGGTTAGGGTTGCAATGTCTCCTGGAACGTATGAAGCTTTATCAAGAGTTGCTGTAAATGTATCTTCAGTTAGTGATGCGCACTTGGCTGTGAATACATTTGAGTAGATAACTGTGCCAGCTGTGTTAGTTAACTGGATTCTGATGTCATCAGTAATCGGAGTTGTGCTAGCTGCAGCACAAGTCCATCCACCGGTTTGTACGGCAGTAGCACTTGAATTTCCAGCAAATGTAATGGCTGTCACTCCAGAATTTGCCGTTAGAGAAGCTGTTTCGACGACTGGTAGGTAGCCAGCTAGTTGGTTACCAGCGCTATCTTTCACTACGAAATCGAACACCCCGGTTCGCGCTCCGCCCGCTTCTGCGGTGTCAACACCAGACACTGTAACTGTTTCTGCATCACCAAGGAAACCAAGAGTCTTAGTTCCAATTGTTGTGCCATTGTACTTAATTGTAACTACAGTTGTAAGTGGCTTGTTAGCGTTTGCTGTTCCTTGAGCAACATGAATGTCGATTACGCCGGCAGATGCATATGCACCTGCAACAACAGATGTCTGAACAGGAGCTGCGTCGATTCCTACAACAGCACCATTAGTTGCTTCAGCTGAGAGGGTGCCTGCGTTGAGCTCTTCACCGTAAGCGTTGTTAACCACGACTGGAATGTAGCCAGTTCCACCATTTGCTATAGCAGTCGCACCAGTGTCATCTGTTAATGTCGTTATTGCTTGATCTGCTGCATCCTGATAACTGAAGAGGGTGTCTGCAAGAGACATGGTTGTAGAGGCACAAGCAGCAACAATGTTTAGTGTGATTGTTTCAAGAGTCGCAGTGGCAGCTCCATCTTCTTTCTCAGAAACAGTGATCGTAATTACGTCGCCCGCAACCGCATTTGTCGCAATAATTCGAACGTTCGTTGCAAATATGTCTGCATCAGCATCAGCAGTTGTGGAGAAAGATTTTTGATTTCCACTTAGGACATCAGCTGTACTAGTACCTGCCGTAAAGGTCGAAATAACTGCATTTCCAGCTACTGAAATCAGAACTGCATCACCTGCAGCATCAGCAACGTCGCCAATCGTGAGGACGACGCTAGAGGTTGTTAACCCCCAAAGTTTTGTTGCATCGGCGCTGTGAACATTACATAGACCAAATGTTGCAGTCGACGTTGGTTGTACACCGTACGCTGCAATATCAACATCAGTTGCACCGATTGTTGCACCGGCACTGGCTGGAGCTACCATCGCAAATGGTGCAAACACCAACGATGCAATTACGCCAAGCGCAATGCGCTTAGTTGTCTTAATAGACATTTAATTCCTTTCAAAGAATTTCCATTCCAGGGCTTCCCATGAGGGAATCCGGCGGATCCGTCCGTCTAGTTGGTTAGGGCCAGCTAGTGAAATCCCAAATTGGATGGTCCTGAAATGCGTCCAGAGATCACGGGTGTGATCTCCAGTTCGTAGTCAATGAGTTGGAATAAATTGTTTGAAACTTGCAATTAGTGGGGAATTGTGCGTAAATAGTTGAGATAAATGGGTTTTTTTGATTATCCGTGCAACTAAAGACGCCTAATTCACCTAATATTTTCTAAAGTGCAGCAATATGCACTCTAAATCAGTTGCTGATTAACCCAGCTTTCTTAAGCTTTGATCGATATTGGCACTAACCGCTTTATCCCGATCTAGCGTGGCATGCTGATATCGCATTGCTGCACTAACCGTGGAATGACCAAGTCTGGCTTGCAGTTCTGCCATGGAGGCGCCATGTTGCGCGGCAAGAGTTGCTGCTAAATGTCTTAAGTCATGAAAATGCAGTTCTTCCAGCCCAGTTGTTTTTCTGGCTTCGTCCCACCATTTTCTCCGGTCTTCCACCGTGACTGGTCCCCCCTCATCGGTGGTGAACACCAGGGAGGTTGAACCAGGTTCCGTGAAATGGGTGAGATGAACTTCCATTTTTGATTGCAGGTAATCTGGATAAGAAATAGTTCGAACTGATGATTTAGTTTTTGGCGGACCAATAATGGTGCCTTTGCCTGGCACTGAAACTATGGCTTGTTCAACCGTAATTGTTCTTGCTTCTAAATCAATGTCTTTGCGTCGTAGACCAAATATTTCACCGGAGCGCAACCCACAAATGCCAGCAATTAATACTGCAAGGGAATACTGCAGCGGCACTTCAGCGGCTAATGTAATTAATTGGGTGACATCAATAATTGGTCTGGTGTTTGTGACTTGTTGTTTCTTCTTAATAGGTGCTGGAGCTCTTTTAATTATTCCCTGTGATGCTGCTTCATTTAATATTGCTCGAAGCACTCGATAGGAGTAATCGGCAGTTGACGGTGATGCCACTTTTGTTACTTCAGCAATCCAGCTGCGAATAAGAACATTATCTATTTTGTGCATTGGGTAAGAAGAGAAGATGCGGCCGTTAACTTTAATCTGCAGCCACTTATTCAAGATACGCTGATAGTCATATCTGGTGCGATCTCTGAGTGAGGTGTTGTTCTTCAGCCATGTGGAACCAAACGCATCTAAGGTTTCACTGCTACCAACTGCTTCCGCAATTGCAGCTTGCGACATAAACAACGGTTCAGATATTTTGAGGTGCGCACCTGGCGTGTGCTTCATTCGCCATAGTTTCTTTGCTACTTGATAGCACCATTCATCAGCATCATCATATTTTTCAAAAGTATGTGGCGCGGGTACGCGATACCCATATTTGTTAACGGAGGCGGAATACCTCCCACTAGGCAGCTGTCTTATGCTGCCAATTGCACGGCGTGACGAACCTGCCAACTCATATCCCATTGCCCTTTCGATGTCTGCCACTAACACCGATACTGTGTTAATTCACCCTTGCGCCCTAACGCAATCAGGCGTCCGTCCGGACGCCTAAGGCGAAACATAGACCCATTTCCAACTAATAGTTAACATTGAGCAGCACTTTGGGAAATATTTCTTATGCGTTTCTTAATAAGCCAATAGCAGAAAACGCTTGCAGCAAAACAATGATTTATTCTTCGATTTTCGTCTGATGGAAATTCAAATGTGACCTTGATGGCGTTGGACCACGCTGACCTTGATAGCGCGAGCCATAAACGGCAGAGCCATATGGATGCTCTGCTGGTGAGGACAGTCGGAACAAACACAATTGTCCGATTTTCATCCCAGGCCATAACTTAATTGGCAGGGTGGCAACGTTGCTAAGTTCTAATGTGACATGGCCAGAAAAGCCAGGATCAATAAAGCCAGCAGTGGAATGCGTTAGTAATCCCAATCTGCCAAGTGATGATTTACCCTCTAATCGACCAGCAATGTCATCGGGCAGCGTGATTACTTCATAGGTAGAAGCGAGCACAAATTCACCTGGATGCAGCACAAATGCTTCATCTGCAGCAGTTTCAAATGGTCTGGTTAGATCACTTTGCTCAATCGCTGGGTCAATAAATGGATAGCGGTGATTCTCAAAAGTGCGATAGAACCGATCTAATCTGACATCAATGCTGCTGGGCTGCACCATGCTTTCATCGAATGGTTCGACTTTAACTCGGCCGGAGGCAAGTTCAGCTTTAATATCTCGGTCACTTAATAGCACGGCCGAAGCCTAGTTAGTTTGCACTTAGTTTCGCAGGATCAGCACCAGATTTATCCCTCGAATTAGTCACACCTTATTAATAAGGAATAACCCCCAGTCAGAGTTATTGGTGCTGATTGGCGGTGCACCACTAGATCTGGGGAAGAAAATCGTTATCCCTTGGAATTTGCTGAAGGATGTCTGAATTTAATCGGGCAAATCGGACATTGACGCTGGATCTATGAGGAACGGCGGGCAAACTACGTCCATGAAATTTAGCGGGATTAAAGCAGCGGTTATTGCCGTTGCAATCTCGCTTGCGCTGATCGCGCCCACTGCCGCCGTTACACCAAAGAACACCACACCCAGAAACACCACCAATGAGAACTCAACTTCTGAGCGACGCTTCTTGCAAGATGATTTAACGCTGATTAGTCAGTTCGGCGGTGTGATTATTGGGGTGAACGGCAAAGGCGATCAGTTTGAAGGTTTTGATAAGGGCTATAACGTAACTAGATCAATTGCGCTGGGTTATCCCATCTTTGGTTCCATGCGCGATGACTTATCGCTGATTGCCAAATTTGGTGGTGTGATCACTGGGGTTAATGGTCCAGGTGATCAATACGAAGGTTTTATTAAAGGCTTTAGTGTTAATCGATCAATTGCGGCAGGTTATGCGTTAGCGCCGCTACCTAAGCCAAAACCAACAAGTAGTGCAAATAACAATTCCGCAAGTAATTCAACAAGTAATTCAGCCAATAACCAACCCAAAGAAGAAACCGAAGCTACCCCGGTAGTGCCAAAAGAAGAAACTCGCAAACCAGGCGTTTACATCTCACCTCGCGCTACTGCAATTACAGAAGGTTTCTCACTACCAATTTCAGTGAGCATTGTTGATCTTGAAGCTGCTAAAGCCAGCTTGTTCTTAAATGATGGTAATAAGAGTTTCTTGATTGAAACTAAAGATGTGCCACGAAATGGCAATTTAACTTTCATCACCCCGGCTGCTATTGGTAGATATTTTGTGGTGCTAAATACCGGTGAGAAATCAGCCAACGTTAGATTTGATGTTAAGCCATTTGGCTTAACTGGTATTTCAATTATGGATGCCACTACGCCATCAAATATTTCAGTGCCATCAGGTGATTTGGCAATTACCTGGAAGATTGTGTTGTTAAAGGATGGCAGGCCAGTGCAATCTCGAGTAATTACTGCTGACAATCGCGGCACTGATATTAGATTTACAGTGCCAACCGGGGAAGCCCGATACACCGTGCAAGCGGAATATGAATATCAAGTTCGAGACACTCGAACTGGTGAAGTGGTAACTAAATTACGAGTCTTTGAAGATCCTGCCGGCGGTGCCGTGCTAACTAGAAACCCAACTAGATAATGGGTTGCCCTCGCCTAGAATTGCGCGAGGGTGAGAGATAACCATATGCGAATTCTGGTGGTGGGATCTGGTGGCCGCGAGCACGCTATCTGCCACAACTTAATTCAGGAAAACCAAACCGTATTCGCTACTGGAACCAATGCCGGCATTATTGAGCTACTTGGCGATACTAATTGTTTTGATTTGGTAATTACCGATCCAGCTGCCATAGTTAAGTTAGCAACTGAGTTAGCAGCAGAGTTAGTTGTGATTGGACCGGAAGCGCCACTAGTTGCTGGTGTGGCTGATGCGCTTCGGGCAGCTGGCTTTTTAGTGTTTGGTCCAAATCAAGCTGCCGCAGAGATTGAAGCCAGCAAAGCATTTGCTAATGAATTAATGGCAAAACTAAATATTCCAACTGCCAAATCTGTTACTTGTTTAACTTTAACTGAAGTTGCAGCAGCAATGTCTTCTTTTGGTGCGCCGTATGTGATTAAAGATGATGGCCTAGCTGCTGGCAAAGGGGTAGTTGTAACTGACGATAGCGAGATTGCGCTAGCTCATGCTAAGAGTTGTTTTGCGGCTAACTCAAAAGTGGTAGTGGAAGAGTTTTTAGCGGGTGAAGAAGTTAGCGTGCTGTGTGTGACAGATGGCAGCACGGTTTATCCACTAGCTGCAGCACAAGACTATAAGCGGATATTTGATAATGACTTAGGGCCAAATACGGGCGGCATGGGTGCTTACACCCCAGTTGCTTGGTTTACTAAAGCTATGCAGCAGCAAGTGGTAACAGAGATTGCCACACCAATAATTGCTGAGCTGAAAAATCAGGGAAGAGAATTTATTGGCGTGCTGTATTGCGGGCTAATTAATACTGCTGCGGGGTTAAAGGTAATTGAATTTAACGCCCGATTTGGTGATCCAGAAACGCAAGTCGTGCTTTCCACGATGACTTCAAATTTAACTGATCTGCTTTGCGCCGCAGCCAGCGGGAAGTTAGCAGAAGTTGCGCCACCGGAATTTGTTGGTGCCGCAGTTACCGTGGTGTTAGCAGCTGCTGGCTATCCAGAAAATGTCAGATCAGGAGATCAGATTTCAGTTCAAATCTCAAACACCCCCGAACGGGTGATATTCCATGCAGGTACCAAGTTAGACAATGGGGTAGTGAGAACCGCAGGTGGCAGAGTGATGGCAGTAACTGGAATTAGCAGCAGCATCGCTGCTGCCCGGGAGCTGGCTTATCAAGGAGTTGCCGGAGTGGAGTTTGCTGGGATGCAGCATCGCAGTGATATTGGCGTAGGTAGGGGCGAATGAGCATTTCTGATGTATTAGCAACTAGATACGCCTCGGCTCAGATGGTTGAGATCTGGTCGGCAACTGGCAAAATCAAACTAGAGCGCGAGTTCTGGCTTGAAGTACTTAACGCGCAAGCTGCTCGCGGCTTAACAATTCCAGCCGAAGCAATATCTGCATATCAGAAGCAGATTGACAATATTGATTTAGTTTCAATTGCCAATCGAGAGCGATCACTTAAGCATGATGTGAAAGCACGAATTGAAGAATTTAATGCATTAGCTGGTTATCAGTTAATCCATCAAGGAATGACCTCAAGAGATTTAACTGAGAATATCGAGCAAGCACAAATCTTGCTGAGCTTAAAGTTAATTCAGGATCGAGTTATTGCGCTGCTAAATCAACTAGCAATTAAAGCATCTGCTCATCGCGAGTTAGCCATAGTGGGCAGAAGTCATAACGTTGCCGCGCAGCTAACCACGCTTGGGAAAAGATTTGCTTCATTTGCTGATGAGTTATTAATTGGCTTTAGTGGATTGAATGAATTAATTGCCCGCTATCCAGCGCGCGGCATAAAAGGGCCAGTTGGCACTAATCAAGATATGGCTAATTTGTTTGACCAGGATTTAGCTAAAGTCAAAGAGTTTGAAGCTGAACTTATGCAGAGCCTTGGTTTTGCTAATTCATTAACTTCAGTAGGTCAGGTTTATCCCAGATCATTAGATTATGAAGTTGGCAGTTTGTTGTATCAAGTCTCATCACCAATTTCGTCAATGGCGCTAACCATTAGATTAATGGCCGGGCAAGAGTTAGTAACGGAAGGCTTTTTACCAGGTCAAGTTGGCTCATCTGCGATGCCGCACAAAATGAATGCTCGCAGCTGCGAGCGAATAAACGGTTTACATCAAGTGCTAAATGGTTATGTCCAGATGTTAGCTGGCATCTCCGGTAATCAATGGAATGAAGGCGATGTTTCCTGCAGTGTGGTAAGACGAGTTGCGTTACCTGGCATGTTCTTTGCGATTGATGGCATTATTGAAACTGCGTTAACAGTGCTGAATGGCTTTAAGGTATTTGAAGCGCAAGTTAAAGCAGAGTTGGATCGGTATTTACCGTTCTTATTAACTACTGAGATTATGTTGCTGTTAGTTAAGCGCGGTGTTGGTAGAGAAACTGCGCATAAACAAGTGCAGGCACATGCGCTTGCGGCAGCAGAATCACTACGCAGTGGCGGTAGCAATAACTTATTTGAGTTATTAGCTGCTGATGCTGAATTAAATATCGATCAAACCACGCTAGCTGAATTAGCAGCAAATTCCGAGGTGCAGTTAGCTGCGGCGAAAACTCAAGTGGATGAAGTGGTAGCAAAAGTAACTGCAATTACAACTGCCAATCCAGTCGCTGCGAAGTATCAGCCAGGCGCAATTCTTTAATTATGAATTGGGAGCTACCAGCTGGCTATCGCCATATTCACTCTGGCAAAGTTAGAGATATTTATAAAACTCCAGCAAATACCTTGTTGCTTGTAGCATCAGATCGAATAAGTGCATTTGATCATGTGCTGGCAAATACGGTGCCCAATAAAGGCAAGATATTAACTGCCATCTCGTTGTTCTGGTTTAACAGGTTAACCGTGCCAAATCATTTAATCTCAACTGATGTTCCAGCCGCTGTTGCTGGTAGAGCAATTGAAGTTAAGAACTTAACCATGATTCCAATTGAATGTGTGGTGAGAAAATATTTAACTGGCTCTGCTTGGCTGGAGTATCAATCATCTGGCAGTGTTTGTGGCATTGAGTTGCCAGCGGGATTAGTCAACGGGGCAGAGTTAGCAGAGCCAATCTTCACCCCAGCAACTAAAGCCGCAGTTGGCGAACATGATGAGAACATCAGCTATGAAAAAGTAATTGAGATAGTTGGAAGCAAATTGGCCCAGCAATTAAAAGACAGCTCAATTGAGATCTTTAATCAAGCCACAAAAATATTAGCGCCAGCCGGCTTCACCTTAATTGACACTAAGTTTGAGTTTGGCCTTGATGAAGCAGGCAATTTAATGCTGGCTGATGAAGTGTTAACGCCCGATTCCAGTAGGTATTGCAATACCTCTGAAATGAAACCAAATGAATTAGCACCTTCATTTGATAAGCAGTTAGTTCGAAATTGGTTAATAGAAAACTGGGATAAAGATAGCGGGATCGCACCACCTAAAATTCCAAAAGAAATAATTGAGTTAACCACTGCTAGATATCAAGAAGTGTTGGATCGATTGATAAATCTAAATTCGGTGCCAAGTTAATCGCTGATAAGTTCGATCAATATTAAATCCTAATCGCTGATAAAACGGCACCACCCATTCATCAGCCCAGGTGAAATAGATTCGATCAATACCTGATCGCTGCATCTGATTAATTGCATTTTTTACTAGTAATTTGCCCAAACCATAGCTACGAAACGGCTCAGCAACTCCAACTGGACCAAACCATCGGTTATTCCAAACTACAAATCCAGCACATTCACCAGCCACACTCACTACCGCAATTTCTGCTGGATTTGACTTTAGTTTCGCTACTGTGACCTCAACCCAATCACCAGTAAATACAGCAGCAATGATTTCAGCTAAGCGACTTAGATCTATTGGAGTTTCAATTTTCACGGGATCGCTAAGTTCAACCGGCAACTACTTAGTGATAGCTCGGCTCATGCTTTAAATTTGGGATACCGTAAACACCGGTAAAAACAATCTCTCAAACCGGTCAATAGTCATTGGATGTGCTGGTAGCACTAAATTCCACAGAGTTATCAATTCGGTAACATCAGTTGAACTAAGCCTCGAAATCTCGACTTGGTCTGACATAGCAGGTATTCTAATTTGGATGGCAACTAAACAACAGATAAAGATATTAGTGACCGGTTCAGCTGGCCTGTTGGGCAGCGCAATTTGTGATCTATTGACTGCAACTGAAGTGCCATTTCAAACGCTGGATCTAAATCCAAAATCTCATCCCGGCTCAACTAATCACTTTATTGGCTTAGCTACTGACCAGCAGTTAATTCAACAAGCGATGAACGGGGTTGATGCGGTTATTCATTTAGCTGCAATCCGCAATCCCAACTATGGAACGCCAGTTGCGGTGTTCAGTAATGCACTAGCAACTTTTACTGTACTGGATGCTGGAGTCACTGCGAATGTGAAGCGAGCAGTTATCGCATCAAGTTTTTCGGTAACTGGATTACCATTTGGTGGATTACCAATTGATTTACCAAAACTGCCAATTGATGAGAGTTTCACTAATCAGATCTCAGATCCATACGCGCTATCAAAAAATATTGATGAGATGAGTGCAGATTATTTCAGCCGAAGATTTCAGATGCGAATAGTTGCGCTGCGCTATCCATATATTGGCGACCATATTGATTTGTTACCTAAGCGCTATGCCCAATTCGCTGCAGATCCAAGTTTGGGCAAAAAGGAACTTTGGACATATATTGATACTAGAGATGCGGCTTATGTTGCAGTTGATTCCATATTGAATGACGAAGTAGTTTCTGGAAATTATTTTGTCTCTGCTGCTAATTTGCTAGGTCCGCACCGCGCAGTTGAATTAATAAAGCAGTTCTACCCGGCATCAAAACTTAATCCAAGTCATGGCGACTTTGATTCCTTGGTAGATTTCAATAAAGCAACCTCAGCACTGAAATTTTTGCCCCAGCACAACTTTCCAAATGAGTTGTCATGAGTAAGGTCGAACTGTTCTATCAAATAGACGCCATCATTGGTGAAGGTGCATTTTGGGATTGGCGCAGCAATGAATTGCTTATGGTGGATATAGCAGGTGGACGAGTAATCAAGTTAGCGCCAAGTGGCGACTTGCTAAAAGAGTATCAACTTGGCAATAAAGTGGGTGCGGTACTTGGTATCGAGAATTCCGACAATTATTTGCTGGTGGAGCAACGTGGCTTAACGGTGATGCAGCCAACCGGCGTTAGAACTGAATTGTTAACACTGCTAGATGAAACTGAACCAAAACGATTTAATGATGCAAAAGTCGACCCATCAGGTCGGCTCTGGGCTGGCGTGATGACTAACCAGAAAATTCTGGGCGAAGGGGCGCTTTATTCCTATAAATCAAGCGGTCTAATGCATCAGATGTTAACTGACTTAACTGTGCCAAATGGCATGGATTGGAGTTCTGATCTAACGACGATGTACTTCATCGATTCACCAACTAGAACCGTTGGGGTGTATGACTTTGATTTAGCAACCGCCGAAATTTCACTTCGCAAGACCTTAGCTATTCCAGTTGAGGGCCACCCTGATGGCATGACGCTCGATGCCGAAGATAATTTATGGATTGCGCTTTGGGATGGCAGCCGAGTAATTAAGTTATCGCCAGATGGCAAATTGTTAGATCAGATCAAGTTACCAGTGTCACGAGTGACTACTTGCACTTTTGGTGGTGATGATTTAAGCACGTTGTTTATTACTTCTGCTAGCTTTGAAGTTAATGAAGAGTTAGCCGGCAGTGTGTTTAGTTATCAAACAGATACTGAGGGTAGAAAAGCAAATTTATTTAAGGCTTAATTATCAGATTAGGCGCTGATGGAATTACTGAGTGCCACAAATTCAGCAAGATGAATCACTTTAGTTTTAATTTTTCGCTTGCGCAGCTGTGTTTTTAACTGCCTGGTGCAACCAGGATTAACTGAAACAATGTAATCTAGATCTAGTTTCTTGATCTCCGCTGCCTTCTTAGCAAAAACTTTGGTTGAATCTTTTGGTCGCAAAATGGCATATGTGCCAGCAGCACCACAGCAATCACTTGCGCCAGGCAGCTCCACATAATCGGCAATTTGAGTAAGCACCGCTCTGGGTTCTTTAAAGATCTGCAGACCATGACGAAGATGGCAAGAATCTTGCAGCGCCACTCGGGCTTTTCTGCCATTAATCATTACTGGTTTCAGCTCAGCTGCTCGCTGTGATAGCGCTTGGGAGTATTCAAAAACTCGATCTTTACCAAGAACAGAAGCTAAGTGTGCAGCGCAGCCACCGCTGGTGGTGAGGATTTTTCCAGGCAACTTCTCACCCAGTTCTTTTGCCATCGCCTTACCGCGTTCCAACTCACCGTTATGCGCGTGCAGCGCACCGCAGCAACCTTGATTGCCAGCTGTAGTTGCCGACAAATTTGCTTGCGCTGCTTTGGAGACGCCAGGGAATAGACCGCGCTCAAAACAACCTAACATCAGTGAATATTCAGCTGGTTCTGGCCTAGCGAAATTACGCCGATTGAATAAACCTAAGAATCTAACCCGCCATGGTTGATTAACCGCAAACAGCAGCAGCTTCAAAATGATGTTGCGATTACTTCCTTGCCATGCTGCTGCGCGCCACTCCTCAAGCAACGTGCCATATTCCACACCAGCAGGACAAACGCTCTCGCAGGCTCGGCAACCTAAGCAAAAACCAGATTGCTCTAACGTTTGATCTAGCGTTAACTCGCCAACTTGAACTGCGCGCATCAAATTGATTCGGCCGCGAGGTGATGATTTCTCTTCTTGGGTTAGCGAATATGTTGGGCAAGCGGGCAAGCAATAACCACAAGAGATGCAACGATCTAATAGATGTGGCGTAAATGGCAGGTCTTGTTTCATGAGCCAGTTTTCCCAGGATTTAATATGCCATTTGGATCAAAAGCAGCTTTTATCCGGCGAAACAGCGCCATCTGTTCTTGACCAACTTTTCGCTCTAGATATGGCAGTTTTGCAATTCCAACACCGTGCTCGCCAGTGATAGTGCCACCCATATCAAGTGACAACGTAAAGATGTCATCAAGCGCTTGATGCAATCTATTTACTTCATCTGGATTATTGATATCAGCTAATACTTTTGGATGTAAGTTGCCATCACCAGCATGACCAAACACACCAATTTTTACGCCGCGTTTCTTACTAATCTCACCTATCTTCGCCACTGTTTCGGCAAGTAACGGCCGCGGCACACAGATATCTTCACTAACCGCAAGCGAGGCTTCTCTGGCTAACGCTGGCAGCGCGCAGCGTCGAGCAAATAGCAGCTGATCTGCTTCAACAACATTTTTTGCTCGAGTAACAGAGATGACACCTGATGTTTCAGCACAGATATCTGCCATCTGTTGAGTTTTAACTTCAACGTCATCGCTATCGCCATCTTCACCAAAAAGCAGTAAGGCACCAGCAGTGGTGTCTAAACCGATATTGGCAAATTTCTCAACTGCAATAATGCAAACTTGATCTAAGAATTCCAGCGTTGCTGGCAATATGCCAGCACCAACAATGGCATCAACCGCAACAGATGCGTCGGCTAACGTTTTGAAATAAGCAACACCGTATTTGGAAATAGTAGGGCGAGGTCGAAGTGCAACGGTTGCTTTTGTGATTACACCTAACGTGCCTTCAGATCCCACCATCAATCTGGTGATGTCATAACCAGCTACATCTTTCACCATCCGCGAGCCAGTGTTAATTACTTCGCCAGTGCCTAACACAACTTCCAGGCCTAATACGTAATTTCGAGTAACGCCGTATTTCAAACCACGTAACCCACCAGCGCAGGTTGCAATATTTCCGCCAATTGTGGAAACTGTTTTTGAGCCTGGATCTGGCGGATACATCAAGCCATATTTAGCTGCTTCATCGTCTAAATTAACATTTGTAACTGCTGGCTCAACCACAGCGAGCATCTCAGATTTTGAGATTTCAAGAATTCGATTGAGTTTAGTCATCACCAAAATAATGCCACCAGAAATTGGCACAGTTGCTGCAGCTAAATTGCTACCTGCACCACGAGTGATGATTGGCACGTGATGTTCGTTGGCAAACTTAATTAATTTCACCACATCAGCGGTTGATTCCGCAAACACCACCGCATCTGGCGTTGCTTTGAACTCTGGGGTGGCATCAGTGGAATAGGCGGTGAGGGTGACCGGATCGGTTTTCACCTTGTCGCCAAATAGCTGGGTTAGGACATCAAGATTCATCTGCCGGCAAGCATACACCGATTAATTAAGCATAAATTTGGTTAAACCCTTACATCCAATAGACAAATCTCACCGGTTTAGCCGAAGTCAAGTAAAGTGCCGCTCGTGGAAAAAATCATCGTCGAAGTGATGCTAAAGCCAGAGATTTTGGACCCGCAGGGTCGGGCAATACAAGGTGTTTTCGAACGGGGTGGCCATTCGGTTATCTCCAGCGTGAGGCAGGGCAAGCGCTTTGAGATAACAGTTGCAGGTCCAGTTACCGATCAGCTGCTTGATGAAATTGAAGAGTTGGCAGCTACAGTTTTAAGTAATCCAGTGATTGAAACATATGCAATTTATGCTGATGAAGGTGATAGTGAGTGACCACTCGCGTTGGCATCATCACCTTTCCTGGCACGCTTGATGATCGAGATGCTGCCACTGCAGTTGCGTTAGGTGGTGCTGAAGCTGTTCCGCTTTGGCATAAAGACACTGATCTATCTGGCGTTGATGCGGTAATTCTGCCGGGTGGATTTTCTTATGGTGATTATCTGCGCGCTGGTGCGTTAGCAAGCGTCTCACCAATCATGACTGAAGTAATAAACAAAGCCAATGAAGGCATGCCAGTGCTTGGTATTTGCAATGGCTTTCAGATGCTTTGCGAAACCGGGTTATTACCAGGTGCGTTAACCCGAAATAAAGATCTACATTTTATTTGTCGGCCAGAATTAATAACAATAACTAATACCAGCACAGCATGGACTAATTTTTTTCAACCAGGTGCTGAGTTAGTCATTCCAATTAAGAATGGTGAAGGGTGTTATCAAGTTGCACCTGAATCATTGCCAGAATTAGAAGATAAAGGTTTAATTGTTGCTCGTTATAACAACAATCCAAACGGTTCGGTAAATGACATTGCGGCTATCACAAATGAAGCTGGAAATGTGGTTGGCATCATGCCGCATCCAGAGCATGCAGTTGATGGCTTAGTTGGTGCCGGTGTTGATGGACTGGGCTTTTTCTGGTCAATTGCAGGAGTTACGGTTTAAATGGTAGATACCGTTACAATTGCAGCAGCAACACCAGATGTCGCACAACCATGGCAGAAGCTTGGTTTAAAAGAAGACGAATACTTACGTATCAAAGAAATTCTTGGCAGACGACCAACTTCAGCTGAGTTAGCTATGTATTCAGTGATGTGGAGTGAACACTGTAGTTATAAGAGCAGCAAAGTTCATCTCCGACAATTTGGTGAAAAAACTCCTGATACAGATGCATTGTTAGTTGGCATTGGTGAGAATGCTGGCGTGGTTGATATTGGCGATAACTGGGCTGTGACTTTTAAAGTTGAATCGCATAACCATCCATCTTTCATTGAGCCGTATCAAGGTGCGGCAACTGGTGTTGGTGGCATTGTGCGCGACATTTTGGCAATGGGAGCAAGACCGCTTGCGGTGATGGATTCACTTCGTTTTGGTGATCCGAACGCGCCAGATACGGCTCGAGTGTTAAATGGTGTTGTTGCTGGAATTAGTGGTTATGGCAATAGTTTGGGATTGCCAAATATTGGCGGCGAAACAGTATTTCATCCATCATATGCTGGAAATCCGTTAGTGAATGCGCTTTGTGTTGGCGCGATGAAGCACGATCAGATTCTGACCAGTGGTGCGGAAGAGATTGGCGATTTAGTTGTGTTATATGGCGCCGCAACAGGTGGCGATGGCATCGGTGGCGTATCGGTTTTAGCTTCTGAAGTATTTGATGAATCAGCGCAATCAGCACGACCAAGCGTGCAGGTTGGCGATCCGTTTATGGAGAAGTTGCTGATTGAAGCAACTTTAGAAATGGCGCGAGCTGGCTTAATTGAAGCAATTCAAGATCTAGGCGGCGCTGGACTTTCTTGCGCAACATCAGAGATGGCAAGTAACGGATCTGGTGGTATGCGAGTACAACTAGATCGCGTACCGCTTCGAGATGCGTCACTTTCACCAGAAGAGATTTTGATGAGTGAGTCGCAGGAGCGTATGTGCGCAATTGTGGCACCGGAAAACTTAGATCAGGTGCTGGCAATTTGTGAGAAGTGGGACTTAACAGCAACCGTAATTGGTGAAGTAACTGACACTAATAAGTTAGAAATTTATTGGCATGATGAGTTGATCGTTGATGTGCCGCCGCGCACTGTTGCGCATGAAGGACCGGTTTATCACAGGCCAATGCAGCGCCCAGCGAATCAAGATCAACTAATTGCAAATAGCACTGCAAATTTGGCTAAACCAACAGATGGAGCTGCCATTAAGGCAGATTTATTGAAGTTGCTTAGCCACGCCAATATGGCAGATAAGTCATGGATCACCGAGCAATACGACAAATATGTCAGAGGCGATACGGTGCTCGCTGCGCCAGATGATGCTGGCATGGTTCGAATTGATCGCAAAACTGGAAAAGGTGTGGCTATTGCACTTGATGGCAATGGCCGCTACTGCCAACTTGATCCATATCGCGGTGCGCAGTTGAATTTAGCTGAGGCGTATCGCAATGTTGCAGTAACAGGGGCAAAACCGCTTGCTGTTACTAACTGCTTAAATTTCGGATCGCCGGAAGACCCAGAAGTGATGTGGCAATTTGCTGAGGCAGTTTCTGGGTTAGCAGATGGTGCGTTGGAATTTGGCACCCCAGTAACTGGTGGCAATGTTTCGTTTTATAACCAAACCGGTGAAACTGCAATTCTGCCAACCCCAGTAATTGGTGTGCTCGGCGTACTTGATGAAGTTGGCAAGCGAATCACTCGCGCTTATGCAAACCCAGGCAGCAAGGTTTATCTATTGGGCGAAACAAAACCTGAATTAGATGGTTCTATTTGGGCTGAAGTAATTCATAATCATTTAGGTGGGGTGCCACCGGAGTTGGATTTCACTGCGGAGAAAGTTTTGGCAAGATCTATGCGCAACTTTGCTGCATACGGCATCGCTGAAGCGGCCCACGATTTAGCTGATGGTGGTTTACTCGTGGCAATTGCTGAGATGGTTTATGACTCAGGAATTGGTATGCAACTTAATCTACCTGACGAGTTAATGACTGCCGAAATGTTATTCAGCGAATCAACTGCTCGGGCAATAGTGGTAGTGCCAGATTATGGTGATACTGGTTTTCATAAATTGTGTGATGAACTAAATCAACCAGTCACTGAAATTGGAATAGTGTCAGATGAAGTTGATGGATTGATGCTGCAGGGCCACTTCCAGATAACACAGGATGAATTAGTTAAGGCTTTTCAGAAGCCACTTATTTCTTGAGTCAAATGTTCACGATTGACTCAATTTGCACAAGTTTGCTATTAAGATAATCTATCGGAATGCGCAAGATATTGGCCGTTATTTTGCTGGCATTAGCTGGCTGTAGTTCTTCTACTGAGTTATCAATGGATGATCAGATGTTTGCCGCAATGATGATTCCACATCATGAGCAGGCGATTGAGATGTCAAATATTGCGCTAACTAACTCAAGTAATCCACAGATCCTGGAGTTAGCAACTGCTATTAAAGATGCGCAAGAACCTGAAATTGAATTGATGAAGAATTGGGCCGGCACCATGTTGGGAGCCCATGACGGACACATTATGGCGGGCATGCTCACTGCCGAGGAAATTGACGACCTGAAATCAGCGGCCGGAGTGGAATTTGATCGACTATTTCTGTTGGGGATGATCAAGCATCATCGAGGAGCAATAGATATGGCCGAACCGGTATTGACCTCAAAAAATCCTGATGTTGCCGCTTTAGCCGAGTCGATAATTCAAACCCAACAGGCAGAAATTACTGCTATGCAAAACTTACTTGCTGAACTTGCGGAATAGTTAAAATTTCGCGCTCTGATACAGTTTAGTTGTGAAATTAAGGTTTATCTCTGCCCTGACAGTTTCACTGTTCTTGCTTTCGCTACTCCCAGCAGCATCGACAGCTGCCCCGCTTGATAGCTGTCGGATCAGCGCTTCCCCTAATCAAACAGTTTCGTTGGGTTTCCCAATGGCACCAGAGCGGTTGAAATATAAATCAACTCCAAAATTGTTAGTGCTGCCATTTAGATTAAGTGACACTCCTAACTTTGCCTTTGGCGAATTACTAAAGGCTGATTACCAAGCGGCAGCCGACCTTATTCATCAGATGTCTAATGGCAAAAGTAAACCAGAGCTAGTGTTTGCACCAGTATTCGATATCTCCGACACCGTTGCTGACATGAATCAACTGCGAATAAACCAACATTCTGCTAACCAGCAACGAGATGAGTCAAAATCTACCTGGGGTTTTATTCGCCGGGTGATTGCAGCAAGTGACAGCAAGATTGATTTCACCGGAATTGATGGAGTATTGCTGCATGGTTCATCTACCAGCAATCAATCAGATATTGCTGAGGCCATGATGTTCTCAAGGACGCCACGCGATCCATATTGGAGAACCATTGTCACTGCAGAAGGTGAACTGCTTAATGCCGTATTGATGGATAAGCGCAAATCAATTAACACGATTGCGCATGAGATTATGCACCTTTACGGCCTTACTGATCTATACGGCTCACCTGATAGTCCACATAGGTTATCGATGATGTCTTCAGCGCAAAACACATTGTTGAGTTATGAAAAGTGGGTGCTGGGCTGGATTCCAGATAGCAGCGTGCAATGTGTTAATGCGGCAACTGAAATTGATTTAACAAAAGTCAGCACCCGACTTACTATTCCAAATACCACTGCTGAACGGGTGCTGGTAATCGACGAAGGGCAACGGGGTAAAGGTTTAATTATTGAAACCTTAACTAATGCCGCAACTAGGTACCTTGCGTTTTATTCGCTAGACAACGAAGCAAGGCCACCAATCAGAAATTTTTCAACGCCACTAAATCAGCCATCCGAAGGTGTAGCAATAAATAATCTAGGCGGTGTTGGCGCACAGCTGATTTCGCCCAACTTTAATTTATTAATCTCTGATATGACTGCTGACACAATTATGTTGGATTTAATTCCAAAGGCACAGCTACCAAATGCTGCCGCCTTGATTTCAGCAGCTGAAGCAAATCGAACTCGAATAGTCCAAGCCGCAGCAATTAAACCAAATGTGCCAACTGAAGCGATTTCCAAACCAAAGAAAAAGACGATTGTTTGTGTTAAGGGGAGCACGGTTCGCAAAGTGAAGGCTGTTAAACCAAAGTGCCCAACTGGATTTAAGAAGCGCTAACTAATTATTAGTGAGTTATCTAGGATCTGATAAATCTGATTGCGTGCGGTAAATACCTTAGCCAAATAGCTCTCCGCAATTGCTGCTTGTGCTGCTACTTGATTCTTCAACTCCGCATCTGCCCCATTTGCCCGAACCAAGTACTTTGCCTCTTCCCAGTCGAAGTGTTCAATCTCCATCCCTTCAGCAACTGCCAACTCGATTAGCGCGAGCTGAAATAGCGCTGGGGTGGGTTGTGGCGGGATGAGCAGATTCACGAGTGGAATATTCTCACAGCCGGTCAATGTGGCGATTAACACAAATATAAATTTGCCAAAAGACGGCTATTCAGGTTATGGTAATGGCGAATTACGAAAGGATAAATTTGCGTAAATATCTGGGGCTTGCCACCGTGGCCGCCCTTATTCTCAGCCTTACCGCTTGTGCTTCAGATTCAACTGAATCAGTCGGTAGCGGCGATTCATTAAGTGGAACTGAGTTAACTGTTTATTCAGGACGCAGTGAAGAATTCATTGGCCCATTTTTTGCTGACTTTGAAGCAGCAACTGGAATTAAATTAAATGTGCGTTATGGCGACTCTGCTGAGTTGGCCGCACAACTACTAGAAGAAGGCGATAACTCGCCAGCTGACTTATTCATCTCGCAAGATGCTGGCTCACTAGGCGCAGTTGCCGAAGCTGGCATGTTGGCTGCGCTAGAAGATGATGTGCTGCAGTTAGTACCTGCGGAATATGAAGCTGCTAGTGGATTGTGGATTGGTTTAACTGGTCGAGCACGAGTATTTGCTTACGATCCAATTAAAGTTACTGAACTTCCGACCTCAATTGATGATCTATTAGATCCAAAGTGGAACGGAAAGATAGGTATAGCACCAACCAATGCATCCTTCCAAGGCTTTGTTACAGCACTTCGTCAATTACGCGGCGAAGCCGCTGCCGAACAATGGCTGAGCGGACTTGCGGCAAATAATCCAATTGCATATGAGAAGAACAGCATGATTGTTGAAGCAATTAACGCTGGAGAAATTGAGCTTGGGCTGGTCAATCATTACTACACCTATGAAGTAGCAGATGGTCTTGGCACTGAGATTAATGTTGAGAACGGCTTTTTTGCTGCCGGTGATCCAGGTAATTTAATTAACGTATCTGGTGCTGGCGTGCTAAACACCGCAGCTAATCCTGCTGGTGCAATTGAGCTTATTAAATATCTATTAACTGAAGAATCACAAAATCGATTTGTCACTGACACTAATGAATATTCGGTGCTGCCATCTGTGCCAGCACCGAAACAGTTACCTACATTCGCTGAAATTGGTGCACCAGTAGTTGATTTGGATGCACTAAAAGATGTCCGAGCAACGCAAGAGCTGTTAATTAAGGTCGGCTTGCTTTGACATTTACCCCCACCCCAGCTGCCCCCAGTCGAAACTCGACTGGGGGCATTGCTGTGCCTAGGGTGCTGCAACTAGCTGCAATTTCGGTGCTGGTGTTAGCCAGTATTCCGCTTGGCTATCTATTGATTCGCGCTACTGGCTCTGGTTTTGAAACTTTCACAACTGTGTTACTGCGTGAAAAAACAGTCTCAACCATCATCACCACCGCAGCGTTAGCGTTGTTAGTTGCGCTATTTGCTTCAATTATTGGCATTAGTTCTGCTTGGTTAATTCAACGAACGAAGTTGCCATTCGGCTCGCTGTTTCTGGTGCTTGGCACGCTGTCGTTAGCAGTGCCAAGTTATGTTTCAACTTATGCCTGGATTGCGCTAGTGCCAAACTTAGGCGGATTTGCGGCAGCGGTATTTATTTTGACCTTAACAACTTCGCCATATGTGCTGTTAGCAGCGCTAGCTGCGCTGCGCCGAATTGATGCCACACAGGAAGAGTCGGCAAGAGCACTTGGCTTAAGTGCAACTGCTGTTGCAAAACGGGTGATCTGGCCGCAAGCCAGGCCAACTGTGCTGGCGTCAGTTTTATTGGTGATGCTTTATGTGTTAAGTGACTTTGGTGCAGTATCGCTGCTGCGAGTAGATACGTTTACTCGAGTAGTTCACACTATGTATAAGGCTGCATATGACAGATCAGCTGCTGCAGTTGTGGCAATTGTGCTGGTGCTGCTGGCTGCGATATTGATCTTTGCTGAAACTAAAGCGCGTGGCCGTGCGGTTGCGGCAAAATCTGGCTTAGGTTCAATTCGCACTGCAGCGAAAATAGAGTTGGGTTGGAAAAAATATTTAGCAGCAGGATATT
>CAYXYW010000011.1:0-25235 GCA_964469855.1 uncultured Bifidobacterium sp.
CGAAGAAATACAACAAAGCCAAGCTTGATGCCTATGAATGTGGCATTGAAGCAACTCCGCAACCAATGGGTGGTGGCAAGTATCCAATTCGATATTACTTAACTGCAATGATGTTTATTATTTTTGATATTGAAATTATGTTCTTATATCCATGGGCAGTTAATTACGGCGCACTTGGTCTTTTTGGATTGGGCGCAGTTGGACTGTTCTTGTTAATTGTGACGTTGGCATATTTTTATGACTGGCGACGTGGCGGATTGGAATGGGACTAAATGGGTGTTGAAGAAAAATTACCTTCTGGCGTGCTGCTTTCAAGTGTGGAGCAGTTAGTTGGTTATGTCAGACGTAATTCACTTTGGCCTGCAACATTTGGTTTAGCTTGTTGCGCGATTGAGATGATGGCAATTGGTGCTGGTCGATATGACATTGCCCGATTTGGTATGGAAACTTTCCGCGCTTCCCCTAGACAGGCAGACTTAATGATTGTGGCTGGTCGCGTTAGTCAGAAAATGGCACCAGTGCTGCGCCAAATTTACGATCAAATGCCAAACCCAAAGTGGGTAATTTCAATGGGAGTTTGTGCATCAAGTGGTGGCATGTTCAATAACTATGCCATCTTGCAAGGTGTAGATCACGTAGTGCCAGTTGACATCTATTTGCCAGGCTGTCCGCCACGTCCGGAGATGTTGATTGATGCCATCTTGAAATTGCACGATCAAATTCAGAACACCAAACTTGGTGTTAATCGAGTTAATGAGATTGTGGCGCAAGAACAAGTTGCACTTAACACCAAACCACTTATTGAGATGAAGGGATTATTGGCATGACCGAATCCAATAATCCATTAGTGCCGCAGGGCGCAACCGAGCTACCGCTAGTTGATGTGCGAGAAGGTTCGTTTGGCGTTCGCGGCAGCGGTGATACTTCTGGTTTTGGTGGCTTAGTTCGACGAATTTATTTACCACCAGCAGCAGCAAGACCACTGCCTGGTTGGTTTGAAGATGTGGTTGCCACGTTAGAGCAATCATTAGCTGCCCAAGAATTAAAGCCAAGCGATGTGATTGAACGAGTAGTGGTTGATCGAAATGAGCTAACCATTAACGTGCATCGACATTACATCAAAACCGTAATGCAGATTTTGCGTGATGAGCCAAGACTTAAGTTTGAAATGAGTATGGGTGTTAGCGGTGTTCATTACCCGCAGCAAACTGATGCTGAACTACACGCGGTTTATCACATTCGTTCGATGACGCACAATCGTCAGATTCGAGTTGAAACAACCGCACCTGATGTTGACCCACACATTCCATCAACGGTTGATGTTTATCCAACTAACAACTGGCATGAGCGAGAGACCTACGATTTCTTCGGCATCATTTTTGATGGTCACCCAGCACTAACCAGAATTGAGATGCCAGATGATTGGGTAGGACATCCACAGCGTAAGGATTATCCGCTCGGTGGTGTGCCAGTTGAATATAAAGGCGCAACGATTCCAGCACCAGATCAGCGACGGATGTATTCAAAATGACAAATGACAATTTAATTTTTGAATCTGTTACTGAAGGACAAGAAACTTCACAGGGTCGGGTTTACACCCTCTCTGGTGGGGATTGGGATCAAGTAAAAGCTGCACCAACTGGTGAAGCAGAACGAGTTGTAGTGAATATGGGGCCGCAGCACCCATCAACTCATGGTGTGCTCCGATTAATTGTTGAACTTGAAGGCGAAACTGTTACTGAAGTTCGACCAGCAATTGGTTATCTGCACACTGGTATTGAAAAGAATTTAGAATTCCGAACCTGGACACAGGGCGTTACGTTTGTAACGCGGATGGATTACTTATCCAGTTTCTATTCCGAGACTGCTTATTGCTTAGCAGTTGAGAAACTACTTGGCATTACCAACGATGTGCCAGAGCGCGCAACTGTTATTCGAGTGATGTTGATGGAGCTTAATCGAATTTCATCTCACTTAGTTGCATTAGGAACCGGTGGACTTGAGCTTGGTGCGTTAACCGCAATGTTCTTAGCATTCCGGGAACGCGAAATTGTGTTGGATATTTTTGAGTTAGTAAGTGGACTTCGAATGAATCATGCTTACATCCGACCAGGTGGTTTAGCTCAAGATCTTCCACCAGATGCTATTGCAAAAATTAGAGAAGCGATTCCACGAATTCGCAAAGGATTTAAAGACACAGAAAATCTGTTGGTTGGAAATAGTGTGTGGCTGGCGCGAACTAAAGATGTTGGCGTGTTAGATCTTGATGGCTGTTTAGCGCTAGGTGTTACTGGTCCAACATTGCGCTCAACTGGATTTGCTTGGGATTTACGAAAGACCAATCCTTACTGTGGCTATGAGACTTATGACTTCCAAATTCCAACCGTCGATACTGCTGATACTTATGGCCGATTCTTGCTGCGATTGGCAGAGATGGAACAGTCATTAAATATTGTGGAGCAGTGTTTAGATCGACTAGCGCCAGGTCCGGTTATGGTTGGCGATAAGAAGATTGCTTGGCCAGCACAGTTATCAATTGGTGGCGATGGCATGGGTAATTCACTCGATCACATCAAGCAGATCATGGGCACCTCAATGGAATCACTAATTCATCACTTCAAATTAGTAACTGAAGGATTTGAAGTTCCAGCTGGTCAGGTTTATCAGGCCGTGGAATCACCACGCGGTGAATTAGGTGTGCATATGGTTTCTGATGGAGGCACCAGACCATATCGAGTTCATTTCCGCGATCCATCTTTTACTAACTTGCAAGCAGTGCCAGCAATTTGTGAAGGTGGCCAAGTTGCAGATTTAGTTGCAGCAATTGCCAGCATTGATCCGGTAATGGGTGGAGTTGATCGCTAATGGCAATCACTGAACAAACTAGAGCCGAGCTGCGCGAGTTGATTTCTCGCTATCCTGAACCTCGCTCAGCACTATTACCAATGTTGCATTTAGTGCAATCAGTTGATGGCTACATCACCCAAGAGGGAATTGATGCCTGCGCAACTGAAGTTGGCTTGACCACAGCTGAAGTTTCCGCTGTTGCATCCTTTTATACGATGTTCAAGCGATATCCAGTTGGTAAGCACCACGTTGGGGTTTGCGTTAACTCAATGTGTGCCATGAAAGGTGGCGATGCCATCTGGCAGCGCATCTCAACTGATCTTGGTGTGGGCCATGATGAAACCACTTCAGATGGTCAAATTACGCTGGAGCGAATTGAATGCCAAGCTGCCTGCACGCATGCCCCAGTTATGACAGTTAATTGGGAATTCATGGATGATATGGATGAGCAAAGCGCAACCAAATTGATCGAAGATTTGAAATCAGGTGTTGATGTTAAATCAACTAGAGGACCAAAAGTTCGAACTTTCAAAGAAGCTAGCCGCAGCATTGCTGGATTTGATGATGGCTTAGTTGATGAACCAGCAACGGATGCCGCCATGCTCGCAGGTTTAAATGCAGCGAAAAAGGCAGGTAACTAATGACAAAGTTAGTACCAAATTTAACTGCGCATTGGGATGAAGCAGATTCTCATACGGTGGCTGGATATCAACGCCATGGCGGCTACAGCGCAGTCAAGAAAGCATTTGAGTTAGGTCCAGATGCAGTTATTGCTGAAGTAAAAGAATCTGGTCTTCGTGGTCGAGGTGGTGCTGGTTTCCCAACTGGTATGAAGTGGGGATTTGTGCCGCAGGGAGATGGCAAACCACATTATTTAGTTGTTAATGCAGATGAATCTGAACCAGGCGCTTGCAAAGATATTCCGTTAATGATGGCAAACCCACACTCACTTGTGGAAGGTGTAATCATTGCGTCTTATGCAATTCGAGCCAATCATGCCTTCATTTATATTCGTGGTGAAACCCCACACCCAATTCGTCGAGTTCGACAAGCTGTAGCAGCAGCATACGACGCAAAATTGCTGGGCAAAAATATTTTGGGTTCAGGTTTTGATTTAGAAATTGTGGTGCATTCTGGCGCTGGCGCTTATATCTGTGGCGAAGAAACTGCGTTGCTGGATTCACTGGAAGGTCGTCGCGGCCAACCTAGATTAAAACCACCATTTCCTGCAGTTGCTGGACTTTACGCCTCGCCAACTGTGGTTAATAACGTTGAGACCATTGCCTCAGTGCCAGCAATTATTTCTAATGGCGCTGCTTGGTATAAATCTTTTGGCACTGAGAAGTCACCTGGTATTAAATTGTTTGCAGTTTCTGGTGACGTGAAAAATCCTGGAATTTTTGAAGCGCCGCTTGGCATCACAATGCGTGAGTTGATTGATTATGCCGGTGGCATGGTTAGCGATCGACCAGTTAAATTCTTTGTGCCGGGTGGCTCATCAGTTCCACTATTAACGCCAGAGCATTTAGATGTGCCGTTAACTTATGAAGATATGGCAGCGCATGGCACCATGCTTGGCACTGGAACGCCAATGGTGTTTGACACCTCACGAAGTGTTACCCAAGCGGTAGTGCGTTGGATTGAGTTCTATAAGCATGAGTCATGTGGCAAATGCACGCCATGTCGTGAAGGCACCTATTTCATGGTTGATATTTTGAAGCGACTGGAAAAAGGTAAGGGCGAGGTATCAGATCTAGATTTATTGGTTGATATCTCAGCTCAGATTTCAGGCAGAAGTTTCTGTGCGTTAGGTGATGCCGCAGCAACTCCAATTCCAGCAGCGCTTAAGTATTTCCGAGAAGAATTTGAAACGAAGTTAGTAGGTGTAAAGTGACCGTCACTGCTAACTCAAACACCAATAGTCAAGTTGAGTTAATTACTGCAAATATTGATGGTGTTGAAGTCCGAGTTCCAAAAGGGACCTTGATTATCCGCGCTGCTGAACAACTTGGCGTGCAGATTCCTAGGTTCTGTGATCATCCATCACTGGAGCCAGTTGCAGCTTGTCGAATGTGCTTAGTTGAAATTGATGGTATGCCTAAACCTCAACCTTCTTGCGCAATTCCATTAACTGATGGCATGGTGGTTCGAACCCAGCAATCTTCGGAAGTTGCTGCGAAAGCTCAAGAAGGTGTGATGGAGTTCTTGCTGCTCAATCATCCACTTGATTGCCCAGTTTGCGATAAAGGTGGTGAGTGTCCGCTACAGAATCAGGCGATGACTAATGGTCGTGCTGATTCGCGTTTCGAAGAGGGCACCAAGCGACTATTTGAAAAACCAATCAATATAAATTCGGAAATCTTGTTAGATCGTGAGCGATGTGTTTCTTGCGCCAGATGCACCAGATTTGCGGATGAAATTGCTGGCGATCCAACTTTAGAATTATTGGAGCGTGGTGCTCGCCAACAGGTTGGCACAGCAGATGATCGTCCGTTTGAATCTTATTATGGTGGAAACACAATTCAGATTTGCCCAGTTGGTGCGTTAACAAGTGCTACCTATCGATTCCGTTCCCGACCATTTGATCTAATCTCGCACAACACAATTTGCGAACATTGCTCTTCAGGTTGCTCTACTCGAACCGATATTCGCCGCGGCAAAATCATGCGTCGCCTTGCTGCAAATGATCCAGAGGTAAACGAAGAATGGAATTGCGATAAAGGCCGCTTCGCTTTTACTCACACCACAACTGATCGAATTGCAACTCCGTTGATTCGGGAAAATGGCGAACTTCGAGCAGCCTCTTGGCCAGAAGCGATTAGCTTTGCTGCGGCTGGTTTGGCAAATAAGCGCTCAGGTGTTTTACCTGGTGGCCGATTGCCGCAAGAAGATGCTTACGCCTATTCTCGATTTGCTCGAGCTGTGCTGCAAACCAATAACGTGGATTTCCGAAATCGAACTTCATCTGCTGAAGAAGCAGATTTCTTGGCTAATCATGTCGCTGTATCGCGGATGAATGTCACCTACCGTGATTTAGAAACAGCTGATGTAGTGGTGCTGGTTTCATTTGAAGCTGAAAATGAATCACCAATTGTGCAACTTCGACTACGCAAAGCAGTTCGTCACAATAAATTGAAGGTAATAGCAGTTGATAATGCTGCACTAATTGGTTATCACAAATTGAATGCAGACATAAAGCTGGCAAAACCTGGAGCGGAAGCAGATGTAGTTACATCGCTTAACGAGCAATTGACTGGAAAGAATGCAATTATTTTGGTTGGTGAGCGTGCTGCTGCTGTTGCTGGCGTCTATAGCGCAGTTGTTTCAGTTGCGAAATCAACTGGTGCGAAATTTGCCTGGGTGCCGCGCCGAGCAGGGGATCGCGGTGCAGTTGAAGCAGGTTTGCTTCCTAATTTATTGCCAGGTGGCAAGTCAGTATCAAATGCTGCTGATCGCGCTGAAGTTGCAGTTGAATGGAGAGTAACGCAACTGCCAAGTGAAGCAGGGCTAGATCAACCAGCCATGATTAAAGCTGCCGCAGCCGGCAAGCTGGATGCGCTTGTTGTTGCCGGCGTTGATATTTTTGATGTGGCCTATCACGCTGAATTTAAATCAGCATTAGCAAATACTTTCGTTGTTTCAATCGAACAGCACTATTCCTCAGTTACTGAATTTGCTGATGTGGTGTTGCCAGTTGGGGTAATCACTGAGCGTGAAGGCACCTTTGTTAACTGGGAAGGGCGAGAACGTTCTTTTGTTGCTGCAATGCATCAATCACTTGCGTTAAGTGACGCTCGGGTGCTGCATTTAATTGCCGAAAAACTTGGCGTAACTTTCGCTGATGCGGCAAAGCCAGCAGCACTACATAAGTCACTAACTGGTATCAAATCTGAGCCTGGTGGCGGTGAGATGAAGTTGGTCTCGCCAGCTAATACATCTGGTTTGGTGCTGGCTGGCCTACGCCAATTAATTGATAATGGCAGTTTGCAAAAAGGTGAAGCTCATCTAGCTGCCACCGCACGAGAGGCGGTTGCCCGAGTAAGCAAAGAAACTGCGGCATCACACAATTTAGTAGACGGCAATTTAGTAGTGATTGAATCTGCTAACGGCAAAATGGTGTTGCCGTTAGAGATAGATGATGTTGCTGCTGAAACTATTTGGGTACCGCTAAATAGTGATGGTTCAACCCCGCTCATTAATTTAGGAATTAGCATCGGCGAAGCCGTTAGCGTTAAAGATGGTGGTGCATATGCTATTTAGACTTGATCCAACACTGAATGATTTTGGCCTTGATCCATGGTGGCTAATTACGCTGAAGGTTTTAGCAGTTTTTGTTGTGCTTGTGCTGTTAGTGCTGTTTAGCATTTGGGCTGAGCGCAGAGTTGTAGCCAGAATGCAATTTAGGTTAGGGCCAAACCGAGTTGGCCCATTTGGCTTGTTGCAGAGTTTGATGGATGGGTTGAAGCTGGCCCTGAAAGAAGACATCATTCCGAAAAATGCTTCTAAAGCCGTATTTTTGTTAGCGCCAGTTATCTCAGTTACCACTGCTTTTATGGCTATGGCAGTAATTCCGTTTGGCCCGATGGTCTCAATATTTGGTTATCAAACTCCGTTGCAGTTAACTGACTTCTCCGTCTCGGTGCTATATGTATTAGCAGTAACTTCAATCGGCATTTATGGCATTGTGTTGGCTGGTTGGGCATCAGGCTCTACCTATTCATTGCTTGGTGGTCTGCGTTCCTCAGCGCAGATGGTTTCTTATGAAATTGCGATGGGGCTTTCTTTCGTTGCAGTTTTCCTTTATGCCGGATCAATGTCCACTTCTGAAATTGTCACCGCACAAGAGCGAATTTGGTACGCAATATTGTTGCTGCCATCTTTCATCATTTACACCACCTCAATGGTGGGTGAGACTAACCGTGCGCCATTCGATCTGCCTGAAGCTGAGGGTGAGTTAGTTGGTGGTTTCCACACTGAGTATTCATCGCTTAAGTTCGCGTTATTTTTCCTTGCCGAATATGTAAATATGGTTACCGTCTCTGCGCTAGCAACTACGTTGTTCCTAGGTGGCTGGCGTGCCCCATTCCCATTCTCAATGATTCCTGGTGCTAATGAAGGCTGGTTGCCATTGGTTTGGTTCTTTGGCAAAGTTTTAGCGTTCATCTTTATTTTCATTTGGCTCCGTGGCACGCTGCCAAGATTGCGCTACGACCAATTTATGGATTTTGGTTGGAAGGTGTTGATTCCAGTTGCGCTTGGTTGGGTGTTTGTGGTTGCCGCAGCCAGAGTTGCAATTTCCGAAGATCTAATTTCAAATACCAGAATATTGACCTGGCTTGCAGCTCCCGTTGCAGCGTTGTTATTGATCAGTTTGATTTTGGAGTATCGAAAGTCAAAGCAGTTGCCACCGGAAGCAGATACAACTCAACCAAGTTTCCCAGTGCCGCCAATGAGTGCTGCTAGAACTAACCGCACCAACCGACCAGAAGTTGAGACTAAGCGAGGTAGTGATGGCTAGATTGCCGCAAGTTGTTCGAGGTTTTTGGCTTACTTTCTCCATGATGTTCCGAAAGCCAATTACGGAACAATATCCAGAAGAAAAAGATATCTATCCACCGAAACCTCGGTTTCATGGCCGTCACCAATTGAATCGATATCCAGATGGATTAGAGAAGTGCATTGGCTGTGAATTGTGCGCATGGGCTTGTCCAGCGGATGCAATTTATGTTGAGGGTGCCGATAACACTGAAGAAGCCCGCTTCTCACCAGGTGAGCGATACGGCAAGGTTTATCAAATCAATTACCTGCGTTGCATTTTGTGCGGTTTATGTATTGAAGCTTGCCCAACCCGCGCTCTTACCATGACGAATGAATATGAATTAGCCGATAACTCCAGAGCTAAATTGATTTACGAGAAGCAAGATCTGTTAGCGCCGCTGCTGCCAGGAATGGCGCAACCGCCACATCAAATGGTGGAAGGGCTAACCGACCGTGACTATTACTCAGGCAAAGTAACTGGTGCGACTGCTGCGCAAATTGCTGAAAGTGAGCAGTCATGAGTTTAGTTTTCGCGGTTTCAGCAACGCTTGCGGTGGCAGGTGCGCTTGGCATGCTGTTTTCTAAACGTGCCGTTCATTCCGCTTTGTTTGTTGCACTTACCATGATTAATTTAGCGGTGCTTTATTTGCAGCTATCCGCTCCATTTTTGGGCATGGTGCAAATTATCGTTTACACCGGTGCGGTAATGATGCTGTTCTTGTTCGTGCTGATGATTGTTGGTGTGGATTCTTCTGACTCTTTGACTGAAACCTTGCGCGGCCAACGGGCTGCAGCAATTGTGGTAGCAGTTGCGCTAGGACTATTACTAACTAGCAGCATCGGTAGTGCAGTTATTGCAACTGACAATTCACTTGATGCAACTTTTGCCGGTGGCAATGTGCAAGCGATTGCTAATTTAATGTTTGGCAAATATGTGTTAGCACTTGAAGTTACTGCGGCGTTGTTGGTTACAGCAGCAGTTGGTGCCATGGTGCTAGCGCACCGAGAAAGAATTACCCCGAAACTAAATCAGCGCCAACAGCAGCAAGCGCGATTTGCTGATTATGCATTGACTGGAAAGCATCCAGGTCCGCTGCCGCCTTCAGGCGTTTATGCTCGACACAATGCAGTTGATACCCCAGCATTGCTGCCAGATGGCTCGATCGCAGCTAACTCAATTCCCGCTCCACTTCAGGCTCGTGGTTCAGTGCGCGATGTAAATGAAGCTGACACCCAGCAAATTGTAGATCTATCCGAAGGCAATGTAGTTATTGAAGGAGGTCAAGATGGACGTAACTAATTACGTGATTCTCGCTGCCATCTTGTTCTCCATAGGTGCGGTTGGCGTATTGGTTCGCCGTAATGCAATTGTGATGTTCATGTCTATTGAGTTGATGCTGAATGCGGCGAACTTGGCATTCGTTGCGTTTGCTCGAGCTAACGGCAATTTCGATGGTCAAGTAGTTGCATTTTTTGTAATGGTGGTCGCCGCAGCAGAAGTTGTGATCGGTCTTGCCATCATTATGGCGATTTTTAGAACACGAAAGAGCGCTTCGATCGACGAAGCGAATCTGTTGCGGGCGTAACGAGGAGATAAGTGCGACATTCAATTGCTCTGGAAGCAATCAGTCCAAGCGTAACTAACCAGGTAGCAACTGGTGGCTTCGCTAATCTTTGGTTGTTAATTGCACTTCCACTAGTTGGCGCACTGGTGCTGTTATTGGGTGGCAATCGCACAAATAGTTTCGGTCCGCTGCTGGCCGTGTTTATGCCGATTATCAGTTTTGGTTTTGCCGTTTACTTATGGCTGGAGCTGCTGGCGCTGCCAGAGGAACTTCGAAGCCAGAATTTAGTTTTGTTTGAATGGATCAATATCGGTAGCTTCCAAGTCCCGTTTGGCTTGCAGTTAGATCCACTTTCAATGAGTTTCGTGCTGTTAATTACTGGCGTTGGATCACTAATTCATATTTACTCGCTTGGCTATATGGATCACGATCCAGGTAAGCGTAGATTTTTTGGCTACTTGAATTTGTTCGTTGCTGCAATGTTGTTGTTGGTTTTAGCTGACAATTATTTACTACTTTATGTTGGCTGGGAAGGCGTAGGTTTAGCGTCATACCTATTGATTGGTTATTACCAGCACAAACCATCAGCGGCAGCAGCAGCGAAAAAAGCATTTGTGGTGAACCGAGTTGGTGACGTTGGGTTATCACTGGCAATTATGTTGATGTTTGTTGCCTTCCATACTGTTACCTTCGCAGGAATTTCAGCTAAAGCAGAGCAAGGTTCTGCCACAGTGCTGTTCTTAATTGGGTTATTCCTGTTGATTGGCGCAGCTGGTAAGAGCGCACAGGTGCCGCTGCAAAGTTGGTTATTAGATGCGATGGAAGGTCCAACGCCAGTTTCAGCTCTGATTCACGCGGCTACCATGGTTACCGCAGGTGTTTATTTGATCGTTAGATCAAATTCCATCTATGACTTATCAGTTGCGGCACAGAACGCTGTCATTGTGGTGGGTGCGGTGACACTTCTTGCTGGTGCATTTATTGGTATGGCGAAAGATGACATTAAGAAGGCATTGGCTGCTTCAACCATGAGCCAAATCGGCTATATGGTGTTGGCAGCAGGTTTAGGGCCAATTGGTTATGTCTATGCCATCATGCATTTGTTAACTCATGGTTTCTTTAAAGCTGGCATGTTCCTTGGTGCCGGTTCAGTAATGCATGCGATGAACGATGAAGTGGATATGCGCAAATATGGTGCGCTGCGCGCAGTTATGTTAATTACCTTCAGCACATTCTTTGTTGGCTATTTAGCAATTTTGGGCGTGCCACCATTTGCTGGGTTTTACTCTAAAGATTTAATTATTGAAGCGGCATTTGATCGCAGCATCATCGCCGGTGTTGCAACTTTGCTTGGCGCTGGCATAACTGCGTTTTATATGTCGCGCTTAATATTGATGACCTTCTTCTCAAATAAACGCTGGGAAGATGATGCACATCCACATGAATCTCCAGTTACTATGACAATACCGATGATAATTTTGGCTGTTGGTTCAGTTGCTAGCGGATATTTACTCACCTTCAATGACTCGCTAAAGAATTGGTTGGCACCGGTGACTGGCTATAAGACGCCAGAGCCACCAATTGCCATTCCGGTGTTGATTGCGATGACCTTAACCACTGTTGCGATTGGCGTTGCAGTTGCAGTTCGAATGTATCTAAAGCAAGCAGAACGCGTTGCACCAACCAATGTCTCAATATTTACTAAAGCAGCGCGTAAAGATTTGTATGGCGATGCCATAAACGAAACGGTATTTATGCGCGGTGGCCAGAAAGTCGTTTCCGGCACCACCACAGTTGATAATTCAGTTGTGGAAGGTGCGGTTCGATTTATCGGCCGAATTGTTCTTGGGTTAAGCAGTTTGGTCAGGTCAACGCAAACTGGCTACACCAGAAACTACGCATTAGCCATGTTGCTTGGTGCTGCGTTAATGCTGCTACTAGCTGCGATTGTGAGGCTATAACTAATGACAAGTCTGCCTTATCTATCAATGCTGATTTTGGTGCCGCTGCTTGGCTCACTTTTGGTGTTCACCATTCCAGCTGCGCTTGGTGCAGCTCGAATTAAGTCAATTGCAATCGGATTCTCTGTTCTTACTTTTGCGCTGTTTGTATTGGCTGGCTTGCAGTTTGAGTTAGGTACATCAGATTCATTCCAACTGGTAGAAAATTATGAATGGATCGCGGCATTTGGGGTTAGTTGGTCGGTAGGAGTAGATGGTTTAGGTCTGGTGATGCTGGGCTTAGTGTCTATTTTGGTGCCAGTTGTGCTGCTAGCTGCATGGCGAGAGGTTGTTGATGAGGCAGCTGGAAAATTCTTTGCGTTAGTGCTGCTACTGCAATCTTTGGTAACGGCAGTGTTTGTTGCGACAGATCTGTTTATGTTCTATGTGTTTTTTGAAGCCATGTTAATACCAATGTATTTCTTGATTGGTCGATACGGAAATGCTGATCGTCGAAAAGCAGCAGTTAAGTTTTTAATCTTCTCGCTAGTTGGCGGTTTGGTGTTATTAGCTGGCGTAATTAGTGTTTGGGTGCAAAGTATTCAGATCAATGGTTTTGGTTCATTTAATTTAGATTATTTAGCCGGACTTGATCTCAGCATTGAATCGCAGCGCTGGCTGTTTGTGGCATTCTTCTTTGCATTTGCCATTAAAGCACCGCTGGTTCCGTTGCACTCATGGCTGCCTGACGCTGCTGGCGCTACCAGCCCGGCAGTTGCGGTTTTATTGATCGGTATTTTGGACAAAGTTGGCACTTATGGCATGTTGCGTTTCTTGCTTCCAATTTTCCCCGATGCTTCTGTTGAGTTAGCGCCAATCGCACTAACTCTTGCGGTGCTTAGCATTTTCTATGGCGCGGTTATGGCAATTGGTTCGCGCGATATGAAGCGTTTAATGGCCTATGTTTCAATTTCGCACTTTGGCTTTATTGTGCTTGGCATCTTTGCCTTCACGACTCAGGGAATTTCTGGCGCGATGTTCTACATGCTGTCACACGGGTTATCAACGGCAGCATTGTTCTTAGCGGCAGGTTATTTGATGCATCGCACCAATAGCAGCACGATTGATGATCATGCTGGTGCGTTCCAGACCGCACCGCTGCTTGCCGGATTCATTCTGTTTGGTGCACTCTCATCAGTTGCGCTACCAGGTTTAGCTAGCTTCATTGCGGAATTCACCGTGTTGCTAGGAACTTTTGCTCGATATCCGCTGCTTGCTGGAGTCGCCACGCTGGGCATTGTGGTGGCAGCGGTTTATGCGCTTTGGCTGTATCAGCGCACCATGACTGGCCATCCATCAGATGCAGTAACTGGCATTAAGGATATATCTGGCCGAGAAGTTATTGCACTTTCGCCAATAATTGCGCTCACAGTTTCACTTGGATTTGTGCCGCAACCGGCGTTTGAAATCTTGAATCCAACGTCAGAAAAAGTAATGCAACAAGTGAATCAAGTAGATCCTGCTGCACTAATTGAAGGTGATAACTAATGTTGATGCCAGCTGAAGTCTTCTTGCAACCTTCAATTGACTGGTTTGCGATCTCACCATTCACGATTTTGTTGGCAGCTGGCGTGCTGTCTATGTTGATTGAAACATTTGCGCCAAGAAGAAACCGTCGAGGATTGCAATTAACTTTGGTGCTTGGCGCCCTGATTGCATCCTTTGGTGCATCAGTTTTGTTACTTGGCACTGAAACATTAACGGCTGGCGATGCGGTAGCAGTTGATGGTACAGGAGTTGTGTTGCAGGCAACAATTGCGTTAGTTGCGCTGCTTGGCGCTGCAGGTTTGGCTGAAAATAAAGTTGATCCTTCCGGCGATGCGTTTGCAGCGCGAGCGTCGGCAATCCCTGGTAGCTCAGATGAACGTGCGTTTACCGCTGCAGGCTGGTACTCAACTGAGATCTGGACGTTGTTTTTGTTTGCCGCTGGCGGAATGCAGTTATTTGTAGTGGCGAATGACCTGCTCACTATGTTTATTGCGTTAGAAGTTATGTCATTGCCACTTTATTTGATGGCGGGCATGGCGCGTCGTCGCCGGTTGCTGTCGCAAGAAGCAGCGCTTAAGTACTTTGTGCTTGGCGCTTATTCTTCAGCATTTTTCTTGTTTGGTTCAGCATTGGTTTATGGTGCAACTGGTGGAATTAATTTTGATGATATTGCCTTTGCTATTCCAGGTAGACCACAAACTGCAACCCTTTTAATCACGGGTGTAATTCTTATTTTGGTTGGTATGTTATTCAAAGTTGGCTCTGCACCATTTCACCAATGGACACCTGATGTTTATCAAGGCGCACCAACTACTTTGACTGCATTTATGGCAGCAGCAGTGAAAGTTGCTGCTTTTGGTGCGATGTTGCGTTTGTTTTATTCTGCATTTGGCACGCTGATCTGGGATTGGCGACCAATTCTTTGGGTAATAGCTGCAGTAACGATGTTTGTTGGTGTGCTGGCAGCGTTAGTGCAATCAGACATTAAGCGGATGCTGGCATATTCATCAGTGGCGCATGCCGGCTTTGTGCTAGTTGGCGTTATCTCTGGCACGAATGCTGGAATTGTCTCGGTGCTGTTTTACTTAGCTGCATACGCCTTTACCACTATCGGCGTATTCCTACTAGTTTCACTGGTGCGAGATGCCAATGGTGAAGCTAGCAATATTGATTCTTGGCGTGGTTTAGCAACTAAATCGCCGCTAACCGCAGTAACTATGACTTTTATGCTGTTAGCACTTGCTGGATTCCCGTTAACTTCTGGTTTTATTGCAAAGTTCTCCGTGTTTGCGGCTGCAGTACAAGTCAATCAAGTGCCAATTGTGCTGCTAGCAGTGCTGGCAAGTGCAATTGCGGTGGTGTTCTATCTGCGTGTTGTTGTTCTAATGTTCTTCCGATCCGCTACCAGTGATGAAGTTGCGGTAACAATTCCAAGCAGCTTCACGGTGATTGCGTTAGTGGCTTCGGCATTGATAACTTTGATTTTAGGAGTTTATCCGCAACCTCTGCTTGATTTGATTTCACAAGCGCCGTTATTCATCCGGTAATGGTTAACCTCAATCAAGCTGGAATGCCAGCAGATCTGATCGCAACAGAATTAGAACTACTAGTTTCAGAGCAATTGGCTGCAACTGAAACTCTGCTGCAGCAAACATGTCATGCCGAAATTGAATTCATCAATGAAATGACAACGCATTTGGTAAATGCTGGCGGTAAGAGATTTCGACCATTAATAACTATCTTGGCAGCAACCCTGGGCGATGCTAAAAAAGAAGAAGTGATTAAAGCTGCGGTAGTAATTGAGTTAACTCATTTGGCAACGCTGTATCACGATGATGTGATGGATGAAGCTCCACTGCGTCGTGGTGCTCAATCTGCGAATGCCAGATTTGGCAACGCTGCCGCGATTTTGGCTGGTGACTTTTTATTTGCTCGGGCATCCGAGCTAGTGGCTGATTTAGGTCCTGCTGCGGTTCGATTACAAGCACAAACTTTTGAACGGCTGGTATCAGGCCAATTGCTGGAAACAGTGGGCCCTGCAACAGGAGCAGATCCAGTTGAGCACCATATTTATGTGTTGGCTGAAAAAACTGGTTCGCTAATTGCAACTGCGGCACAATTCGGTGCAGAGTTTGCTGGTGCCGCGGCCGCTGATGTTGCCGCGATGCGCGAATTTGGTGAAGCAATTGGTGTTGCATTCCAATTAGCCGATGACATTATTGATTTAACCAGTGACTCAGCTGATTCTGGCAAAACGCCAGGAACTGATCTGCTAGAAGGTGTACCAACACTTACTACCTTACTAATTCAGCGATTGAACCTGACAGCAGATGCACAATTAATCTCATTGTTAGCTAATCCAATTCCGCCAGATCAATTAGCAGGTGTGCTGACTCAGATCAGATCGCATCAAGCGATTTTAGAAGCAAAAAAGGTTGCCCATAGCTGGGCGGAGAAAGCAAAAGCTGCAGTTGCGGAAATCTCAAATCCGAGTACTAAGCAAACCCTGATTGCGCTTTGCGATGCCGTTATAGCGCGCTCTGCCTAGCCTGATTTGCTCGCCAAGCATCAACTGAAAATATAACTAGTGCTGTCCAAACAATAATAAAACCAAAAATCTTTACCCCGCTGATCGGTTCGTTAAATACCCAAACCCCAATTATGAACTGCAATGTTGGTGCCACATACTGCATCACGCCGAGCCAAGTTAATGGGACTCTGGTAGTTGCGGTGCCAAATAACAGTAATGGCAACGCAGTTAGCGGTCCGGAGATTACGGCCAAAATTAATAAATTCGGATTTGAGAGCAGGATTGCATCAGCATCACGATACAACCAAGTCAAGTAACCAATTGTTAACGGCAACAGCAGCGCAGTTTCCATTAATAGCCCAGGTACCGCTGGGAGATTAATCTGCTTTTTTAAGCCGCCATAGATGCCAAATGAACCGGCTAACACCAAAGCTATCCACGGTAATCGACCGTAATCAAAACTCAGCACCAACACCGCAATGCCAGCAATCACAACTGCGAGTTTCTGCAAATTTCGTAATCGCTCGCCAAAAAAAACCATGCCGAGCAGCACTGAAACAAGTGGATTGATGAAATAGCCAAGTGAGGTTTCCACCACGTGATTGTCATTAATTGCCCAGATATAAACGCCCCAGTTAGTAGCAACAAAAAAACTGGCAAAAATAACCAGCAGTGCTAGTTTGCGATTTTGAATGGTTGCTTTGACGATTGGCCAACTATGCGTTAGCTGCATCAGCAGCAGCACAAAAAGCAAACTCCAGATTATCCGATGGCCCAAAATCTCAAATGCGGTAGCCGGTTTTAACAGCGGCCAGAACAGCGGTAACAACCCCCACATTAAATAGGCGCCAAGCCCAGAAAGCACGCCATAGCGCTCATCTTGTTGCGGGGTGCGGGACATAGTTATGCAATCCTAGGCCTTGATTTGTGAGGGGGATGGCTCGTGTAGCCTTCGCGGTCTTGGTAGGTTGCCCGAGCGGCCAATGGGAGCGGACTGTAAATCCGCCGGCTTATGCCTTCAGTGGTTCAAATCCACTACCTACCACCAGTTAACTAACTGTTATCAGCGGTGACCGCAACGTCAAACTGGATTGTCAGTTTTTACCGCTATAACTAAGCCATGGAAAAGTTGATGCGAATCAGAATCATTGCGATAGCTGCAACATTGCTGCTCGCTGGATGCGGTAGCAGCACTGATTCAGCAGATATGTCACAGTATTTGTCGCAGCAAGTTGATTGGGGAGTTTGCCCAGAAGATTATTTCTTGAAAAAAGATTATCGTTTTACTGAGTTCCGCAAAGATAATGCCACCTGTGCCACAATTGAAGTTCCAATTTCTTATCAAGATTTATCGCTAGGCAGCAAAACTGTTGCAATGATGGGGCTGGGTAGTCGAGCTAACCAAACCGTGTTTTACAACCCAGGTGGACCAGGCGCATCTGGCATTGAGGCGATCCAAACTATTGATTTTCCAGAGGTATTAGATAAAGAGTATTTTGTCATTGGATTTGATCCCAGAGGCGTTGGTTTCTCATCACCAGTTAGATGTGATGATGATGCGGATTTAGAGAGTTACTACAAATACGATTTATACATTGAATCACAAGCCGAAGCTGATGAGTTAATTGCAGCGGATCAGAAATTTATTGCAGATTGTGCGGCAGCAAATCCATACTGGTGGACGGTAACAACGCAAAACACGGTGCAAGATATTGAGATTATGCGTGCGGTGTTAACTGGTGCGCCACTTAACTTCATTGGTTCTTCTTACGGCACCACGTTAGCCATGGAGTATCTGCGAGCGTACCCAGAAAATATCGGCAAGATTATGTTAGATAGTCCAGTTCTAATCGGATTAGATAACGATGAGGATGCACTGCAACAAGGCAAAGGATTTAACGATTCATTTGAGCGACTGTTTGCGGCGTGTGCTGAAGATGAGAAATGTCCAGGTGATTCAGTGATGGGTGTTGCTCAATTAATTAAAGAGAAACTAATTGCTGCTGATGACGGCAAAGTATTAGGTTATTGGGGTGTGCAGCAATCAAGTTTGAACCCAGATGCCACAATTGCAAGTGCCAACATGATTATGGATGGCTTAAGCCAGATGTCATATTATGAGTTAGACGATGTTTATGGTGATTTCCGTGATGGCATGATTGAGTTAATCGAAAAAAACGATAGCTGGATATTTGAGTTTTACGGATTGATCTTTAATGGCTATGAACCTGAAACTAAAGAGCGATCAAATATGAATGAGATTCTTTATATTGTGAATTGTCTAGATATTGACTCTCGAGATTTTGATGATATCGATGAACTCAAAGCGTTTGATAAGAAGTATCAAGCGGCAGCACCGTTGGTGCACTACTTATATACCCCGCCAAATAGCTTTATCTGGACCTCAAATCGGCAAGGTTGTGAGTGGAGCTGGTTGGCGTTTGATGACAAGTCAATTCCGGATCCACCTGCCAAAGTGCCAGGTCCAGTGAATGAATCTGGTAAACAGATTTTGATTATTGCCTCGGAAGGGGATAACGCCACCCCGTATCAAGGTGCGGTTAAAGTTGCGCGGCAACTGAACTCACCGCTGGTAACTTTCACTGGAACTGGCCATGCCATTGCCTTTAATGGCAATAACTGCTTAACCGAGCAGATAGCCAATTTCTTTGCCACTGACCAAGAATTAATAGAAGTGAGCTGCGACCCCGAGCAGTGAGTTGGCTCAGTTGGCACTGGGCAAACAAGGTGGAAATCTCGCGCCAGCACCCTGCCAGCCAGCGTGAGGTCACCCTGTATCCTTGCCGGCTTACCGCCCCCATAGCTCAGTCGGTAGAGCGTTTCCATGGTAAGGAAAAGGTCAACGGTTCGATTCCGTTTGGGGGCTCGGACGGCAAAACAGCTGGACAAAGCGGGGTAGCTCAGGTGGTAGAGCAAGCGGCTCATAATCGCTGTGTCGCGGGTTCGACTCCCGCCCTCGCTACAAGGAGTTTTTCGGGTCAAGGCATACTTCACCCCTGGATCGATAAAGAAGGTAGAAATGGCAAAGAGTGATGTACGGCCGAAAGTAACTATGGCCTGCCAAGATTGCAAAAATCGCAATTACATGACGAAGAAGAATCGACGTAACGATCCAGATCGTCTTGAACTGTCAAAGTTCTGCCCATTCTGCAAGAAGCACACGGTTCATAAAGAAACTCGCTAATCGCGGTTGCTATGGCAGCAAGTCTTGAGTTGATTGGGTATGAATACCCAGCATCAGATCCGCTGCAAGTAACAGTGGCTGATATTCAAAACTTTTGTGTTGCCATTGGCGATAAAGTTCCAGAATTCTCAAAGATTGTTTCCGCCCCACCAACTTTTGCTATCTCATTAGTTATGCAGGCAATGACATATGCCATGAACGACCCTAAATTGAATTTAAATTATGCTCGAGTGGTTCATGCTGACCAGAAGTTCGACCATGAGCGACCCATTGTTGCTGGTGATGTGTTAACAATTCGGCTAACAGTTGCTGATATTAAAAACAAAATGGGAAATGATTTTGTCACTTTTGTTGCTCGAATTTCAGACGCGAAGGACAAGTTAGTTACCACCAGCACCTCATTACTGGTCGCGAGGGCGGAGTAATGATTAATCTGAAGTCATTAAATGTAGGTGACACGTTGACGCTGTTGCAATATCGGGTAAAGCGCTCAGATTTAATTAAATATGCAGGAGCCAGTTTAGATTTCAATCCAATTCATTACAGTGATCGAGTTGCAACATCAGTTGGCTTACCAGGGGTGATTGCCCATGGCATGCACACCATGGGGGCAGTTGCGCGCGTTGTCACTGATCATCTGTCAGCGGGTGCTTTTGTTTCAAGTTATTCGACAAAATTCACTAATCCCGTCGTGGTGCCAGATGACGACACCGGGGCATTAGTTTCAGTAAGTGCAACGGTAAGCGCAAAAGAGTCTGACTCGATGTTTTTTACGATTGAAACTACCTGCGGTAGTGAAAAAGTACTGAATCAAACCAAGTTAACCGTTACTTTTAAATGAGCAGTGTAAAGCGAATCAGCGCAGCTGAGCTGCCAGTTGCAACCAATGTGATTCCTGGCATTACAGTCGGGTTGATTGTTGATGGCTGGGCCGAAGATTTACAAACCTGTGTTAGTGCTTATTTAACTCACACCACCGCCAAAATATTGTTGCTGGATATTGCATCCGATGAATCCAGCCACGTAGCGGAGCAGCTGATGCTGGATCAGTCGGATCGAATTTTGTTAATTCGAGTTGATCGAATGGGTTGGAGCAAGGCGGTGCTCGCCATATTGAAAGCAGCTGATACGCAGTATGTAGTTATTGCTGACATTTCATCAGTGGTGCAGGCAGATGCGCTAACGCCACTGGCGTCTTTACTGGGCTCTGCTGATGATGTTGCCGCAGTTGGCTGGCGTGGCGCGAATATAGATTTAGCATCAAATTGGTTTGAATCAATTGCCGCAGCAGGGGAAGTTGATCAACTGCTGGGATATCTAATGATGGTGAAGCGAGATTTAGGTATTGCGTACCCACCACATAAGGATGCTCGGTTTTATCGAAATGCTGACTTGGAATGGTCGCTAGCTTTGCGCGAAGCAGGTTATCGGTTGTTAACTGCGACAGTTGAGCTGCCAATAACGCAAGGCAGACATCATGGTTACTATGACACTGATCCGGATTATCGAGATAAAGAGTCCAAGAAAAATTACAACCGGCTACTGCAGCGCTTTAGAGGGAAAGCCGAGATCTTGGCGCCGCGCCAGTAAATATTGTCGGCGCAGCAAAATAATGTGTTAACAGATATAGAATTGTAGAATCCAAAGAGTGAGGAATGTTTTGAATTTGCTTCAACAATCAAAACTAATTATTGCTCTAAGTGCTTCTGCTTTATTGGTTTTTGTTGGCTGTAGTTCAATGAAGGATGATGTCGGTCCTTCCCCAGACTCCAATCTTCCAGCACCGCTGATGTTGGATTACATGATCCCTGCCGGTGAAATTGAAGTTGGCGAAGTTGCGGTTATTGTGCTTGATGACCCAATTAATTGGGAGATGACAAATAATTCGCCAGAGATCGTGGAATTGCAGCCAGCAATCGATGATGGCACCATGCAAACAAATTTTGCAGTCACCGCACTAAAACTCGGTACTGCAAATTTATATGCTGAAAAAGATGGCCTAGGACAATCTTTTACTATTGAAGTTGTTGCTAAGAAAGAAAATCGGGAACTTCAAATTGCTGACTCGGAATTTAGTTTGACTCTACCTGGATTTTTAGCTGATCTGATTGAGTTTGAGATTCAGATGGATGAGTTTGCCGCTGAGATATCAGCTGTTAATGCCAGCTACATCCATTACAACGCCGAAGATGGTGAACAACTGTTTGGTTCATTCGCTTGGGTGTTACCAGTATCAGTGTGGGACAACATGCAAAACCCAGACGAGCCACCACTGGGAGATGAAATGGTTCGAGTTGGGGAGATTGTTTTAGTAGTAGCAGGCCCGCAGGATTTGCCGTTTAATGATCGGTATAGCAATGACGCCAATCGCTACAGCGCCCTGGCAACTCTGCTCAATCAGCCAGAAACTTACCGATATACGCCGTAACAAAATCTGCTCGGATTAGGCTGTGGGCATGGTTGAGATTCAAACTCAAGTGCCGCTTGCTCCTTTCACCACTATAAGAGTTGGTGGGCCGGCAACAGAGTTTGTAATTGCTCGCTCTGAAGATGAAATCATTGCCGCGTTGGATTTTGTGGGACCAATTTTATTGTTGGGTGGTGGCAGCAATTTACTTATCGCTGATCATGGATTTGCTGGCAGAGTGATAAAGATTGAAACTTCCGGAATTAGGCAAACAGCAGATTCGGTTGAAGTTGCAGCTGGTGAAAATTGGGATGATTTTGTTTCCTGGGGTGTAACCAATGGTTATGGTGAGCTTGCACCGTTAACTGGCATACCAGGCACAGTTGGCGCAACTCCAATACAAAATGTTGGTGCATATGGCACTGAAGTGAGCGAGTTAATTTCATCGGTAAAGGTTTACGATAGAGAACAAAGAGAAGTAAAGCAGTTATCTAACGATGAATGTAAATTTAGCTATCGAAATAGCATTTTTAAAGAATTTCCCAATAGATTTGTAGTTCTAACTGTTCAGTTTAAGCTAGCTAAGACAAATCAAATTCCAGTTAAATATGATGAGTTGGCTAATGAACTAGAAGTGTCTGTCGGCGACTCTGCAGATCAGGCGAAAATCATGCAAGCAGTTCGTCAGTTGCGAGCCAGCAAAGGAATGCTGCTTGATGCAACCGACAGAGATACTTACTCAGTTGGTTCCTTTTTCTTAAATCCAAGAGTGACTGCAACTGAGCATTCGCAGCTGCCAACAGATACACCGGCGTGGCAGCAGCCGGATGGCAGTTGGAAAGTTTCGGCAGCATGGTTAATTTCTCAGGCGGGATTTAATCGAGGCGACAAATTAGGTAATGCAGCAATTTCGACCAAACACACGTTAGCCATATGTAATTTAGATAATGCTAGTTCAAGTGAAATTCTGATGTTAGCTGATGAGGTTAAATACAAAGTCAAGGCTAAATTCAATATTTCGCTGCAAATCGAACCAACCTTGATTTAACTAAATTATTGTGAAAGAGTAAGGTCCATGGAGTACTTAAATGTGTGTTAATTGTTCACAGTTAGGACTCGCTGCAGCTGACACTTTGGGTCTCGAACCACATGTGACAAAGACGATATCAATTGCTGCTGCAGCAATATTGTTTTTATCCTTAGGTACTTCAGTGATTACTCCAGCAACCTCTGTTAAAGCAGGTGCTACTTGTACAAAATCTAACCAAAAAGTTGTAAAGGCCGGCAAAACCTTTGTCTGCAAGAAAAGTGGGAGCAAATTAGTTTGGAAGTTGCAAGTGAGAAAAACTAAAGCACAGGCAATCATCCAAAATCCAGGATCTGTTCCTACGGCACCCACTGAGCCAGCGAAGCCATTATTGCTTTGGCAGCGGCTTGGTAAAGATGTTTACGAAAAATACGATTCCATTAAGAGTGCGCCAAAGGCAAACTTTGATTTCATTTTGAGCCCGACCGTAAACCGCGCGAAGGCTCAAGAAACGATTGACGCGTATAGCGCTGCTATGAAATTCTGGACGCCATTACAGGAGATGAAAAGGCCACTTCGCTGGGTGTTGATGTCTGAAAAGGACTATGACTGGTGGCTAAAAACAGTCAAAGAAATTGAAGGTGCAAATGCCAGCACTACGGTCTGGAACCCAACCACGAATGTGCTGGGCCATTGTCGATTAGGGACAGGAGCCTTTTGCGGATATGGCAATAATTATTCAAATGGGGATTCATTCCAATATAACGTGATCGGCAGCGGATTCAACGGTAAACCGTCGCCACATGTGGTTCATCATGAAGCCGTGCATTTTTATCAGTTCCAAGTTGGGCTGAGTTATCAGAAGTTCCCTTGGTGGCTAATTGAAGGTCAAGCAAATTTCTTTGGTTGGAACATTGCAGAGCGGGATCGGGTACAGCCTCATCGCGATCGGGAAAAACAGAGGTTACTTGCGGCAGTTCCAAGTGCCAAAACTAACTCGGCAACAGATTGGGCACGGTTGATCAAGCGCTGTACTGACGGGGATGGATTTTGTATCGAGAAAGAATTGGGATACTCACTTGGCTGGTTCGCAATGGAACATCTGATGACGAAAATCAACGTTGAACAAATGCATGAGTTAACCCGAGATGTGGCTAGATCAATGTCATGGCAATTAGCAGTTCCAGCTCATTTGAAAATTACCTCTGAGCAATTAGATTTACAAATAGGTGAATACCTAGTTGAAGTTTTTAAGTCGGAATAAACTTGTACTAGCTATTCAGTAACTTTTGAATTCGCCCTACACCTTCGGCAATATCTGTATCACCCAAGGCATAACTCAGGCGCAAATAGCCAGGTGTGCCAAATGCTTCTCCAGGAACTACCGCAACTTCGACCTCATCCAAAATAACTGTTGCTAGTTCGGCTGAAGAAGTTATCTGTTTTCCATTTATTGTTCTACCAATAGCATCTTTAACAGATGGATAGGCATAGAAGGCGCCTTCTGGCATCGGGCAGTTAAATCCATTTACTTTATTTAGCTCCGCCACAATTAATTGTCGTCGTCGATCAAACGCAGTTCGCATTTCAGCAACTGCAGTTAAATCTCCAGCAACCGCGGCAAGAGCTGCTGCTTGCGCAATGTTGTTTACGTTACTGGTGGCATGGGATTGCAGATTCGTTGCTGCCTTAATTACATCCTTAGGACCAATCATCCAACCAACCCGCCATCCGGTCATGGCATAAGTTTTTGCTACACCGTTAATGATCACGCACTTATCTGTGAGCTCTGGATTCAATACCGGCATCGAAGCAAATTTGGCATCGCCATAAACCAGATGCTCATAAATTTCATCAGTGACAACCCACAGATCATTAGCCACCGCCCAATCACCAATCTCTTTTAATTGTGCTGGTGAATAAACCGCACCAGTTGGATTGGAAGGGGAGACCATTAACAAAATCTTTGTCTTTGCTGATAGCGCAGCATTAAGTTGATCAATAGTTGCGCGATATCCTGATGTTTCATCGGTCATAACCACAACTGTTTTACCGCCAGCTAAGGCGATTGCTTCTGGATATGTCGTCCAGTAAGGTGCAATAACAATTACTTCATCACCTGGATCAAGCAGTGTGGCAAATGTGTTGTAGAGCGCCTGCTTGCCACCGTTAGTAACTAATACCTGTGCTGGATCAACAGTTAAATTCGAATCTCGTAACGTTTTTGCCGCAATCGCTTCGCGAAGTGCAGGTAAGCCGTTTGTTGGACTGTACCGATGCATCGCAGGATTTTTTGCTGCTGCAATAGCAGCTTCCACAATAGGTGTAGGTGTTGCAAAGTCAGGTTCGCCAGCGCCAAAACCAATAACTGGGCGTCCCTGCGCTTTGAGGGCTTTGGCTTTGGCATCTACTGCCAAAGTGGCAGATTCGCTGATTGCGGCGATCCGAGCTGAGATTCGATTCTTAGACATGGGGCGGATTGTGGCAGATAGAAGGGAGACTGAGCGAAGGGCTCAAAATACCCACGCATTACACTCCCGCTTCTGCCCATTTGCCTTATGGCGACTGGGCGACCGAGGGTCGTAGCTCAATTGGTAGAGTTCCGGTCTCCAAAACCGGCGGTTGGGG
>CAYXYW010000012.1:0-21037 GCA_964469855.1 uncultured Bifidobacterium sp.
CGCCCCACACAGAAAGAGAATCTCATGACCGAAACAGCAAAAGAAAAGAAGACCGCTGGCAAAAGTGTTTTGAAGTTGCAGCGGGTTTACACCAAGTCAGGTGTGCATCCATATGACGAAGTCAATTGGGAGCGACGCGATGTGGTGCAAACTAACTGGAAAACTGGCGATGTTGTATTTGAGCAACATGGTGTGGAATTTCCAGACTTCTGGTCAGTAAATGCATCTACCATCGTTACCACTAAATACTTTCGTGGTGCAGTAGGTCATGACAATCGCGAGTGGAGCTTAAAGCAAATTATTGATCGAGTGGTGCTTACTTACACCGCTGCTGGTCGAGCTAATGGCTACTTCTCAACTGAAGAAGATGCCAAAATATTTGAAGAAGAATTAACTTACATGCTGCTGCATCAAATCTTCTCTTTCAATTCACCAGTTTGGTTCAACGTTGGAACTTCGGCACCACAACAGGTGAGCGCTTGCTTCATTCTTTCAGTTGATGACTCTATGGATTCAATTTTGAATTGGTATAAAGAAGAGGGAGTCATCTTCAAGGGTGGATCTGGAGCTGGCGTTAACTTGTCCCGTATCCGCGGCGCAAATGAGCTGCTATCTAGTGGTGGTTCAGCATCTGGTCCAGTTTCTTTCATGCGTGGTGCTGATGCATCAGCCGGAACTATCAAGTCAGGTGGCGCAACTCGTCGTGCTGCAAAGATGGTAGTGCTGGATGTAAATCACCCAGACATCGAAGAGTTTATTGAGACAAAAGCACGCGAAGAGGACAAGATCCGCGCCCTTCGTGATGCTGGTTTTGATATGGATTTGGGTGGCAAAGACATCATCTCGGTTCAGTACCAAAATGCAAACAACTCAGTTCGAGTATCTGATGAGTTTATGCAAGCAGTAGAGAACGGAACTGAATTCGCACTTCGCGCTCGTAAAGATGGCCGAGTAATTAAGAATGTTGATGCTCGTGAGTTGTTCCGCTCAATGGCGCAAGCAGCTTGGGCATGTGCTGATCCAGGAATTCAGTATGACGACACCATCAACGATTGGCATACCTCACCAGAATCTGGTCGAATTAATGCTTCCAATCCATGCAGTGAGTACATGCACCTTGATAACTCATCTTGCAACTTAGCAAGCCTTAACTTGATGAAGTTCTTGAAGGATGACAACACGTTCGATTCAGTTACCTTCAAGAAGGCAGTCGAATTCATCATCACCGCAATGGAAATCTCAATTTCATTTGCAGATTTCCCAACTGAGGCAATTGGTGACACCACCCGCAAGTTCCGCCAACTAGGAATTGGCTACGCCAACTTAGGTGCGTTGCTTATGGCCCTTGGCTTGCCATATGACTCAGATCAAGGTCGAGCACTTGCTGCCAGCATCACCTCGTTGATGACTGGAACTTCATACAAGCGCTCTGCTGAAATTGCGGGCGTGGTTGGTACCTACGAGGGTTATGCCAGAAATGCTGAAGCACACAAGCGAGTGATTCGCAAGCATGCCGCAGCAAATGATCAGATTCGCAATCGGACTGAACTTGATCGGCCAGTGCATCAACTTGCAACTGAAGTATGGAACGAATGTATCGAGCTCGGTGAGAAGTTCGGTTACCGTAATGCTCAAGCATCAGTGCTTGCACCAACTGGCACCATCGGCTTGATGATGGATTGCGATACCACCGGAATTGAGCCTGACTTCTCGTTGGTCAAGTTCAAGAAGCTCGTTGGTGGCGGTTCCATGCAGATTGTTAATTTAACTGTGCCACGTGCGCTTGAGCGACTTGGCTATGCCGACGAAACTGTCGAGGCAATTGTGGAATACATTGCCGAAAACGGTCACGTAATTGATGCACCAGGACTGAAGCCAGAACATTACGCAGTGTTTGACTGCGCAATGGGTGCTCGCTCAATTGACCCAATGGGTCACGTGCGAATGATGGCTGCCGCGCAACCATTCCTATCCGGCGCAATCTCGAAAACAGTTAACATGCCAGAGAGCGCAACCGTTGAAGAAGTAGAAGAGGTTTACTTCGAAGGCTGGAAAATGGGATTAAAGGCGCTTGCGATTTATCGCGACAACTGCAAAGTTGGTCAGCCGCTAAACAATGCCAAGAGCGATAAGGCAGAGGAATCAACACCAGCTGCGGTAACGGTTGGTCAGCCAACTCGACGCCGACTAAGTAAGTCTCGCACCGGTAAAACCATCTCATTCACGGTTGCTGGTGCCGAGGGTTACTTAACCACTGGCGCATATGACGACGGTGCACTTGGTGAGATCTTCTTGAAGATGAGCAAGCAGGGTTCAACACTTGCTGGCGTGATGGATGCATTCTCAATTGCCATCTCAATTGGGTTGCAGTACGGCGTACCGCTAGAAACATTTGTTCAGAAGTTTGTCAATATGCGCTTTGAGCCAACCGGCATGACAGATGACAAGGACATTCGGATGGCACAGTCAATTACTGACTTTGTCTTCCGTCGACTAGCACTGGATTATCTGCCATATGAGAAGCGCGCTGCGCTAGGCATTTTCACCGCAGATGAGCGTGCAGCTGAAGTTGCCAATGGTTATGACGTCGCACCAGTTGCCGCAAATCCAGTTATTGCCGCAGCAATTGAAGCTGAAGTTGCGACCAAGCCAGCGGCTGCTGCCACTGAAGCGCATTCCAGCACTGAAGTTCTAGAAGCACTGCTGGGAACTAAGGCAGATGCACCGCTATGCATGACCTGCGGAATCAAGATGCGGGCTGCTGGCTCCTGCTATGTCTGCGAGGGTTGCGGTAACACTTCAGGCTGCAGCTAAGCCATATATTCAAACTGCCCCCAGGAACTTCCTGGGGGCAGTTTTATTTGCTGAGAAATAACCAAGACGCAGCTGCGTTGAACTAAATCTAAATCGAATTCAGGTCACCCCACCCACTAGCGTTGTGTCCTTATGTCAAAAGTAAAAATTCCAACGCCGTTAAGTCATTTACCGCTAACTGATCCAGGCACTCCAGTACTAAGCACCGCCCCAAAACTGATGTGGTGGTTAGCGATGGGGATGAAGCGCCTGTTGGCAACAGGCACGTTGTTTGGCATTGTTGGTATTGGCTCTATGGCTGCGATGCCTGGCTTTATTGGGCAGGCCGTGCAGGCAGTATCTGATGGCGATCAACATCGAGTGAATTTATGGGCCGGTTTAATTTTGCTGCTTGGCGCATTTACCGCATGGACCACCATTATGAGACATCGTCGGGCACTAGCGATGTGGATTACCTGCGCATCCAGATTGCAGCAATTAATTGCGTTGCAAGCAAAAAATTTAGGAGCTGATCTGCCGCGTTATGTTTCAACCGGGGAAGTGGTGTCGGTTAATTCAAATGATGTGGAGCGGGTAGCGCGTGGTTTTGACTTAATTCCACGATTTGTTGGTGCGGTGATTAGTTTTCTGGTGGTATCGGTGATTTTGGTGCGCGGCGCACCAACTCTTGGCACCTTAGTTGTAATTGGCGTACCAATTTTAGTGGTGGGAATAGCGCTGTTAATTAAACCGTTAGAAAAACGTGAATCTGATCAGCGTGCCAAATTGTCTCGAGCAAGTGATTTAGCAAGCGACACGGTAGCTGGATTGCGGGTGCTGCGTGGCATTGGTGGCGAGGATGTGTTTGTGGCTCGGTTTCGTGCTGCTTCGCAAGAAGTTCGGTTTGCTGCGGTGCGAACAGCCCGAATGCGCGCAGTGCTACATGGCTTAGAGGTGCTGCTACCTGGAGTGTTGTTAGTTGGTGTGGTTTGGGGCGGCGGCTTGTTAGTGGCAAACGGTGATTTAAATATTGGCGCACTGGTGGCATTTGCTGGCTATTCAGTTTGGATGGTGCTGCCGATTCAAACCATGGTGGAGTTTGCGCAGCGCTGGGCATCAGCATCAGTTTCTGGTAAGCGGATTTTGAAATTGCTTGCAGTTGTGCCAGTTAATCAGTGGGGCGAAGAAGAATTAACTCAGATAACTTCAATTAAAGATTTGCAATCCGGATTGACTATTAATGCTGGTGATCATCTGGTGGTGGTAACTGATCAAAGCAGCAACACTGATTCATTAGTTGATCGATTGGGCGGTTATCAAGATATTGAACAGCTAGAAATTAATGGCTTAGCTGCTCAAAATTTCAGCCGATCTTCGGTACGAAACTTAATTTTGGTGCAAGATAAAGATCCAGCAATTCTTTCTGGCACCATTGCCACTCATTTTGCGGTAAAGAATTCGGGTCGAATTTCAATAGAGCAAGCCATCACAGCTGCTTCTGCCGATGACATTTTGGATTCATTAGATGGCGCTGGACTCACGGCTGAAATTGTGGAGCGCGGTCGCACTTTATCTGGTGGGCAACGACAGCGGTTGGCGCTAGCGCGCAGTTTGTTTGTTGATTCTGATGTGTTGATATTGGATGAACCAACAAGCGCGGTTGATTCACATTCGGAAGCACGGATTGCACAGCGACTAAAGCAGCTGCGGCAGCAAAAAACTACCGTGATTTTCTCAAGCAGTCCGCTGATATTGGATACGGCTTCCAAAGTAGTGTTGATTATTGACGATAACGTGGTGGCGGAGGGTAATCATTTAGATCTGCTGGCTTCAAATGAGCAGTATCGATCATTGGTGGTGCGAGGCGAATGAGAGAGTTTGATGCATCAAAGCTAGGTATTGCTACCTTTGATCCACCACCAGCCGACACCACCCGGGTAGCAAAAGATTTCGGGTTAGATCGAGCTAAAGCAAGATTACCAATTGCGTCAGATAAGACGGTTAATGATGAGCTCTACACATTGTTCAAATCGCATCGAGCGGAGTTCGCCGTGGTTGCTCTGCTGCAAATATTTACCGTAATTGCCGCACTAGTGGCACCTCGGGCTTTTGGCAATATGTTAGAAGCGTTAAAGAACGGTGATGGCAGAGCGGCAGTTATAAATACCGTATTGGTAATTACAGTTGCGCTCACCCTGCAAACAATTTTCGCTTACTTTACTCGCACAAAAGCAGCCATATTAGGAGAATTTGTGCTCTCATCGTTGCGTGAGAGATTTGTGCAGCGGGCAGTGCAATTACCACCAGATGCGATTGAACGAGCAGGCTCAGGGGAATTGTTAAATCGAACTACCACCGATATCAATCACGTTACCTGGGCAGTTCGCGATGCGTTGCCGGTGATCACCATCTGCATTTCGGAGATTGTGATTATTTCGCTGGGTATTTTCTTTACGGCACCAATCTTCTTAGCTGCAGCTTTAGTCACGTTACCCATTGTGGTTGCGCTAACCAGATGGTATCTGCGTCGATCACCGCAAGCCTATCGAGTGGAATCTTCACTGTATTCGCAAGTGAATTCAGTTTTAGTGGAAACCGCCGAAGGCGGCAGGACTATTGAGGCGCTGCAGTTGGGTGAAGATCGATTAATTCGAACTCGATCTGCTATTGGTCGTTGGTTGCAGTGGGAGCAATACACGCTGCGACTTCGCAGCAGATGGTTTCCGGCAGTTTCATTTTCCTACATCGCACCACTTTCTGTTGTGCTGTTAATTGGTGCTGGCATGTATCAATCAGGTGATATCACGCTGGCGCAGTTAACTGCTGCGCTGCTTTATACCCAGATGCTGGCCGATCCAATTGAGGGATTGTTGTGGTGGGTGGATGAATTTCAATCCGGTAAAGCATCACTGTCGCGATTATTAGGTATTTATGAAGTGCCAGATCGAGAGATCAGAGCTGCTGAACCAAAAGACGACAAGCTGGCTGGCAACAATGTGCGATACGCCTATCGAACCGGCAAGGATGTGCTCAAGGGAGTTGATTTTCAAGTTGCTCCTGGCACTCGATTAGCAATCGTTGGACCAAGTGGTGCTGGTAAATCCACGTTAGGTCGATTGCTCGCTGGAGTGCAACCACCAACCGCTGGTCAAGTTACGGTAGGTGAGGCCGAGATTGGTTATTTGCCAGTTGAGCAAGCACGAAGTCACGTTGCGCTGGTAACGCAAGAACACCATGTATTTGTTGGCACTATTCGCGAGAATGTGGCGCTAGCGTTTACTGATAAATCAGATGACGAGATTTGGCGAGCACTTAGCGCGGTTAATGCTGAGCAGTGGGTGACTGAATTGCCAGATCAGCTAGATACTCAAGTTGGTAGCGGCGGTCATAAGTTGTTAACAGCACAAGCGCAGCAAATTGCGCTGGCTCGACTGGTATTAGCAAACCCAAGAACGTTAGTGCTGGATGAAGCGACCTCGTTATTAGATGCGCGCGCAGCACGAAATTTAGAAGGTTCACTAAATCAAGTGCTTGATTCCCGCACCGTAATTGCTATTGCGCATCGACTACAAACAGCGCATGATGCTGATCTAATTGCGGTTGTGGAAGATGGCGTAATTGCGGAGTGGGGTTCGCATGATCAGCTGCTGGCGGCAAATGGCGCATATGCCGCGCTGTGGCGTTCGTGGCGCGATGAGCGATAACTAACCGAACATTTGTGCAGGCTGCAGGCTTGCCATCTGGTCTGACCTCAGGTGAGATACAGTTTCGGTTTCAGCAGAAAGTAGTGGTGCCGTGTCAAGAATTATGCCTGGAACTGGTGTTGGTTCCGCAGCGGTTGTGGCACCAGTGCATCGATTAGCGGATCGACCAATTCAGCCACCACCAACACGACGCAAAAAAAGTATTGAAGAAGAGATTGCTGCGCTAGAAACCGCAGCTAAGTTTGTGCAGGAGTTGTTGCAGACCAGAGCAGCTGGTGCAACTGGTGATGCCGCGGCGATTTTAACTGCGCTATCTGCTTTTGCGGCAGATCCAGCATTGCTGATGGCCGCCAAAGCAGAAATAAATAATGGCTGGGATTCACCAACTGCAATAAGTCGTGCGGCGAAAAGTTTTGCCCAGATGTTGCAATCAGCCGGTGGTGCATTTGCCGAGCGAGCAGCTGATTTAGATGAAATTGCGTTGCGCATCACTGCCCACTTAACTGGACAAGAATGGTCAGTTGAGCTACCTAGCAGCGGCAGGTTTGTGTTAGTTGCGGAAGATTTAACTCCTGCTGATACCTCACAAATTGATCCGAAGATTGTGGTTGGTGTGATAACCCAAAAAGGTGGACCGACCAGCCACACTTCAATTATCTGCCGACAGATGGGAATTGCTGCTGTAGTTGGCTGTAGTCAAGCACTTGAGTTAAATAACGGAGATCTGGTGCTGGTTGATCCAGTTGGCGATCGCGTGGTGGTGGATGGCGACTTAAGTGATGCAACTGAAGCACTGCCAATTGTTGATCCTGATGTGCCAACGCTGATTCCTGTCTATGGGAATATTGGCAATCAACAAGACGCTAAAAGTGTGGTTGCGATGCACGGCGCCGGCGTTGGACTGTTCCGAACTGAGCTGCTTTATCTGGACGCGCAAACTGCGCCCACAATTGCAGAGCAGTGCAAAATTTATGAAGGCGTGTTTACTGAGTTAGCCGGTCGACCAATTGTGATTCGCACCTTAGATGCTGGATCAGATAAGCCGCTGAAATTTCTTAATTTAGCTGCCGAGGAGAATCCAGCGCTTGGGGTGCGGGGCTGGCGGATTGCCGGGCCGCAACCACAGGTTGTGTTTGATCAGCTAACTGCGATTAAGCAAGCAGCAGATTCAACTGGTGCTGATGTGCGGGTGATGGCACCAATGATCTCAATCCCGCAGGAAGCGCATGCGTTTGCGGCGATGGCGCGAGATGTTGGGTTAACTCATATTGGCATCATGATTGAGACACCAGCAATTGCCTTTGCGATTCGAGACTTGGCAGGACATTTAGATTTCGTTTCAATTGGTACTAATGATTTGGCGCAATATCTTTTTGCCGCAGATCGGCAGCACAATGAATTAGTTGATTTCCTAGATCCGTGGCAACCAGCGTTGCTGCGCACCATTAAACGTATTTGTGATGATGCTGCCCGAATTGAGATTGCGGTTGGGGTATGTGGTGAAGCAGCAGCAGATCCGCTGCTTGCTGTGGTGCTCGCTGGTATTGGTGTTAATTCAGTAAGCGCAGCGGCACCAGCAATTCCAGGCGTTAGAACTCGATTGGCGTTAGCAGATATCACAAAAGCAACGCAAGCTGCTGATTTAGCGATGAAGGCATCATCGCCGGCGCAAGCAAAATCTTTAGTTAAATCACTACTGAGTTAAACAGCAACGAAATTGAGTTTGCCGGTGGCAACTTCATAAATTGCACCTGCAACCACAACCCCTTGTTGCAATAGTGGAAAAGATCTGATTCGTTGCACATCGGAGTTCAGCGCTGCTAATTGATCGGAAACCGTACGAAATTCTACGCTTCTAGTGTCAACGCCATGAGTTGAAAATATCTCGGCATGAATGCTTGGCTCATCACTTGTTGCCATCCGACAATCGGTGTGCGGCATTACTAAAACTCGCGTCACGCCGAGTAAGTATGTTGCTAACACTAATGTTCGCAGCACGTCTTCAGTGACTCGCGCACCGGCATTTCGAATAATTTTGGCATCACCAGCAGCCATGCCGCATACCGCTAATGGATTTATCCGAGAATCAATACAAGTAACAATCGCCAAGCCTTTTTTGGCAACGCCGGTTAGCGCTGTGTGCTCAAAGCTTTCGGTGTAGGAGCCATTGGCGGCAACCACATCAGCAAAATGTGCTTCAGTTGAATCTCTAGTAATTACGCTCTCCGCTTCAGTTAATTAGTTGCGGCTACGAGTTTACTCATAGCTTCACTAACTAACTGGCGGGCACCAGCATCAATCAGGTCGCCGTTGCCATCAAACACTGCTGCAGAATTGCCAATTGCTACCTCTGGCTCATCGATCAGCGCTGCCTTGAAATGTCCCATAACTTGACGCAGATGCGGCTGCATTCGAGCGGTGCCTAGCTTGCCCGGCGAGGTGCCCATAATCAAAGTGGGCTTGTTCTCAAACGGGTTATAACCAACTCGAGAGAGCCAATCCAGCAAATTCTTCAGTCCGCCAGGAATCGACCAGTTGTATTCGGGCGAGGCGATCATCACTGCATCTGCCTGATTGATCTGCTCAGCAATTGCCAGCACCTGAGCGTTAGCTGGGCTCATGTCATCGAATATCGGAATGTCTTTCCAGTCCACCCAGATAATTTCTGTTTCACCAGGTGCTACCTCGGCCGCAGCGCGAAGTAGGTTGTGATTGCTAGAGCCAGGTCGCAAACTGCCGCAAATTGCCACTATTGATTTCATAACAGGAGTGTTCCGTATTTTCATTGACCTGCAACTTCACTATGGTTCTGCCATGTCGAACCCAATATTAGATGCTTACACCGCAGGAATCGCTGAAGTCGCTGAACTGCTGACCTATGCACCAGCTGACCTAACTAAAGCCCCAGCCGATGGTGGCTGGTCGGCAGCTCAGGTGTTGGGGCATTTAGCTGATGCCGAGATTTCAATTGCGCTTCGCATCCGGATGATGTTTACCACTGATGACTATAAGTTTTTGTCCTGGGATGAAGATTTATTTGCCAACTTAAATCCCAATCGAAACGCAATTGCTTCGGTGGGCGTGGTGACCGCATTGCGCCGAGCTAATTTAGATCTAATTAACGGTCTTGCGGAAGATCAGCTGAATCGATCTGGCTTCCGACAAGATGGCTCAGCTATTACGGTTATTGAATATATTGATCGAATGAATAATCACACTAAAGATCATTTGGCGCAGGCATTTAAGGCGTTGGCTGGCTAATTTGCCAAATCTTTACTGGGCATTTTTAGTTAGCTCAATCATCATTATTTTGATCCCAGGTCCATCAGTGATGTTTGTGATGAGCCGAGCAATTGCCCTAGGTAAGCAAGCAGCAGTGGCAACTGCTATTGGAAATGCGCTTGGCACGTTTGTGAATGTTTTGGTGTTAGCAGTTGGCTTAGGTCCAGTGCTAGAAAATTTTCCGGTTGCGCTACAAGTTATTCGCTACTTAGGTGCCGCATATTTGATTTATCTTGGTTACCAAGCAATTCGAGATAGGAATTTAGTTGCGCTTAATGCCTATTCGGGTGACGCAATTCCAATGGCAAAAATACTTACGCAAGGTGCGATAGTAGGTATCACAAACCCGAAAACTATTGTGTTCTTTGCCGCCGTGTTACCGCAATTTGTGGTTACTGATTTTGGCTACATCTGGCTGCAGTTATTGTTGCTCGGGTTAGTGTTTTGTTTGCTAGGGGCGACCTTTGATTCTCTCTATGGCATCACTGCTGGCATGCTGCGAGACTGGTTTAGCCAGGCAGCACATCGACTGGCACATCTGAGCAGCATTGGCGGGGGATTGATCATCTTGCTAGGTATTGCGGTTGCGATAGGTTGGTTTTAGTTTTCCACAGTTTTGGTTTTACCCTTACGGTTTCATAAATCATTAGTAATAGTTGCCAGATGAAACCAATACAAGTGGCTGGTCCACCATCATTAGTTGTTGCGTTGCCTTATCTAATTGGCTATCGACCGGATAATTCGCTGATCTGCGTGCTGCTTACCCAAGATTCAATCACTGGTTGTATCAGATATGAGTTAGACCAAGATCAAGCAAAAATGTTTGATTTAATTCTTACTACATTAGAAAAACACCAGTATGACGCGGTTGTGATAGTGGTGGCAAGTCAATCCTTGGAGTATCAAGTAGAGAAATTAAAGACTGGTTTTGCCGCTGCCAATATCACGCTGCTTGATTTCTTAGTTACTAACTGGGAGCGATATCGATCAGCACTTTGTCAAGATTTGAGCTGCTGTCCAGTTGCTGGCACTGAGATATCGCAGCCACAGCGAGATTTGTTAGCTGCGCAGCTAGTTGCATCAGGTCATGTTGCGGCAGCCAGCAGGGAAGAGTTAATTGCCCGATTAGATTCTCGGCCGCTGCCAGTTGAGCAATTAGTGAGCAGGAGTGAGAATTTAACCGCTGCTGGGTTAATTGAGTTAATCTCAACCTGGCATCGCAAGCCCTTATCTGGTTCACAAATCACTCAAATCGCGGCAGCTCTTGCTGATCCGCTGATAAGAAATGAGTTGGAATATGAACTATTTGATTCAATTGCTGGCGAATTAACTAATCCAGATCGACTTCGTATTGCAACGGAGAACATCAGAGAATGTGCAATTTCATTAGCTAGCGAGCAAGCTGCTATGAGTTATGGCGTGCTGGCGTTCTGCTATTGGAATTTAGGGGATTGGATCTTGGCCGAAGTTGCTGCAGCTAAGTCATTAGCACTCGATAGCAATAACTCACCCGCGCGATTAACAAATCGCCTGTTGCGGCAGCAAGTAGATCCAGTTACCGCGCGGCAGCAGATTTTTCCTAGAGCTGCTTAAAGGTTTTTTGCTAGGAAATTTCGAGTGGCATCGTATGCCGAATCCATTCGCTCGATCACTCGTTTTGCTTCCCGCGGATCAAATGCCGCGCGATCCACTGACAAGATGGTGTTTGAGCCAGTTGGCAATAAATAAACCTCAGCGGTTTCTTCAGCTTTAGCTACTGCAGCATTGAATCTTGCTCGCCTAGCAATCTCAAGTGCGGTAAGGGCACTTGAGATGGGGTTAGTTGGAACTGGCAGTGATTGCTCCATCTTTCCAACCTGTAGCACAAAGATGCGAGTGGCTCCTAATTTGCGGGCGCGATCAACTGGAACGGGATTGACGATTCCACCATCCATGTAGTCGGCGTTATTAATATGAATTGGTGGATAAATGCCTGGAGCGGCAGAGCTAGCTAATATCGCTGGCACTAGCGGCCCAGATTCAAACCAAACTTCTCTTGCATCTTGAATTCGAACTGCAACACAACCAAACTTAATGGGTAGCTGCTCAATCTCAGTAACGTTTAGTTGTGCCATTAATAGATCCCGTAAAGATTCATTTTCAAACAATGAAACTCTGGTCCGCGCCAATGTGGAAACTCGCTCCACCACAGACCCACTAAATGGACTTTGCTCGGCGACATTAAGCCATAACTGAGTTAATTTGTTTACTCCAGCAACGGTTGGTTCTTGCGCGAAGCCAGCACCGTTAATCGCACCGATGGATGCGCCCAGCACCAAATCTGGCGCAATGCCAGCCTCAATCAAGGCTTGCAGCATGCCAACTTGGGTTGAGCCCAGTAAGCCGCCGCCACTTAACACAAATGCGGTTTTTGGTTGGGTCATAGGTCAATTCTGCCACTGAATTCAATTTCAACCCGTTCAGCACAATTCCCACAATCGGGGTAACCGGAATATCAATAAATATCCTCACCAGATGATTAATCCACTTGCGTTGGTTTTTCTCTCCCTATTCATTGGTCTAGCTGACCCTGACGTTGAAGTCATTAGCAGCAGTGAAAATTCGTATCAGATCACCGGCAGGTTTTGGCTCACGGAGCAAACTTCAACTGCAGACGGGGTGGCCCGGAAAGCAGCAGTTTGTGTTAACTGCAAATGGCACTTACAGCAAGTTTGTGCTGACCCGATGACTCAACAAATCGACGCAGGATTTGATTGCACCAACTCAGCCAGTTATCGCTGTAGTGGTGGCGGCCGCAGATATCAGGTTTGGTTTTTAGATGCTGGATTATGGCGACCAAGCGATTGGCAGCTACGTGGTACCAGTTGTATTGGTTCAGCCGGACCAAAGCCAATTAGAGATGTGCAGCAAGAAATTATTGACAGCGCAGTTGGCTATTTGCCGGAATTAAAATTTAATCTGAAACCAAGCAATAACAGCTTAGTTAATCTGCCTACTAGAGTTAAAGTGACTTCACCAACTAAATTTTCTTTCCAAACAGTGGTGGCTGGGGTAGCAGTGCAAGTAACTGCAACGGCAACTTATCGATATCTGTTTCAAGATGGCACCACAATTAGTACGACTGCAACTGAGGTGAGCCATTTTTATCGAAAACGCGGCAACTATCCAATTGCTGTTATCGCATCCTGGCAGGCAATTTGGAGCACCCCGCTGCACGGGAACAACCCAGTTGCTGGCAGCGACTTAACGCAACAAAAAACTAAAGTTGCCAGTGTTGTGGCGGCGCGTGGTAGATTGATAAAGCGCTGATCTGGTCAATTTGTGCCAGAATGGGCAGATGGTTCAAATTGCGCAAAATCCCAAAGCAGATGAGTTACTGAGTAAAGATCCGCTGGCATTGCTGATTGCAATGCTGCTGGACCAGCAGCAACCAATGGAGCGTGCCTTTGCTGGGCCGTATTTGATTGCGCAACGGATGAACCTAAGAAAGTTATCTGCCAAGAAAATACTTGCCATGGCAGAATCAGAATTTATTGATTTAGTAAGTACTAAACCTGCAGTGCATCGCTTTCCGGCAGCGATGGCTAAGCGAATTCAGAAACTGTGTCAGATTATTGAAGTTGAATATGGTGGTAAGGCAGAGAAAATTTGGCAGGATGCTGCCACCGCAACTGAGTTATTTAATAGGCTCAAGAAACTGCCTGGTTTTGGCGAAGATAAGGCCAAAATATTTATTGCCTTACTCGGCAAACAGTTTGCGGTTCGACCAACTGGCTGGCGCGAGGTCAGCGCGCCATATGGCGAGCGTGGCTCACGTATGACCGTAGCTGATGTGACCTCGGCCAAGTCGTTGCTAGCGGTGCGGGCATATAAGCAGCAGATGAAGGCCGCAGGGATCTGGTAATCGGGCCTGAACCAGCCAAAGCGGCAGGCTTGTGAGACACTTGGCCCCGCCTAAAGCAAGTGCCCGCACTTGACTTTGGGCCTTGTTATTGCCGAAATGGAGCTCAGGTGCCAACAGCTAAGAAGAAGGTAGTTAAGAAGTCTGCCGCAGCCAACAAGTCCGCTAAGGCTGCAGCGAAGAAACCTACCGCTAAGAAAACCGCCGCAAAGAGCAAATCTGCGGCAAAGAAAGCACCAACAAAGAAAGCCCCGGCAAAGAAAGCTCCGGCGAAGAAAGCCAGCAGCAAAAAACCAGCTATCTCTGCGGCAGAACTTAAGAAGCGAAAGAAAGCTGAATTAGCTAAGGCTGCTGCGGAAAAGCAGCGCAAACTTGAAAAGATTGCTCGCGAGAAAGCCGCGGCAGCGGCTAAGAAAGAGCGAGAAAAAGCTCAAAAAGCTGCTCAAGTTGCTCGACAAAAAGAAGCAGCACTAAAAGCAAAAGAGAAGGCTGCCGCACAAAAAGCCAAGGAAAAAGCAGCGGAAGCAGCCCGCAAAGAAAAAGAGAAGATTGCTGCGGCTAAGAAAAAAGAAAAAGAAGCGATTGCGCTAGCCAAGCAGAAAGAAAAAGAACAAAAAGCAGCTGAAGTGGCGCGCAAAAAAGCTGAGATGCAGGCGTTGCGGGATGCTGGCAAGAAGCCAAGTGCTATTCCAGCATCAGTTAAAGCAGTGCTCGGTGAAGATGGCGAGTTATTGGAAGATGATCTAGAGCCGATCATCAAGCGCAAGCGTGGCAAAGGCGATGAAGACGATGACGAAATCGATTTAGAAGAAATTGCTCGACTTGAAAAAGAATTAGAGTCAGAGATTGCGGAAGAAATCGCTGAAGTATCAGATGAAACAGATGCCGCGAAAGCTGGAAAGAAAAAACCAGATGATGAGTCTGAAGTTTTCACCATCTCTGATGTGGATGAATCAGATGAGCCGGTTCAAACGGTAACAGTTGCTGGTGCAACGGCAGATCCAGTTAAAGATTATCTGAAGCAAATCGGAAAAGTTCCGCTTTTGAATGCGGAACAGGAAGTTGATCTGGCAAAACGAATTGAGGCCGGACTTTTTGCTGAGGAAATTTTAGCAACTCAGAAGATCAAGAAGACTTCCGAGCGCCAGGATTTGGAATGGATTGCTCGCGATGGTCAGCGTGCTAAAACACATTTGTTGGAAGCGAACTTACGTCTTGTGGTCTCGTTGGCCAAGCGCTACACCGGAAGAGGCATGTTGTTCTTGGATCTAATCCAAGAAGGTAATTTAGGTTTGATTAGAGCGGTAGAAAAGTTCGACTACACCAAAGGTTACAAATTCTCAACCTATGCAACTTGGTGGATTAGACAGGCAATTACTCGCGCTATGGCTGATCAGGCACGAACGATTCGTATTCCGGTTCATATGGTGGAAGTTATTAACAAATTGGCCCGAGTGCAGCGTCAGATGCTACAAGATTTGGGACGCGAACCAACTCCGGAAGAGCTGGCCCGTGAACTTGATATGACGCCAGAAAAAGTTGTTGAGGTGCAGAAATATGGCCGTGAGCCAATCTCGCTGCACACCCCACTTGGTGAAGAAGGCGATTCTGAGTTTGGTGATTTGATTGAAGATTCGGAAGCCATCGTGCCCTCAGATGCGGTTTCATTCACTTTACTGCAGGAGCAGCTGGAGTCAGTGCTAATGACGCTAAGCGAGCGCGAAGCAGGAGTTGTGCGGATGCGATTTGGTTTAACTGATGGCCAGCCAAAGACGCTCGATGAAATTGGCAAGGTTTATGGTGTAACCCGAGAGCGGATTCGCCAAATTGAAAGCAAGACGATGTCTAAATTACGACATCCATCAAGATCTCAGGTATTGCGAGATTACTTAGATTAAAGCCAAGACTTACTTGCCTTGCTCCATTAGTTTGTGGCTTTCATCTTGTATGCCAACTGCAACTTCACGGATTTTCTCGCCGTGTTCAGTTGCGTGGTGATTACAGAACTGCAGCTCCATCCCGTTTTCGAATTCGAATCGGACATAAGCCTGGGCACCACAGCGGTCACATCGATCTAAGTTAGTAAAAGCTTTAGCGGTAGTAGTAGCCATGAAGCCCTCCTTTGTTAGGGGTAATCTTTACACCATTACCCTGAGGGCGCATTGGCAAAAAGCCTTATTTTGGTTCTCGGGTGTGTCGCGCTCAGATAACTCTCAGCAGCCTTCTACTCTCGGATTGCGAATCCACTACCAGTAAGGAAGTCCACCAAAATGGCGAAACCAGTAACTAAAACTGGATATGACGCAGCAGATATCACCGTTTTGGAAGGGCTTGATGCGGTACGTAAGCGCCCTGGCATGTATATCGGATCTACGGATGGCCGAGGTTTAGCGCATTGCTTGTGGGAGCTGCTGGATAACGCGGTAGATGAAGCGATGGCTGGCTATGCCAAAAATGTAGAAGCAATTATTCACGCTGACGGTTCGTTTGAAGTTACCGATGACGGTCGTGGTATTCCGGTTGATATCGAGAAAAAATCTAAACTTTCCGGTGTTGAGTTAGTGATGACCAAATTACATGCTGGTGGCAAGTTTGGTGGCTCCAGTTACAAAACTTCCGGTGGCTTGCATGGTGTTGGCGCCTCAGTAGTAAATGCGTTGTCGGCACGTATGGATGTTGAAGTAGATCGTGATGGCAAAATTCATTTAATTAGTTTCCGACGCGGCATAGCTGGCACGTTTGATTCAGCTAAGCCAGATGCGAATTTCACAAAGAAAAGTGGCCTCAAACTTGCTGGTAAAGCTCCCAAAGGAAAAACCGGAACTCGAGTTAGGTTTTGGCCAGATCGACAGATCTTCACACCAGATGCGCAGATCGATATCGCGCTGCTACACGATCGTGCTCGCCAAACTGCATTCTTGGTTTCTGGCCTGAATCTGACGGTGACTGATTTAAGGAATGGAAAAGAATCAGTAAGCTATAAGTTCCAAGGCGGTATTGCTGAGTTTGTTGAGCATCTTGCGTCAGATGATCCGGTAACTCGGGTTATCAAGTTTGAAGGTGTCGGCAAATTTCACGAAACCGTTCCGGTCATGGATGACAAAGGCCATCTAGTTCCCAAAGAAGTGGAACGCGAAATGCATGTTGATGTGGCATTGCGGTGGGGGGTTGGCTACGACAGCGAAGTTAAAAGTTTTGTCAATGTGGTTTCAACCCCTAAAGGTGGAACCCACGTGCAGGGTTTTGAGCGTTCGTTGACTAAGACCATTAACGAGTTATTGAAATCGCAGAAGGTACTAAAGCCAACCGAAGATTCAGTTATCAAAGAAGATATCTTGGAGGGGCTAACCGCAGTAGTTTCCGTTCGAGTTCCAGAACCGCAATTTGAAGGACAGACAAAAGAAATATTAGGAACTCCGGCGGCGACTCGAGTTGTCGCAAATGTAGTGAGTAAGCACATTTCTGACTGGTTCACTGAGCCACCACGTGGCGCAAAAAATGAAGCAAAGTCAGCGTTAGAAAAGATCGCAAACGCAGCTCGTGCTCGAATCGCAGCTAGAACTCATCGCGACATTCAGCGCAAGAAGACGGCGGTGGAGTCATCCGCACTACCAGCGAAATTAGTTGACTGCCGAAGTAAAGACATTTCTCGAAACGAACTTTTTATTGTGGAAGGTGAATCTGCACTTGGCACCGCCAAATTAGCCCGGGATTCCGAATTCCAAGCTCTATTGCCTATACGGGGAAAGATTTTAAATGTGCAAAAAGCCTCGTTTGCCGACATGTTAAAGAATGCCGAGTGTGCATCAATCATTCAGGTGATCGGCGGTGGCTCCGCTCGAGAATTTGATTTGGAATCTGTTAGGTACGGCAAGATAATCATCATGACTGATGCTGACGTAGACGGCGCACATATCCGTTCCTTGCTATTGACCTTGTTTCATCGCTACCTCAAGCCGCTGCTAGATGATGGTCGAATTTATGCCGCTATGCCGCCACTACATCGGATAGAAGTTGTTGGCAGTAAAGATGTTCACTACACCTATTCTGATGCACAAATGCATCAACAAATACAGGCGATTACTAAAGCTGGCAAGCGAATCAAAGAACCGATCCAGCGATACAAGGGTTTAGGTGAGATGGACGCAGTTCAGCTGCGGGACACCACAATGAGCGTCGCATCGCGGTCGCTGCGTCGCGTTTCAGTGCAGGATGCCGCAAGAGATGCCGAAGTATTTGAATTGCTGATGGGGAGTGAAGTTGCGCCAAGAAAAGACTTCATCATCTCAGCAGCGAATTCATTGGATCGATCAAAAATCGATGCTTAACTGATCAAACTTCCTAACGCGGTAACTTGTGCGGTGAGTTTTTCTCCGGTTGCGTCTCGTTCAGTTAACTCCGGTAAATCAAGTTGGGCACCGCGTGCTGTATTCGCAACTATTGGCGAACTTCCGGCATACGCCATTAGAAGATTAGTTTCACCTTTTCGGAACTTATGACATCTAACTCCGGTTCCACCCCGGGCCGTTATCGAAAACTCTGCTAAATCAGTGAGTTTTATGCTGCTGTGATTAGTGCCTGGTAGCGCATCGGCTGAACCTGCGACCGTCACTACTTCAGCTTCCTCATGGCAGATATAAAAACCAATTACTTTTCCTTTGCTGCTGGTTTTCATGCCTGCAACTCCCGCCGCATTTCTCCCTTGTGACCTGATGTCACTTAACTCAAACTGCAGCAGTCGAGCATCTTCGGTGATCATTACACCTAATGGTTCGTCGTCTGCTGCGATCCAACCACAACTGATGACTGTATCGCCGGGTTTCAGATTAATAATTTCAATCGCATCTTTGGTTGGCAGGTCAGCTAGATCGAGTCGCTTAATTACTCCTAATTCGGTGGCAATAGCCAATGTTCCAGCTGGGTCAAGGGCGGTAATACCAATTATTCGCTCACCTCGCTTTATTGAAACCAACGAAGATGCCGCCACATTGTTGGCAAGTCCCGCCTTTGCGGTTACCGGGATATCAAAAACATTTACTCGATGTAGTCGTCCCTCAGAGCTGATTAAACCTATTTGCGCGCGTGACCGGGCTTCAATCTGCGCTGCAACTGCGTCATATTTGACTCGACCGGAATTAATTGGAATTGAGTCACCCTCAGTCCGTGCCAATAGACCTGCTTGGGAAAACAACACATGACATGGTTGATCTGGTATCTCAACAGATTCCGAATCAATGGTTATTGGCAAATCATCATCACTTAAAATTGCGGTCCTTCGGGCAACTGCATGTTTGGCGGCAACTTCATCTAGTTCGGCTGCGACAGTTTCTTTTAATTTCTCGGGATCATTGAGAATTGCCGTTAGGTTTTTAATGTTTGCTTTAAGTTCAGATTTTTCAGTTTCAAGTTCAATCAGTGAGAATTTGGTCAGGCGACGCAATGGCATTTCGAGTATGTATTGGGTTTGAATTTCAGATAAATCAAAGACTTTCATTAATTTCTGCTTTGCCGCAGCAGTGTCATCGCTAGCGCGAATCACTGCAATTACCTCATCAATATCTAGCACTGCTAGCAGTAGGCCCTCTACCAAGTGCAATCTATCCTTGGCGAGTTTACGTCGATGTTCGCTTCGTCTTGTTACTACTTCAATTCGATGCTCTAAAAATACGTTCAGTAATTCAATAAGATTTAGAGTCTTGGGTTGCCCCTTTACCAGGGCCACATTATTGATATTAAAGGCTTCTTCGAGCGGAGTGGTTTTATATAGTTTGGCTAATACCGCATTGGGTTGATATCCAGATTTAATCTCAATGACCAGTCTTAGGCCATGGTCGTAATCCGTTAAATCTGTTACGTTGGCAATCCCTTCAATTTTCTTAGCAGTGATTAATTCTTTAATCTTCTCGACCACTTTTTCCGGCCCAACGTTATAAGGAAGAGCAGTAATAACAATTCCCTTACGTCGTGGGTTCACATCCTCAATCGCAGCGCTCGCGCGCATCTTGAAACTGCCTCTTCCAGTTTCATATGCATCAAGAATTCCGGAAATTCCAACTATTTGACCACCACTTGGAAAATCTGGACCGGGCATTAATTTCATTAATTGGGCTAACGTGGACTTCGGTTTTTGCAGAAGTAATTTTGCTGCTGCAATAGTTTCACCCAAATTGTGCGGCGCCATTGATGTTGCCATTCCTACCGCAATTCCAGCTGCACCATTTACTAACAGTGCCGGAAAAGCAGCCGGTAAAACTTGTGGTTCTTGTTCTCTGCCATCGTAATTTGGCATGAAATCAACAGTGTTTTCATCAATTGAATCGGTCATTGAAAGTGCGGCATGGGCTAGCCGGCACTCGGTGTAACGCATTGCAGCTGGACCATCATCGACTGAACCAAAGTTGCCATGACCATCCAGAAATGGCAGCGATAATGTGAATGGTTGCGCCATACGAACTAACGCGTCATAGATCGCACCATCGCCATGTGGATGCAGCCGACCCATCACTTCACCCACCACGCGAGCAGATTTCACATGCCCTTTATCTGGACGCAGCCCCATCTGGGACATTTGAAACAGGATTCGCCGCTGCACTGGTTTAAGACCGTCGCGGGCATCTGGCAATGCTCTGGAGTAGATAACCGAATATGCGTATTCCAAAAACGAGTCGCGCATTTCATCGGCAACGTCAACGTCATAGATTTGTGGGGTAAGCGCGTTCGTCTTATTGGTTGGTTTCGCCATTGTAGGTAATGCCTCCTGCTAGGGGCATCTTGCCACTAACTAACTAAGAGATTGGGGATTTGGCGGTGGGTTGGGGGTAGTTATCGAAACTGAGCAGGACTTTTGGGGTTTCTCCTATCTACAATCTGCGTCAAAATATTGAAGGGGCGGATTTAAGTGGCTGAGTTGGTTTATTTCTCTGGCACGATGGATAGCGGAAAATCAACTTTGGCTCTGCAGACGCATCACAATCACTCTTCTGCCGGAAGAACTGGCTTAGTTTTTACCAGAAATGATCGGGCTGGCAAGGCTCGACTGAGTTCGCGGTTGGGACTAGAAACCGTAGCAATTGAAGCGGATGACGACTTAGATTTTTATTTATTTGTGAAAAAAGAATTAGCAGCGGGAAATCGAATTGATTACTTAATCTGCGATGAGGTGCAGTTCTATCAGCCAACACAAATTGAACAACTTGCAGCGCTAGTTGATGATTATGGAATTGATATTTTTACATTTGGCATCACAGCAGACTTCCGCACTGAGCTATTTCCCGGCTCAAAACGGCTATATGAATTAGCTGATCGGGTGAGTGTGCTTCAAGTTGAAGCACTTTGCTGGTGCGGCCGAAAAGCTACC
>CAYXYW010000013.1:0-19539 GCA_964469855.1 uncultured Bifidobacterium sp.
GATTTAACCGCTTCCCAGTCAAGGTCAGTCCAGGTTTCGCGGTTTCGCCGCCTGATCTCCGATCGGGCCAGAATTAAGGAGGTGAGTAATGGGTCTGAGTTCATTTCCCCAAGCCTAAAGCACTTTTCCCAGTTAGGTTTGGTGAGTGAATTGGGAGGCGGAGTGCGGGTAGCTAGCTGGAACATCATGCACGGTATCAATCTGCAACGACCTGCCACAAATGGCTTTCCAGTCATAGATCCAGCCGAATTAGTTACTGCTTGCCGGGATGTGAATGCCGATGTGTTGGCAATTCAAGAAATTGACCAATTCCAACACCGCAGTGGCAATTTAGATCAGGCCGAGTTGATCAGTAAAGAAACCGGACTTACGAATTATCGATTCGTACCAACTGTGCTCGGCAACCCAGACGATGGTAAAAAGGGCTGGCAGCCAGCCGCTGGTGCTGAAATAGATATTCAAAACTCAAGCCAAGAACCCAGATATGGAATTGGTTTGTTCACTCGATTCCCAGTTAAGCATTGGTTTCAGCTTGATTTGGTCGGAGCTCGCATCACTACACCAATTGCCATTCCAGGTGAAAATGGCAAACCAAGATTGATCTGGATAAATGACGAACCACGTGCAGTTTTGGCTGCAGAATTAGAAACTGAGCGCGGTTCGATAATAGTCGCCACAACACACTTATCTTTTGTTCCAGTTAGAAATTTCCGGCAATTCCGCAGTTCCCTTAACTGGTTAGCTCAATTCCCACAACCAAAAGTATTACTGGGTGATTTAAATCTTCCGGCGCGAGTTATTAAATATTCTACCTCGTGGCGGCGAACGCCAACTACACCAACTTTTCCAATAAATAATCCGAAAGCGCAGTTTGATCATATTTTGGCTACTAGAGAGCTAAACATAACTGATGTATCTGCCAAGCAAATGTTAATTGGTGATCATCTATCGATCTCAGCGACTATCCATTGAACTAATAATTAGTTCAATGATTTGCTCTTCGGTGAGTTCTTTTTCCCCAGCAATTTCAATTAGATCCGGTAAAAATACAAACTTCGCACTGACTTGATTTAACTCAAGTTTCTTGTGCCTGGCCCACGCTAATCGATAAATAGCTAACTGCAATGTATCGGCGTTTTTAGGGCTACCGGTTTTCCAATCAATCAGCAGTGGCTCTTCATTAATTTCATATACCGCATCAATTCGGCCTGAAATTAGCATCGGTCCAATTGGGAGCTGAAATGCCCATTCAACTTCAATCGGTCGAAGTTGGGCATACTGTGAATTTTCGAATGCGGTAAATGCTGTTGTCACCAGTTCATCTGGCAGCGGTGGATCATCAATCAGCTCATCTAAATCAATCAGTGTGGCCATCTTGTAATAGCCTTCAATTTTGGCATGTACCAAAGTTCCACTACTTGCCAATTTTGCTGGCGCCGCAGGCATAGGACGTAACAAATTTTGGGCTACTTGTTCTGGCTGCTTTATGACTTTCATTAAGTTTGTTGCAGTAAGTAAATGTGGCAACGCAACCGATTTAGTCTCTTCGTTAGAGGTAAGCCAACCAATTGCTTGATCCCATTGCGCCACCTGCGCTTGCTCGATCTCAGATAATCCATCAAATCGCTGCAACTCCCCACTGCTATTGATCACCTGGTCGGCAATTTCAGCTAGCAGGGCCCGATATTGGGTGCTGGCTTGAGTGCGATAAATATCTTCTTCAACTAAATATGGATTAATTTTGCTCTGATCTGGCTCTGGGAAATCTGCCAGAATTGTGGTGGCGCTATTTTTCAGTTCTAAGTAGAACTCACTAGGGCCACGACAACCTTTTTGGGTATCGCCCCACCACGAACAAGTGACAGTGGCTGTTTGTTGCGCTCGCGTTAGCGCAACGTAGAACAGTCGTAACTCCTCTGCGAGTGCGTAGTCTTTGACTGCAGCTTTAAATGTTGCCATCGATTTCTTATCTGCATCGGGATCTGGCGGCAACGAACTTCTGTCGCCGCGCAGTGAGTGTGGTAGCGCATCAGCGACTGAGGTAAATACTGATCTGCTTTGACCGCTAGGAAAAACATCACTGGTGACTTCAGGAATAAAGACATGCGGCCACTCCAAGCCCTTTGCCCGATGAATAGTAAGCAGCGAAACTGCGCCAGAAACTAGTGGCACCTCTATTTTTGGCACGATTTTGAATCTTCTCGAAGCATTAATCCAACTTATAAATGCCGTCACGCTTTGATCATCAGAAGATTCAGTCCAGCCTCGAACTAAGTCAACAAACCCAGCAACTACATTCGCCCGCTGGGTGATGCGACTAGTTGGATTGGCATACAACTCAATATCCATATTCAAAACCTGAATTGCACGCCATATTGCATCTAACGCGTTGCCAGCTAAGCGAACATTTTCAATATCGGTTGCAAGTTGCTGCATCCGAATAGCGCCTGCTGGCGAAACATCACTATCAGCCAAATTCAGCAGCGCATCAGAGAGTGATGATTGTTTTAATAGATCCAATACTTCAAACTCTTCCGGTAACTGTTGATCTGGTAGCACGTCTGCTACCAATTCCGCTGCTCGCTTAGCCAGTGCTACTAGATCTCGATCGCCAATGTTTAGCCTTGGTGATATCAACAATCTCGCAACTGCTGCAGATGCCAGCGGATCCACCGCCGCCTCCATTAACGAGAGAATCTCAACGACCTCTGGTGTCCGCGAGATCGTTTCAACCCCAACCAATGCTGCTGGAATTCCGGCAGCAATAAGTCCTTGGTGAATTTTTAGCAATGAGGATGCGGTTCGGCCAAGCACTGCGATGTCATCTACTTTGACGCCTCGATCTACCAGTGACGTTATCTCAGTGACAATAGCTGCAATTTCATCGCCAACTCGCTCATAGCAACCAATTCGAACTTCGCCACTGCCTAGTTCAGTATTTCCCTGCACTAATGGAATAGAGCCAGGGTTAGCAGCACGCACGGTAGCGATAACTTCATTCGCGCTCGTGAGCACCGATGCAGCAGATCGATAATTTTCACTAAGCGACAGGATCTGGGCTGGCTGATTAAGCTTGGTTTTGAATAACTGCGGGAAACTTCGAGTGGTATCTGCTGAGGCCCCCCGCCAAGCGTAAATAGATTGCAGCGGATCACCAACTGCAGTGATGCTGTGGCCATCACCAAAGGCCAGTAACAACATCTGCTGTTGCGCATAAGATGTATCTTGATATTCATCAAGCAGCACGCATTGATATTGCTCTCTCAATTTCTTTGGAAGTTCATGATCACTAGTTAATAATTCGAAGGACAGTCGCATTTGATCAGCAAAATCAACATAACCCAATTCATGCTTAAGTAATCGAAACTCTTTTACTAACTGAGTTAATTCGATTCGTTCCTGAGCCACTGATATTGCAGTGCGAATATCTTGGTTTGTCGCTATAGGTATTAATTGCTCAATCCAATTTCTGTCAAAATGAGTTAGGTGATCAAATGCCAGCAAATGCTCCGCTAATAAATCATCGAGATTCATAATCATTTCAACTAATCGACCGGTTGAATAATCAAGATTCACAATTTCGGATTGAGTTTGAGCTAACACTTGAAGTGCTAACTGGGCGCGAGCAGAATCAGTTAGCGTCTTGTGGTCTGGTTCTATGCCCAAAATTGCACCATGATCGATCAATAGCTGGCGGGCAAATGAGTGATAGGTGGCGATAGTTGGCAACCGATCTTGAAAATCTTTACCTAACTGCTTTGCAATTCGAGTTCGAAGTTGGCTAGCCGCTTTATTAGTAAAGGTAAGTCCCAAAATTTGCTCGGAATTAACTTCACCAGAGTTAACTAAGTGAACTACCCGAGCACTCATCACTGTAGTTTTTCCGGTTCCTGCCCCAGCAATTATTGCCAAAGGCTGAGAGTCGTATTTCGCCGCCGCGATTTGTTCGACACTTAACTTATCTAAATTAACCAAGTCACTCATGCTGTCACCTGATCACCCTCCGGCACTGCCGGACAAATATTTCTAACTCTGCAATTTCGGCAGTGAGTGCCCGGCTTAGCAGGCAAATCTTCATTTACAATCCTGGTTTTTGCCTCAGTAATTTTCTTGGCTAACCAGGTGCCGTCATCCAACATAGGCGCCTCTTGTTCAACGGCCTCCCCCTTGACATTTCGGGCCCTTATCTGGATCAACTTTGCTGTAACTGGAAGTTGAGCTGGATTTAACTCCGCACTATTACTTACTGCCAACTGGTAAATCCCCAGCTGGGCATGTTCGGCAAGATCGGCTTTTGTGGGTTTAGTTGCACCTGTTTTGAAATCAATTACCTCTAACTCATTTGATTGATTTTTAGTTAATAGATCAATTTTGCCAACCAACAAAACAACCAGATCAGCATGGCGCACCTTGAATGAGACTTCAGCTCCTTCAACTTGCTGGGCATTTGTGTTCAACCAATCATGAAGTGATTTAACCATGGATTCTGCTTCTGCGAATTGCACTTGCGCCTGCCAAGGAGCATCAAATATCTGCTCTGGCCAGATCTGCTTTAATTCATTGACTGCCTGTTCCACAGTTAACTTCTCATTGACAATTCGCTGCGCAATTGAGTGGATAGCAATTCCTACAACTGTATTTGCAATTGGCTTATCTGAAATGCCTAACTTACGTTCGAAGAACCACTGAGTAGGACATCGGGTGATGCTCTCTAGCATCGAGCCACTAACACTTAACTGTTGGCTGTTACCAATGATTGGATTCTCAGAATGTGTTAGTTCAGCGGTAAACCACCATTGTGCTGGATGAGCCGGCCGGAACCGTGGATCGGACTGTTTGGCCAAATGACCTAATCGTGAAATTGCTGCTAGCCGTAACTTCTCGGAGACAGTTGTATCGGTTGCAGTTGCTCGCAATTGTGCGATCAGGCCACGAGCTGAAAGCAGCGTTGGTGGTGTAGCAGAAACAGTCGGCGGTAATTCTGCGTTTAGCAGAATAGTTGACGGTGCAGTGCCTTGATCAACTTTCGAGTTAATAACTGAAATAACTAATTTATCGGTTGAAGTAGCCACTGCAGCTGCTGCGAGCCTGCGCTCTTCAGCCAAACGCCCCCGCTGCCCAGCAAAATCTCGTGGCGCAATTATGGATTCCCTGACATTTGTTGCTGGCCAAATACCCTCTTGCAAATCAATTAGGAATACTAACTTCCATTCGCGACCGCGAGCACGATGCGCAGTTAATACAGCGACGCCAGTTTGGGCGCGCTGTATTAATACTTCACTGGCTGCATCTTGTTGTAGTAATTCAGCAACGAAATTAGTTAGATCAGCTTTGCTTTTACTGGTCCGATCAGCTCGATCCGCTGCGTCAAATAACGCCAGCACCGCATCTAAATCTCGATCTGCTCTTCTCCCCGCTGCGGAATTGGCTTTCGCTTGCTGAGCCAATCTAGTCGGCCAGTTTTGCCAACTTTCATCAGCGTCATAACCGAGTAAGTTTGATATCGCTCGATTAACTTTTCCTTGCCACAGCCACCAGAGTGTCTCTGCCAGTGTGGTTGCCTTGTCATCCGTTGCTGCCATTGAGTGCAAAATTGCCGCCGCACGTCGAATGGGTTGTAGTGCTGGATTAAATGGCAGCTCACCTAACAGCACCGGCGAACGAAGCACTTTTGCAATCACCTCAGCTGTACTACCAAAGTGTCCAAAACTGCGTAAAATTTGTGCCGTATTGCGCAGTTGAGCAGCGCTCATTCCAACTATTTCACTTTGCGCAAATTGAATTAATTTGGCTGGATCGCTGAATTCAATTGAATTCGCCACTATTTCCAATCCAACGAGCAATTGCATCACCGCTGGATCTTTAGCTAATGCCACATTGTCTGGCGCAAATTCAACTGGAATGGCCGCTTCCGCCAAGACTCGTCGTAGTTCAGCTAACGAGCTAAAGGACCTGCCGATGATTGCAATATTAGTGAAATCAATGTCTTCATTAACTCTTGCTTTCATGATCCGATCCACAATTAGTGCGTCACGGATAGTGCTTGTTGCACTCACTTCATAAATAACTTCACCGTCTGACTTAGCAGCATAACTTGGTTGTCGCATCGCTGCCGCTTCTATGTGGTTCAAATCTGGCGCGATAGTTGTCGGCAGAAATTCTCTAGCCAGTGCTCCAATATTTTCACCATGCCGAAAAACCGTGTCCAGCAAGTGTGGCTTTGGCGAAATAGCATCACGGAACAGTTTTGTTACCTCAATGCCAACTCCGCGGAATCCAAGCACTGCAGCATCTGAGTTTGATGTCACTAGCGAATAGGAGGTGGTTTGGATAAGTGCAGTTAGCAGTTTCAGCTGAGATGGATCAAAATCATGTAAATCATCAACAATAATTGCAGCCGGCGAAAACATATTTCGGCTCTGCATCGATTCATCTGTTAGTAATTTTGCCGCTGCTAAATTAGCTTCAATATAATTAGTTTCGTGTCGTTGCTGCGATTCATTCAGCAACATCGCTGCATACTGAGAAATCGCAGCTTGGACATCTGGGTCTGGATGTGATTCACCATTGCTGCTGGCAATGTCTAAATATCTACGTAAATCACTTGCAAATATTTTGGTATTCACCGCTTGTTGCCAGCGCTTCGGCCAAGAAATCGCTGAGCGTGAAATTAATTCCCTAATCCGGGCTTCTTGTGCCGGTCCAGTTAACATGGTTAAGTTGATCTCGCCAGCAGTTCGCTGAATTAATTCAGTTCGTAACATGGCATAAGCAATTGCCGAGATGGTGAAAACTCTTGGCGTTGCTGATGGATTTATTCCAATTAATCTAGATCTAAACTCAGTTGCCGAACTTCTGCTTGCGGCAATTCCCCATACTTTTGTCGCGCCAAATTTATTTGTTGCCGCTAACGTGGCATGTAGTGCGGCCGTGCTGCGCCCACTACCGGCGGCACCAATTACTAAGTGGTTTCCACTAAGGTCGGTAAACCCTGCTTGCTGCGCTGCAGTGAGTTGGGTTTGGGCAGCGGTGGTCGGCCAAGTTAATTGAATTGCCATTGGCTCATTGTTGCCATTCAGGGCGACATCTGCCTGATTTCCCCGGTAGACATGGCACGATGAGCACGTGAGCGCCGCATCCAGCCGAGTCCGACGACCTATTGATCTTGCCCGATTGCTCCTTGCGGTTGGGCTTGGCGCTGCTATTTTTGCCGCAGCAAACCTCGCTGCCCAAACCACATCAGGTTTGGAATCAGACATTGTGCAGGCAACTCAATTGCTGCCAAATTTTCTAGTTGCAATTCTTACCGCAATCAGCGGCACATTAGCGCTGTTGCTGCCAGCTGCATTCTTGATCCTAGGTGTAGCAGAGCGAAAATTTCGACTGCTGTTTGAAGCTCATTTAGCGGCACTAGTTGCCATAGTTGCAGCAATTTTGGCTAACAACTTTATTGAACAAACCGATAACTCACAGATTTATGCAATTTTTGTTGGTGGTTCGCAAATCACCTCAACCCCACCCATTAATACGCTGCTCGCCACAATCTTGGCGATTGCGGTTGTGCTTCGACTTACCGAGCGAAAATTGTGGTCAACTGTAACGGTAGCAATATCGATGATATTTGGTTGGTCAGTTGTGTTAGCTGGAACAGCGACTTTGATAGCACAGGCACTAAGTGCAATTGGAGGAATTGTTGCTGGATTGTTAGTTCGCACATTGCTGGGTACGCCATCAACAAGACCAAGCTTGTCGCAAATAGTTAATGAGATTCCAGAATTTGGTCTCGATGAAACTGATCTGGTAGAAGTGTCAGTTAACACTTATCGAGCAACGTTAAGTTCAGGAAAGAAAGTGTTGCTTGAGATTTTGGATCGCGATGCAGATAGATCTGGGTTTATTTCTAGTTTTTGGCGCACATTACGGCTGCGCGGAATTGATTCTGGTGCCGGGCTTGCCATGCGATCTAAAGCAGAGCGGTTGATGCTGGCAAACCTCGCCGCCAAAAATGCTGGCGTTGCAACAGCTGAGTTATATGCGGTCAAAGAGATTTCGGCAGATGCAATCGTGTTGGTTCGCGAGGATCTTGAATTAACCCAAATTACCGCCTCTGATACTGACTTAGAACAGCGATTAGCTCAGATGTGGCAGGAACTAAAGCGCCTGCATCAAGCAGATATTGCTCATCGCCACGCTACGTTGGATTCATTTGGTCTCAAGAACAATAAGGTGATGGTTGTTAATTTGGATTCTGCGGTAATTGCAGCATCCAAGTTATTGATGGCACTTGATGTTGCCGAGTTGCTGCTGGCTACTTCGCAAATGGTGGGGGCAGCGCGAGCTGTCAAAATTGCGACTAATGAGCTTACCCGAAATCAAGTTTTCTATGCGGCAAGATTGCTGCAGCCTATCGCCATGAGCGCAACGTCACGAGCGAATTTACGGACCAATAAATCCAGTCTTAGCGAACTTAGAACAGTTTTGGCCAACTTAGGCTTTGATCCAGATCAAGAGCAACTAAATATTGAGCGGCTTAAGCCTCGAACGATTTTAGTTTTAACAATCTCAGTTGCGGCTGGTTATGCCATCTTAAACCAGTTAGCAGAAGTCAATTTAATTAACTTGTTCAGTGCTGCCAATACGGGTTGGGTATTAGTCGCAATAGGCTTTTCAGCACTGACTTATGTTGCCGCAACGTTTACGCTAACTGCTTTCTCGCCATCTCGACTAAATTGGTTCAAAACAATGCTGGCTCATTTAGCTGGGAGTTTCATCACGCTGATCACCCCGTCTTCAGTCGGCGCAGTTTCATTAAATGTTAGATATTTGCAGCGAACTGGACTGAGTTCTGGCGTTGCTGGGGCAACCGTTGCAATGAGTCAAGTTGCCATGATCGGTGTTCATTTGCTGATGTTAATTGCAGTTAGTGTTATTGCTGGTACTTCTACAGATCTGAGCTTTGACCCACCAAGATGGATAATCCTGACAATTACGTTATGTGTTGCACTTTTAATTCTGCTATTTACTATTCCATTTGGTCGCAACTGGCTCTTGAAAGTCACTGCTGGCTTTCGTGAGCAACTTATTCCTGCAGTTGTAAAAGTGTTAAGTGAGCCTAAGCGATTATTGTTGGCGAGTGTCAGCGGGGTTGCAATGAACCTCGCTTACATCTTCTGTCTTGCCGCATCAATTAGAGCTTTTGGTCAATCTACTGAACTAATTACGGTGGCCTTTATTTATTTAGCTGGCGCGACGTTAGGTTCTCTTGCGCCAACCCCTGGTGGTTTAGGAGCCGTAGAAGCAGTGCTTGTTGCTGCACTCACGGCAGGTGGCTTGCCAGCAGGAACTGCAATTAGCGTTACCCTGCTTTATCGGTTAGCTACGTTTTGGTTGCCGGTGCTGCCCGGTTGGCTCAGCTTTAACTACTTAACTCGTACCAAATCCCTATAATTCAAGCCAAATCGGCGTAAAGATTTGGTTACCCCTACCCTTACCCCGTGACCGCAAACTATTCCGAACCGCCAGTGCGAATGCCTCGTGAAGAACGTCGGGCAGCGTTGCTGGTGGCAGCCCGAGACGCCTTTGTAATACACGGCTATCACGCCGCCTCAATGGAGGAGATTGCGGATCGGGCTGGCGTATCTAAGCCAGTTCTCTATCAACACTTTGAAAGTAAGTTAGAACTTTATTTAGCGCTATTAGATCAAGGTTGTGACACGTTGTTGGAGCGAATTAAAAGTGCCCTCAACTCCACAACTGATAACAAGCAGCGACTTCGAGCAACAATTTCAGTTTACTTTGATCTGATTGAAGAGCCTGCAAGTGGCATAAAGTTAGTTTATTCCGGTGACTTAATTAATGAACCAGCTGTTAGATTCCGAGTGACTAGAGCTGAACATGATTGCGCAGAGTTAGTTGGCAGTGTAATTGCGCAGAACACGCAGATTCCAAGTGAACAAGCTCTAATTTTAGGTGCTGCATTAACCGGGCTAGCTCAAAACGCGGCCCAGCGTTGGATTGAGCAAGGCGGCACAAACAAAGAATTAGCAACAAGATTGCTAGCGGCATTAGCTTGGCGTGGCATATCGTCATTCCCGCTAACTAATCCACAGGTAGATTGAAAGAGGAGTAATGGAAATTCGAATTGGTGTTCAACAAGCTATGCGTGAAATCATTTTGGACATGGAAGATGACGCTGCAAAAGTTTCTAAACTTGTTGCAGACAGCATCGCTAAAGAAGGTGTTTTGGATTTAACTGATGCCAAGGGACGACGAGTGATGGTGCCAGTTTCCAAACTTGCCTACGTAGAGTTCGGTGCAGCAGCAGCAACTCGCGTTGGTTTTAATTAATGAACTTTATTGAACTGGGCGTAAAGCCAGAGATTTGTAATGCGCTAGCCAAGTCCGGCATTACAGACGCATTTCAGATCCAAGAATTAACTTTGCCGTTAGGGCTTGCTGGAAAAGACATTATTGGTCAAGCAAAAACTGGTACCGGTAAAACGCTTGGCTTTGGCATACCGTTGCTGCAAGCCATGATCCCAGCCAAGGATCCGCAATATACCCAGCTAGGTACAGCGGTTGGAAAACCACAAGCTTTGGTGCTTGCCCCAACCAGAGAATTAGCGATTCAAGTTGCCGAAGATTTAGAAACTGCAGCAGCTGAATTAGATCTTCGGATTTTGTGTCTGTATGGTGGCAAGGCATATGAGCCGCAAATTGATATTTTGAAGTCTGGCGTAGATGTAATTGTTGGCACGCCTGGTCGAATTTTAGATCTAACCAATCAGCGTCATTTAGACCTTAGCGCGATTCGGGTGCTGGTGTTGGATGAAGCCGACGAGATGTTAGATATGGGATTTTTGCCGGACGTTGAGAAATTGGTGACCAAGCTGCCAACTAAACGGCAAACCATGCTGTTCTCCGCAACTATGCCCGGTCAAATTATTAACTTGGCGCGCCGCTACATGAACCAACCAGTGCATATCCGTGCGGTAAATCCTGCAGATGCGGATAGTTCAATTGTTGATGCCATTGAGCAGCATGTCTGGCGAGCACACCAACTTGATAAGACTGAGTTAGTGGCTCGAGTATTGCAGGCAGAATCTTGCACCAAATCAATTATCTTTTGCCGCACCAAACGAAATGCGCAAAAACTTACTGAAGATTTAGTGGAACGTGGCTTTAGTGCAGTTAGTGTTCATGGCGATATGGGGCAAGGTGCGCGAGAAAAATCACTAGAAAAATTCAAAGGTGAAAAGTCAAACATTTTGGTGGCAACCGATGTTGCTGCCCGTGGCATTGATATTGAAGGAGTAAGTCACGTAATTAACTTTGACTGCCCAGACGATGAAAACTCCTACGTCCACCGAATCGGGCGAACTGGTCGAGCGGGTGCCTCTGGCGTGGCAGTCACGCTGGTTGACTGGGCGGACTTAGCGAAATGGCAGCGGATTAATAGTGAACTTGGACTTCCTTTCGCTGATCCGATAGAGACATACTCCAGCAGTGAGCATGTTTATATTGGACTTGGCATTCCAGCTGGCACTAAAGGTCGGCTGGTTCCAGCTAAGCCAGCGGCAGAAAAAACTCCGCAACAACAAAAGCCAACCGGCCAGAAATCAGATCGCCCACGGCAGCGCACTAATAAGATTCGCAACAAATGAGCACTCCAAAATCCATGCAGTTAGCTGGCAATGAACATCCAGCGAAAATAAATACCGAACGCGGCGAATTTGCTGCGCTGATTGCCGAGCCTGAATCAGCACCAATTGGCACAGCGCTGCTAATTCATGGTTTTACTGGCAGCAAAGAGGATTTCATTCATCTATTGCCGGAGTTAGCAAAATTAGGTTGGTATGCCATTGCAGTTGATCAACGAGGCTGCCATGAATCCGCCGGCACCGAGAACATCGACGACTATACATTGGCAGAATTTTCCGCAGATCTAGTATCGGTAACAGAATCGTTTTCCGAACCAGTTCATTTATTAGGTCATTCGTTTGGCGGTCTAGTAGCACAAGCTGCTGCTATTTCAGGTGCCAACATTGCTTCGCTCACGCTGTTCTGCTCCGGCCCTGGCGCAATTCCAGGTGATAGCTACGCCTGGTTAAAGGATTTTCAAGTTGATTTGCGGGCTGGCAATAAGAACAATCGGATTGATTCCAGCATTGCTGAGATGAAAGCTGAGGACAAACTCTCCAGTGCTAATGTTGAGCAATTCCTTCGAGCCAGATGGTCAAACACCAAAACCGCAGCGCTGCTGGGTAAAGCTCAAATTCTGATTGATCAAGCGGACCTAAGTCATGATGTTGCAAAGAAAGCAACCGCTGGCTTGCCAGTTTTAGTAACGCATGGCGTAGCTGACGATGCTTGGCCAATCGAACAGCAACATCAGATGGCTGAAACTATTGGTGCGCAATATGTCGTGATTCCAGATGCTGCGCATTCACCAAACGTGGAAAACGTACCAGCCACTACTGTGGTGCTGGATCAGTTTTGGCGTAACTTGCTCTAGTTGATTTAATTACAATCACTAACCCCGTCATAATTAAAACCATTGCCGGAAACAGTTGCCATGGTGGTTGCTGGCCAGGCCAGAACCAGGCAATTAACACTGCACCTGGCATCTCTAACAAAATAGCCAAACTGATGGTGGTAGCTGAAAGCGAGCGCAGCGCTAAATTCATCAAGGTGTGACCTAGCAATTGAGCAATACCGGTCAATGCCAGAATTAAAATCCAATCACGTGCAGCATAACCAGTTAATGGTGAATTTGAAACTAATACAAAAATCAGCAGCACTGCAGCTGCTGCACCATAAACAATTGTGGTGTAAACACTGGTGGGAATATTTTTTCTCACCCGTTGACCCACTGTCATATAAGCCGCAGCCATCATCGCACCAATTAATGCCAGTAAATCACCAATAAGGGCAGTTCGATTTAAACTAACATCAATTCCAGTTAGCATGATGACGCCAATTAGGCTGATTGCAATGCCAAACCATTCTCGACGTGGCGCTTTAGTTCCTAAAACATGAGCAATAAGTGCTGCCCAAACTACTTGAGTTGCAACAATTGCAGTTGATGCTGCAATCGAGGTGTAACGAAGTGATGGAATCCAGGCGGCAAAATGAAGTCCTAGAAATAATCCAGCCAGCGATGCGCCCAACCAATCCCGACGGGACAAACTGCGCCAAACTGCTGCGTTTCGCAACCAAGAAACTGGTGCGGTAACTCCTGCGCCGATAAAGCAGCGCCAAAACGCAATTGCCAATGCTGGCGCAGCGCAGGCTGCAATCATGGGACCAGAGCTGGACACTGCCAGCACCGCAACCGCCAACGCAATTAAGTCTGTTCGATAGTGCACTGAATTCACAGAACGACCCTACGGCCCTAAGCCGATGAGTTAGCCTTGTGGCGTGGAGCGTCGCATTTTTCTGGCCCGATTAGCGGGAACTGCCATTTTTGATCCAAATGGTGATCAAGTTGGCCGAATTCGCGACGCTGTTATCTCGCGACCAACCGCCAATAGAGCACCAAGGGTGCGGGGGCTAGTAGTGGAAGTGCCACCGAAGCGCCGGATATTTTTACCAATGGGTCGGATAACAGATATTTCCGCGGATCAAGTGGTTAGTACCGGGACGTTAAATTTGAGAAGATTCCAACTTCATGCCGATGAAGTGTTAGCGCTTGGTCAATTGCGAAATCAAGACTTTAAAATTCAAGGTAAGTCTGCAAAACAGAAAATCGTTGATTTAGCGATGCAGTTAGATAATAAATCTCGAGAGTGGTCAATCACCACGCTGTTTGTTCGGGACACCACTGCTGGATTCATGCGAAAAGCAGCAGAGACCATGATTGATTGGTCTGAGTTAATTTTTGAATCAAGCCACGCATCAATAACTGAAGAGCAGCGATTGCTCGCTCAGATAAATGAGATGCATGAGGCAGATGCGGCAAAATTTTTGTTAACACTCTCATTTGAGATACGACTTCAAATAGCACAAGATTTAGAAGATGAGGTGCTGGCTGCAGTATTAGAGGAATTGCCAGATGATGATCGAGTTGCATTGCTGCAGCGACTTGAGGTAAGTCGTGCGGCCAATGTATTGGAAGAGATGGATCCAGCTGATGCGGCAGATGTGCTAAGTGAAATGTCACCAGAAAATGCAGCAACTTATTTGGAGTTGATGGAACCTACTGATGCTGCCAGCTTAAAGCGACTACTCACATACGGCGATTACACCGCTGGCGGAATGATGACTTCTAGTCCAGTAATTCTGGCGGCAACTGCAACTGTTGCAGATGCGCTTGCTGCAGTTCGAGTAAAGGAAGTCACGCCATCGTTGGCGGCACAGGTATTTGTAGTGCGGGCACCAACGGAAACACCAACCGGGAAATTCCTCGGCGTAGTTCATACCCAACGGCTACTCCGAGAGCCGCCATTCACTTTGGTGTCTTCAGTGCTGGATACTGAAATTGATGCGGTGCTGCCGTCAGCTACCTTAACCGAAGTTACCAAGAGATTTGCCACCTACAACTTAGTTGCATTGCCCGTTATTGATGAGGCGGACAGATTAATCGGTGCGATAACTGCAGATGATTTAATTGATCATATGTTGCCAGCTGATTGGCGCGATCAACCGGAGGTTCGAAATGGCTAACCGAAGATTGGATCAGCCTGCAACAAAATCACTGCGGCAGGCTCGCGATCCGGAACGAATTGGAAGAGTGAGTGAGCGCATCGCGCGATTTATCGGATCGTGGCGTTTTATTGCTTGGATGACAGTTGTAGTTACTACTTGGCTAGGGCTTAACATCTTTGCACCGCAATTCCTACGTTATGACGAGTATCCATTTATTTTCTTGACCTTGGTGTTATCGCTGCAGGCGTCATATGCCGCACCACTGATTTTGCTAGCACAAAATAGACAAGCTGATCGAGACCGCGTTACCTATGCTGAAGATCGAGCCCACAATGAGCGATTGCACGCAAACTCTGAATACTTAGCGCGAGAAATTTCAGCGATTCGCGCAGCGCTTGGTGATGTTGCTACTCGAGATTACTTACGGGCGGAGATTCGAGAGTTATTAGCTGAAATTAAAGAGCAGGACAAGGGATCTACTAACTAACTTGCTTTAGTCGTGCTAACCCTCTTTTGGATTTATTGGTAACAGGAATTTCAATCGCTTCGCTCTGATTAGCCCAATTTCGCATAGTGCGAGCAAATTTAGATTTTGGTGTTAGTGCTGCTGCAATTTTGCCAGACCAAAGGGATTCCTGAAACAACTTATGATCTTCCGGAAAATAGGCAACTGGTTTACTGCCTATTGCTTCAGTTATCAATTTAGCGATTTCGGGAGCTGCTGCCTTTGAAGATAATTTATTGATCACAACTTCTAACTTAGATTTATATTTGTTACCGGTACCTGTAAGCCAATTGCAGGTATTGAGCAATGAGATGGGATCTGCGGCACAAACCAGCATTACTTTAGTTGCCATTGCCAGCAACTGATGTTGAATCACAGCGATTGGTCCATAACTAAGCAATTGTCCTAAATCCAAGATCACGATCTGATCCAGCTTCATGGCTGTATCAACAATTTCTGCAAGCAACGCGAAATCCATCTCAACCATCTGATTCAAATCAATATTTCCAGTTAATAGCCGTAGCGTTGGTAAAAAGTTAACGCAATTCAATGCCAATTCCGCTGTCGTCAACTCGCCTTGCAGCACTACTTGAATGGTTTTTACCATACCCGTTGCCGGCTGATTCAAATTTAGTTGCGCGGCAATGCTGGAATGTGTTAAGTCAAAATCCATGAGCAACACATTTGATTGTTTTGAAAGCTGATATGCAGCATTTATCGCAACGCTGCTAGCGCCACTGCCAGATGCCACTGCGGCAAATAACAGCAATTGTGATTGAGATGAGTCTGAAGCGATTCGCAGTTCAGATCTATATTTGCTTAACTTTCCAGATAGATCTGTTAATTTGATTGCGGTGAGACCAAAGCCAAATCGTGACTTTGCTTCCGGATCAACTGAAACTAAGATGATTTCAACGCTTCGGTTTAGCTGTTTAACTAAACTCTTGGTTAATTTAGGTAACTCGGGATCTAGTACAACTAAATCCACCTCAGCGGTCTCAACCAACGCAGCAAGTTCGGCTGCATCAGCCTGACGGACTATTTCTTCAACGCCAATTGAAGGGTGCAGTAACCGGGCCGATATTTGAGCAAGCAGCGATTCATTAGCTGAAGCGACAGCCACTATCCCGCTCATCGGCGCACCAAATGAATCTCGCCAGCCGCAACGGCATCTAGTAGATCAGCAACTTGGTTCGGTAACACAAAGAATGTGATGGCTAGCTCATTACTGATATTGGCAGTTTCAGCATTAGTTGCGGCAACAACCAAGTTCTGGCCGATCAGCCGAGCAGGACCAAGCACATTGCCGGCAGCATCTTGTGGCACCACCCAAAGATCAAGTTGATCGCCTTTAGTCACATCGGGCGGTAATGAGTTAAGCGTGAAACTAAGCGTTAATTCTTGCAGTGCCGAGGATGTGATTCTTAAATCAGATTTGGCAACTAACTCCCCTTGCACGACTGGATGAACCAATTCAGATCCAACTACTTCCTCAATATCAAGCTGATAACCAACGAGCCTCGACTCTGCCGTGACGGAGATGGCGGTCAGATCAGTTGTATTAAGTTTTGTGCCAGCAGGCAATGATCTGCTGTACACCAAGTATTCAGTGAGTTCAGCTGGTGCTGAAATCGCGCCCAAGCCAACAATGATTGCGGTAGCGAACAAACCTGCACCAAGTACTTTAGGCACTCGGCTCCAACGACTTGCTGGTGCAGTCATTGGTGATAGTCGTGCAGATGATCTGGATATTGACTTTTTGCGCAACTTAACTCAACTCCCATTTGACAATGGTTGAAATAGCGATTGCGATCCGCTGTTGAGCTATTTGCATATCAAAGACATCCGCCCAAACGGCAACCAGGGTTCCAACCAATAAATCATTAGTGGTTGTTTCTGCGGTTACGTTTTGCTGAATCTGCCGCAGCAACACTGGGTGCATGATGGCCCGATTAGGGCGATTCAAACTCTTTGATTTACCTAATCCAATTACCGTAACGATGCTGCTAATTGGCAGTAGTAATTTCTTGGTAGTAGTTCGCAGCAAAATCGCATCAGTTCCTACTAATAGCACCTGCCCGGATAACGTCTCGCCAGTTACTAAGGAAAATTCCACTATCTCAGAACAAGCTGCTAGCCGATTAGCAAGTGAAGATTGCAATCGATTTGTTTGGCTTAACTCCGTTATCTCGGCAGCTAACTTGGCAGCAGCTGCGCTGCGCCAAGTTTGATCCAGATCATCGCTTAGTTGCTGGAAATGTGGCCCAGGTTCAGTCATGTCCAGAATTTAATGCGTTTTCACAACAAACATTTCGGTATTACCTATAACTGGTAATCACCACTTTGGGTGATTACCAGATGGGAAATTTCTAACCATTATTTCGCTTCCAGAAAGGAGCAATATGACAACCACATTTAGTCCAATAATTATCAGTCCACCACCAACGGCTGATGACGATTCATTTGATTATTTCGAGCAGGTGAACCGACCGAAATATGAACAACCTCAACTAGCACTGCAATATGCGCCAATTGTGGCTCGGGAGATTGTTGATCTGCCGGAATTACAGCTCTCCCCTAATTTGCGCGTTGGGCAACGTGACCCAGCTATTTGGGCAGGTCAATTAGTTGCTGGAATTTTAGAAGTGCTTGCTGGAGCGCGATCAGTTTCGCAGTTAGCAATGTTGCTAAGCCCTGAGGTCTATGGCGTAATAAATGCGCACGCGCAGCGCATTGCAAAACTCACACCGCGACATCGACCGTTGGTTCGATCGGTTCGGGTGTTTATGCCAACAGATGAAGTTGCGGAAGCTGCGGTGGTAATTCAGGGTGCAAAGCGATCGCGTGCAATTGCGCTTAGATTAGAAGTGCAGCACGGCAGATGGCGGGCAACTGCGATTGTGTTTGGTTAGCGCCTGGGATCGCCGTGGCAACGTTTGTATTTTTTACCTGATCCACAAGGACAAGCAGCATTGCGTGGCGTATCCGGATATTCCAGATCACCGCCAGTTACTGATCGAGCGGGTGCGGTAGCAAGACCTGGAGCATCCACTTCCACATCTGCTGCTGCCGGTGAAACCTGAACTTGTGCGGCAAACACATAAGTGACAGTTTCTTCTTTGATGCCATCCATCATCGCAACAAACAAGTCATAGCCTTCACGTTGATATTCAACTAGTGGATCACGCTGTCCCATGGCGCGCAGCCCAATGCCGTTTTGCAGGTAGTCCATCTCGTATAGATGCTCTCGCCACTTTGTATCAAGCACACTAAGCACCACGCGACGCTCTAATTCCCGCATAACTTCTTCACCCAAATTATCTTCACGGGCGTGATATGCCTGCTCGGCATCTTCAATTAAATATGCCGTCATGGTCTCTGGATCAAGCACACCACCGGATGAAACTCTGATCTGCTCTGGTGTGGTTGATACTGGATAAAGTTGTTGCAGCGCACTCCAGAGCTTTTCTAGATCCCAATTCTCTTCATATGGATCTTGGGTAGCAGCAGTGACGTAACCTGCGATGGTGTCCCGCATGAAGTCTTGAATCTCAGACTTTAGATCAGCACCAGCAAGCACTCGCTGGCGCTCTGCGTAAATAACTTTACGCTGTTGATTCATTACTTCGTCATACTTAAGAATGTTTTTGCGGATCTCAAAGTTCTGCTGCTCAACTTGCGTTTGGGCATTTTTAATCGCATTAGAGACCATCTTGGCCTCAATAGGTACATCATCTGGCACATTAAATCGACGCAAGAACGAGTCAACTAAATCTGATTTAAATCTACGCATCAAATCATCAGTTAACGATAAATAGAACCGGCTCTCGCCTGGATCGCCTTGTCGACCAGATCGACCACGCAGCTGATTATCAATTCGACGACTTTCATGGCGCTCAGTACCCAGAACGTATAGGCCGCCTAACGCAACCACTTCATCATGTTCAGCTGCAACTGCCGCCTGCATTTTTGCCAGCGCAGCCGGCCAAGCTGCTTCGTATTCTTCCGCTGATTCCACTGGATCTAGCCCGGCTCGTTGTAGTTCCTGATCTGCTAAAAATTCAGCGTTACCACCCAGCATGATGTCAGTACCACGACCAGCCATATTGGTTGAAACGGTCACTGCAAATTTCTTACCTGCCATAGCAACAATTGCCGCTTCCCGATCATGTTGTTTAGCGTTAAGCACTTCATGAGCGACGCCTTTTCGCTTCAGCATGCTGGAGAGCAACTCAGATTTCTCCACTGAAGTGGTGCCAATTAGAACTGGCTGACCTGTTTTATTGCGCTCAGCAATATCTGAAACCACCGCATTAAATTTCGCTTCTTCCGTCCGATAGACCAAATCTGGCTGATCAGTTCGGCGCATTGGCTTATTAGTTGGAATC
>CAYXYW010000014.1:0-19323 GCA_964469855.1 uncultured Bifidobacterium sp.
TTGATTCTAGCAATTGTGGTTGGCTCATCTGCGTTGTTGGTCAATCAAGTGCAATCTGGTGTGATTGAAGCAAAAGTTGATGATTCATTAGTTGATGCAGTTGTAGGTCTCGAGGTTGCGCGAGATGTAGTTGATTCTTTTGGCTCAAATATTCCCTCAGCGGTGGTAGTGGTTGATTCAGTAGTGGCATCGCTTGCCAGAAGATCAGGTGCGCCAGCAGCATATGAAGTGCTGTTGCTATCGAATGGTGGCGGACCAGAGCGAGTCTCCACTTCTGTTTTACCTGGCTCAGTTTCAGCTGGATTGCTAGTTCAGGTTTTTGCGGAAAATTCACAGCAGTGGACTTATGCGAATATTGACTATGTCAATGGCAGATCAGTGCCAGCAATTGCGGTTGGTGCTCCATTGACAATTGCAGATCAACAATACGGTTTGTTTTTGCTTTATCCCACCACGCAACAACAGGAATTGTTGGACGTAGTGCAGTCAGCTATTTTGTTTATCAGCGTGCTACTAGTGGCGAGTTTGGTTTTGGTAGTGGCAATACTTACTAGACGAATCACTGATCCAATTCGAGCAGCAGCAGATACTGCGCAAAAAATTGCTGCCGGATTGCTCGATGAGCGATTAACGGTTTCTGGGGAAGATGAAGTTGCGCGATGGGCGCAATCATTTAACTCAATGACTGCAACTTTAGAGAAGCAAATTAAACGGCTTGAAGAATTGTCTGTGGTGCAGCAACGATTCGTTTCAGATGTAAGTCATGAACTTCGCACCCCAGTAACCACGGTACGATTGGCGGCAGATCTATTGCATGCCAAGAGAGAAGATTTTCCACCTGAAGTTGCTCGGGCGGCAGAATTGCTGCAGGGAGAATTAGATCGATTTGAAATTATGCTGGCTGATCTACTTGAAATTAGTCGAATGGATGCAGGCGCAGCGCCAATTCAATTAGCGGCTGCTAACGTTATGGATCTGGTGCAGCGAGTGAATGATTCAGTTGCACCGGTAGCAGCCGCAGCCAATGTCGAAATAGAAGTGATAGCAACTTTGAATCAAACTGAACTTCAATTAGATAGCAGACGAATTGAGCGAGCACTTCGCAATTTAGTGACAAACGCAATAAAGCATTCTGGATCACCAATTGTCACCATTTCGATAAAAGTCGCAGATGAAGAATGTGAAATTTCGGTAATAGATAACGGTGTTGGCTTAACAGCCGCACAAAAAGAACAAGTATTTCAACGATTTTGGCGGGCAGATCCATCGCGCGCTCGGGACCATGGCGGATCGGGCTTAGGGCTATCAATTGCGCTGGAAGATGTAAAGCAGCACGATGGTGAAATCTGGGTTGAAGATAATCAAACCGGGACTGGCACAAAATTCTCTATCCGCATTCCAATCAAAGATTCGGTAGCAGTTTCGTGAAGCGCTTTTTGTTAATAGCTTTGCTACTGACCGGGTGTAGTAGTGTTCCCACCAGTGGACCAATTTCACCTGGTCTAGAAATAACAACAACTGATATAACTGGCAGCGAAGGTGCGCTGCCGCAGCCACCGCGCGCCGGGATGAGCCAACAAGAAGTAGTGGCTGGATTTCTAGCGGCAAACTCAAATTCAGTTGGCGATTTCACCATCGCGCGAGAGTATTTAGCTGATTTCGTCGCGTCCGAATGGGTACCTAGTGTTGGCATTCAGGTATTTGAGCCTAGTTTAGATTTGCAACAAACGGATACCAACACGATAACTGCTGTTGGTGTACCTAAGTTAAATTTGGATGCCGAACTTCGTCCAACTTTGGTCACTGGCATCCCCTCCAGATCAATAAGCTTCTCTTTAATTGAAGAAAAAGGTCACTGGCGAATTACCAACCCTCCACAAGGAACATTACTATCCACTGCGGATTTCCAACGAAATTATCAAATAGCTACCTTATGGTTTGTGGATCGCCAATTACAGCGACTAGTTCCAGATTTCATAGCAATTTCTCAACGAAATGATCCAGCCACACAACTAATTCGTGCTTTAACTAGTGGTAGTAGTGATTGGGTAAAGCCAGCCACAATAAATTTTGTGGAATTTGCCAACTCGGGTGGTTTGGCTGGTGTGCAGCGTTATGGTGAACGAGTAATTGTTGATTTGGAATCTCCGACCTTACGCCTTAAAGCGGCTGAGCAAAACTGGTTGATTAGTCAGCTGGCTCAAACACTGGTAGCCGTGCCTGGGATTTCTGAGTTAGAAGTCACAGTTAGTGGACAACCATTGCAGAACTTAGGCATTGCGAACCCAGTTGACTTAACAACAGACCTTTGGCTGTCGAAACAGTCATCCAGAGTAACAAATCTATATTCCATAAACAAAAATGGTAGATTGATTCAATTAATTAATCAATTTTCAGTGCGATCGTGGTCAAATCAATTCCCAAATGCAAACTCGTTGGCAGTTAACAGCGATGAACAACGGATCGCAATTGCTTTGCCTGATAGAGCTGAAATAGTAGTTGGAGATAGATCGCAAACACCACAAATTATTGCTCAAGTAGCAGTAGTTAGAGACTTAAATTTTGATGCTTCTGGCAAGTTATGGTTTTTAAATCAAACTAGTCGCGTTTGGTTTGGTTATGATGGAGTAGAGTTGCAACGGGTATCAGTACCAGTTCCAACAGGCGATGTGTTAAGCCACGTTATGATTGGGCCGGATAACATTAGGGTTGGAATCCTGAGCGAATCTGGAACATCTGCAACGCTCGCTGTTGCCAGATTGGTAAGTAGCGATCGCAATATCACTCTGAAAGACGCTCTCCCCATCGCTACCATTTCAGGTGAAGTGAAAGAGCTTAGTTGGTTCAGTGCAACTGAAATTGTACTACTGGTCAAATTTCCCAATCAAATAGATCCGGTGGCGCTAATTGTGGATTTGGCAACGGCAGCGCAGACTATTGTTAGATTGCCGGCTGGAGTGCAGCAAATGGATACAAATGGCTTTGGCACAATGATGGTGATTGACCAAACTAATCGAATCTGGCAACGTAGCACCGGCGCATGGGAAGAAATAGGCGGTGGCAGCGTGGCTGCTTACCCAAGAAAGTAATAAACGTGAGAATTATCTTCTCACTGAGATTTTTGCGCTGTGATTTTGGGGTGACAGCGAGGGTGTCGCGGAGTAAGTTAGGACTAGCTAAATCGATCGCGAGGAGGCGAAGATGGATATTCAAATTCACAGCAAGACATCTCATTTGAGTGATCCCTTTAAAGAGCGAGTTCATGACCGGTTAGGTCGGATGGAGCGCTTCGGGGTGAAGATTGATCGGGTTGATGTTGAAGTTAATTTAGAACAAAATCCACGACATGGTGATGGTGCGCATAAAGTGCAACTTACCTCTCGAGGTGCTGGACCTTTGGTTCGAGCTGAAGCAGCAAATAGTGACAACATTTCAGCATTTGACATGGCAGCTGAAAAATTTGAACTGCAATTACGAAAAGCACATGAGCGCAGTAAAGATGTTAAACATGCTTCACTAAAGGAGCTACCAATTGCTGTGCCTGACACGACAACTCCAGAAGATGGTGTTGTTGATGATTATCAAATTGTGCGAGAAAAGTCTTTTGACGCGACAGTAATGTCAAGACAACAAGCTATTGATGCCATGGAATTACTTGACCACGATTTTTATTTATTCATTGATACTGAAACTCAAAAACCAAGTGTGATTTATCGCCGTCGCGGGTATAGCTATGGCTTAATTACGATGACTAACGGCAAGATCTAGTTTTAACTTAAAAGCCGAGTCAGTAGATAACTGACTCGGCTTTTTGGTGCGGAAGAGGGGACTTGAACCCCTACGCCCGAAAGCGCTGGAACCTAAATCCAGTGCGTCTGCCAATTTCGCCACTTCCGCTAAGCGGGCTAAGGGTAATGCAGGGGGAAAAGCCCTGCTGCATCGGGCTTTTTGCGAATGTTTTGCAAAAACGACATTTTGCCCTATGGTTTCCCTCTAAGGAGAATCCATGCACGCACCCGACGGTTTTATAAATGCGCCAGTATCTGCTGGAACTGGCGTAATTTCCGCCTCAATCTTGGCGGTAGCGCTGAGCAAAGCTCGTGCTGAGCTCGATGAGAAAGCCGCTCCGATGGCGGGCTTAGTTGCCGCATATGTCTTTGCGGTTCAGATGCTGAATTTCCCAGTCGCGCTGGGTACCAGCGGTCACTTAATGGGTGGCGCGCTAGCGGCCATCTTGATTGGACCGTGGACCGGCATGATTGCGGTGAGCACGGTTGTTATTTTGCAGGCGTTGCTGTTTGCTGATGGCGGCCTAACTGCCCTTGGTTTTAACGTATTTAACATGGCGATCATCACAGTAATTGCTGGCTGGTTGGTTTATCGGTTGGTAACGAAATTTATCAGTGGTCGAACTGGCGTCATTATTGCTGCGTTTTTAGCAGCGTTGGTTTCAGTGCCCGCATCTGCAACGGCATTTGTAATTCAGTATGCGCTGGGTGGAACTGGCACATTAGACATCATGGATGTGTTTGTTGCCATGTTTAGCGTGCATGTGCTCATTGGCATCGGCGAAGGATTTATTACCGCACTTACTGTTTCTGCCGTGTTGGCACTTAGACCAGATCTGGTGTTTGGTGCGCGTGGCAAAGTGAAAGCTGAGCTAGAAATACGAGAAAGCAAGGTTAGCTAATGGCACTTAAGAATAAATTCTTTGCGTTAGGTGTATTGGTAACTTTGGTGCTGGCTGGCGTGGTTTCGTTTTATGCCAGTGGCGACCCAGATGGTTTAGAAAAAGTTGCGGAAGAAAAAGGCTTTCTCGCAGACGCCACTGATCATGGCTTAGGCGACTCTCCGTTGGCTGATTACGGTGTTTCTGGTGTTGCAGACGATCGACTCTCAATTGCGTTAGCCGGTGGAATTGGCGTGTTGCTAATGCTGGGTATATCGACTGCGATGTTTAAATTTTTAGCTAAGCGAAAGTAGTTTTCTGGTTTGGGCACTAGCCAACAGCACGATATTGCTGGAAAGTTATTAATTGCACGCGATTCAGTGGTGCATCGGCTTCCAGCCGAAGTAAAAGTACTTGCGATGCTGTTCTTTGTGTTCATTGTGGTGCTAACTCCGCTTGGAAATTGGTGGTTATTTATTGCTTACATCGGCATAATTCTTTCCGTTATCGCTATTGCCAAGTTACCGCCACTAACTGTGATTCGGCGTATGGTGATTGAAGTTCCATTTGTAATTTTTGCGATATTAATGCCGTTTTTTTCTGCCGGGCCATATGTTCAGGTGCTGGGCATGGAGTTATCTGAGGCAGGGTTAACTGCTGGAATTGGTTTATTGTTTAAGGGAACAATTGGTGTGCTTAGCTCAATTACGTTGGCCTCAACCACGCCAATGCGCGAGTTACTATCTGGCCTGTCTCGACTTAAAGTGCCAAATATGCTGGTGGAAATTGCGGCGTTTATGGTGCGATATGTCGATGTCGTGGTTGACGAAATGCGACGCATGCGAATTGCCCGACAGAGCCGTGGCTATTTTGAAACCGGACTTAAGTCGTGGCCGGTGATTGCAAAAGCGGCAGGCGCACTGTTTATCCGTGCCTATGAACGCGGTGAACGAGTTCATCTGGCTATGCTTTCGCGCGGATATCAGGGCAAAATGCCCAGCTATCAAATAGCAATTGCAACACCTGCGCATTGGCTAGTTGGATTTACTTTGCCATTAGCAGCAGCGTTGGTGTTGGTTATTAATTGGAGGATTTAGTGAGTGACCCAGTTTTAGAACTGAATCGGGTTGCTTACGCATATCCAGATGGTCACCAAGCGCTCTTTGGGGTTGATCTGCATGTGCATCGCGGCGAGAAGATTGCGCTGCTTGGACCTAATGGCGCTGGCAAGACAACTTTAGTTCTGCATCTAAACGGAATTTTATTTCCTGGTGCTGGCGAAGTAAGAATCGCCGGCATGCCAGTTAATCAAGAAAACATTAAACAAATCCGAAGCAAAGTTGGTGTGGTATTTCAAGATCCTGATGATCAACTCTTTATGCCAACAGTGCGAGATGATGTTGCGTTTGGCCCTACCAATATGGGCGTAGTTGGCGCGGAATTAACTGAGACAGTTGATTCCGCATTAGCTTCAGTTGGCATGTTGGACTTTGCTAATCGCTCACCACAGCATTTATCGTTTGGCCAGCGTAGGCGGGTAGCAATTGCAACTGTGCTGGCAATGAAGCCCGAGATTTTGGTGCTTGATGAGCCAAGTTCAAATCTTGATCCGGCAGCACGGCGTGAAATTGCGGAGATTCTTGATAGTTTGGATATCACCATGCTGATGGTGACTCATGATCTGCCTTATGCGCTGGAACTTTGCTCCCGCTCAGTGATTTTGAGCTCCGGCACAATTGTGGCTGACCGCAGCACATATGACCTGCTCAATGATGAAGCGCTAATCAAACAACACCGGCTTGAACTGCCGTTTGGCTTCAGATTAGATCCATCGCTAGCTAAAAAGTAGCCGGGCATAGAATTCGCTTGGAGGAAATATGTCGCTAGATGATCTTGAAAATCAGGCTGAGGCAGCACGAAAGAAACTGGCTGAAAGCATCGATGAAGTTTCTGAGGCGCTCTCCAAAGAGGGAATCAAACGCCAAACAACAAATACCTTGCGTGAATTTTTCTTTGATGAAGCTGGCAATTTAAAGATTCCACGAGCTGTTGGAGCTGGCGCTGCGATTTTGGTGGTCTTAAAAATTTTATTTGGCAGAGGAAAAGGAAAATAATTGCGTAGTCGCAAGTTAATGTTAATTGCTTCATCTCTTTTGCTTTTTAGCTACTTATTGATTTCGCCAGCATTTGCCCATGCTGATTTAGAATCATCTTCGCCGGCGGCTGATGAGTTGGTAACAACATGGCCAGCTGAAGTTGTGCTGCAGTTTAATGAACCACTGATCACAACTGATGAACAACAAGTCAATTTTGTTTCAGTTACAGATGCTGCTGGTGCGCAGATAGATCTCAGGGACTCTGCTGTTTCAGGAAATTTAGTAACGGTTAGTTTGCCAACTGATGTCGAATTAGGTTCTTATTTTGTTAACTATCGAGTAGTTTCAGCCGATGGCCATGTGGTTGAAGACAGTTTTGAATTTATCTATGAATCCGCTGATGCGCCAGTTGCGATTAGCGCCGATGAGAGCGATGGGGAACCAGTTGCCACGCCGTATGAAGTTACCTACGAGGAAGAAGAGCAGTCCAGTTCGAATCTGGGTTTGATCTTAGGAATTGTTACCTTCGCTAGCTTTATTTTATTGGTTGTGCAGTTCCGTAAGAACCGATATAAGTAGAAAAAATGATTGAAGCAAGTTTAACCCCAGAAGTAGCAGATGCATTGGCGTCTGGCCGAGCAGTAGTTGCGCTGGAATCCACGCTAATTTCGCATGGTCTGCCATATCCAGATAATTTGGCGGTTGCAAAACAACTAGAAGCAGATGTCACTGAAAACGGTGCGGTGCCGGCGACAATTGCGGTGATTAACGGCGAAATTAAAGTTGGTTTAACAGAAGCTGATCTTGAGATCATCGCCCATGGCGAAACTATGCGGAAAATCGGACCACGCGATCTTCCTGCTGTGATCAGCAAAAAAGAAAGCGCTGCAACCACAGTAGCATCAACTTCAGCTATTGCAGATAGCGTAGGAATTAAACTGTTTGCAACCGGCGGACTTGGCGGAGTGCACCGAGATGCTAATCTCAGTTTTGATGAATCTGCTGATTTAACTACCTTAGCCGAAACTCCAATTGCGGTAGTTGCTGCTGGTGTGAAATCTATTTTGGATGTACCAGCCACCCTGGAGCGATTAGAGACACTTGGCGTGCTAGTAATTGGCTATAAGACCAATCGTTTTCCTGGGTTTTATCAAACAGATTCAGGCTTTGACTTAGAGTGGCAATTTGATTCTCCAACAGAAGTTGCTGATCTAATAAAAACCCATTCAAATTTGCAAACCGATAGTGCGATAGTCGTGGCAAATCCAGTTGCCAAAGAATTAGAACTGCCAAAGCAACTTCACGATGATGTGCTTGCCGCTGGTATGGCGGCAGCCCATAAAGCTGGTGTCTCGGGCAAGCAGGCAACGCCATTTTTACTGGAGTTTTTCCACCGCGAAACTAAAGGTGAAAGCCTTCGAGTAAATATTGACGTTGTTCGAAGCAATGCCAAACTTGCGGCACAGATTGCAGTTGAATTGAGTCAGCTGCGATGAGTAAGTTAGTGATTGTTGGTGATGTCATGGTTGATATCACCGCAGTTATTAACTCTAAATTGAATTATGCAACTGATGCACCAGGAAAAATCAGCCAGCAACCTGGCGGTGCCGCCGCTAATTCAGCAGCATGGGCTGCGGCAACTGGTGCTGAGACAGTTTTTGTTGGTGGCATTGGAGATGATGACGCCGGTATTGCAGCGCGAAAAGCGTTAATTGATTTAGGTGTTGATGCCAGATTAGTTTCAAGTGCAACGGTGAGCACAGGATCGTGTATTTGCATAGTAGATCCATCAGGTGAACGCACCATGATTCCGGATCAAGGCGCAAACGCTTTATTGACTGTTGATCATTTAACTGAAGATTTATTGCTGCCAGAAAATCACTTTCACATCTCTGGTTACACATTCCTGCAGCCCACTTCGCGTGAAGCAGCTATAAAAATCTTGGAAAAAGCAAAATCGCATGGTCTGACAACAAGCATTGATCCATCAAGTGCGTCAATGATTGAGCTAGCAGGTGTTGCAGCAGTGCGAGATTGGATCAGCGGAGTTGACATTTTGTTCCCAAATGCGGATGAAGCTCAAGTATTAACTGGCATATCTGATATGGAGTTAGCAGCAAAACAGCTGTTGGAGTTGGCAAACACCGTTGTACTCAAAATGGGGGCGGCAGGTGCAATGCAAGTTTTTAAGGACAAGCCAACATTGCATCTCGCAGCACCAAAAGTTGCTGCAGTAGATGCCACTGGCGCTGGCGATGCGTTTGTGGGTGGCTATCTAGCTAATTGGCTTAAAACTCATGATGCGCAATCTGCATTGGAATCAGGTATTGCTGCTGGCAGTGAATGCGTGCAACATGTTGGGGCTCGCCCAATTCGTTAATTCTTTATCGCATATCCAATGGATAGCGATGCTGCCGTAATTAACCAGAATTGATAGGGCAGTAGCAGCCAGCCATATTTGATCTCAGTTTGAAACGTTATAACTAAAACTGGAATTGTTAACAGTGCGGTGATGCTTAATGCAATTGCTGCCTGTGGCAGCAGATGTGGCACATAAAACAAATAAGACCAAGTTAGGGCAGCGACTACGCTTAAGATCAAAAAACTTAACCAGATAGCTGCTGATGAAATAGCGGCATTGCGAGCAACAACTACACCAACGATGCCTAACATGATGAAGTTATACGGCCAAATGAGGCCAAACACCCAATCCGGCGGTTGCCAGCTCGGCTGAACCAATGAGCGATACCAACCAGAATCATTGCTTACCCAATAGCCAGAACCCAAGGCATAAACCACAACTGCTGAAACCGCTGCTATCGCAATGCCTAATCGAATTCCAGTCATGGGCTGACTTTACTGAATTCTTAACAGGTAATCTACGTTCAATAATTTATTCGAATAGTTGAGAAGGATTATGCACGAGCAACTGCTGAGTCAAGCTGAAGTAGCTCCCGAAATCTGGGAAAGATATCCCAGCTACACCGCACATCTGCTCCTAATTTCCAACATAGCAAATCAGCCATCAACTGAATTTAGTGATAACTTTTTGGCAGAAGTTGAAGCCAACGCGGTAGCGCGGTTGAGCGAATCTCCACTTGATCAGATTCCAGAAGTTAACTTATGGCGAGAAACGTTTGCTTCATTTGGGGTGAAACCAAAAGATGGCCGCAGTAGTTTTGAAGCGCTGCTGCGCCGAGTTGATAAAGGATTGCCTCGCATTAATTTGCTGACTGATCTATATAACGCATTATCGGTTAAATATTTGCTTCCAATCGGTGGTGAAAATTTCGATCGTTATCAAGGCGCACCAAAACTAATGCTGGCAACAGGTTCTGAATCATTTGATACCACCGACCACGGTGAACCGGTTTTGGTAAATCCAGAGCCAGGCGAAGTGATCTGGCGCGATGACCTAGGAGTTACTTGCCGTCGGTGGAATTGGCGACAATGTGTCCGAACCAGGTTGGAAGTGGATACCACCTCAGCACTTTTTATTTTTGATGGACTGGGGGATAGCAGCAGTGAGGTAATAGCCAATTGTGCTTCGGAACTGATATCCCTAACTGCTCAATTGTGGCCAAATCAAACAGTTTCTATCACAGCGCTTAGCCAAAACTGACCGAAGCGCAAACAGGCTGAGTTTTAGAACGGTACCGCAGGACTAAACTCATCTCTGTGTTTGAACCCAAATCCGTTGCTGAGACCCGAACCTTTAGATCACTTAGACATCACAATTACCGATTATTTTTCGGAGCTAACTTATTTTCCAATGTTGGCACTTGGATGCAGCGAATTGCGCAAGATTGGCTGGTGTTGGAACTTACTGGCTCTGGCACGATTTTAGGAATTGTTACGGCATTACAGTTCTTGCCAGCACTATTTTTAAGTCTGCCAGCTGGTAAATTGGCTGATCGAAAAAACAAGCGCAAGCTATTGATCATTACTAACACTATTGCCGGCACTACCGCACTTTTACTTGGAATATTGGTAATTACTGAATTAGTCCAGATCTGGCATGTAATGGTGCTTGCCATATTCTTGGGAGTATCAAGCGCGATAGATGCACCAATTAGACAATCATTTGTACCAGAGCTGGTTGGTCGAGAAGATTTACCAAATGCAATTGGTCTTAATTCAGCAAACTTTAACGCTGGTCGATTAGTTGGACCAGCTATAGCCGGATTTATTATCGCGGCTTTTGGTACCGGACCAGCCTTCATCATTAACGCTCTAACTTTTCCATTAGTAATTGGCGCACTCATTTTGATGCGACCGAATACCTTACATAAATTTGAACGAGCCGGTAAAAACGATGGGGTTAGATCTGCGCTGCGATATGTAAGGAAGCGCCCCGACTTAATTGGCGTGATGTCACTAGTTTTATTAGTAGGCGCATTTGGCTTTAACTTTCAAGTGGTGACCGCGCTTATGGCACGAGTTGAGTTCGGCTTAGGGGCATCAGCGTTTGGTTTATTTGGCACCATGATTGCAATTGGCACTGTTACTGGCGCAGTTACGCTGGCTCGAGCAAAAGAGTCACCGAAATTGGATTTTATTTTCAAAGCCGCTATTGCGTTTGGTTTAGTTGAAGTGGTGGCATCACAGATGCCAACTTATTGGATGTTTGCTGGCGTGCTTCCGCTTGCCGGATTTACCGCAATGATGGTGATGGCAAATGCCAATGCTTATGTGCAATCCTCAGTGCCAGATCAACTGCGCGGCCGAGTGATGGGGCTTTACTTGATGGTGTTCCTGGGCGGTTCACCGCTTGGCTCGCCGATTATTGGCAAAATCTCCCAAGATTTAGGCGCCAGATACGGCCTTGCTATTGGTGGCGCAATTAGTGCGCTGGGCGCATTTCTAATTTTTTATTACCTTAGAAAGTATCTACCAGGGCAAAGTAACACCGCAGCTGTTGACGACAGTAATAACATTGCGGATGAGCGAAAGGCCTAACTAGATGAATCAACCGGATCCAGCTCGTGGTAAAGAAGTTTATGAACTTGATCGAGCACATGTCTTTCATTCTTGGTCAGCGCAAGGACAAATCTCACCGCTACCGATAGCAGGTGGTGAAGGTTCATATTGCTGGGATTTTGATGGCAAGAAGTATCTGGATTTCTCCAGTCAATTAGTTTTTACCAATATTGGTTTTCAGCATCCAAAAGTTGTTAAGGCAATCGCTGATCAAGCAGCAACACTTGCCACAATTGCGCCGCAGCAAGCAAATGAAGCGCGTGGTTTGGCAGCAAAGAAGATTACCAATCACACCGAGGCATCATTAAATAAAGTCTTCTTCACTAATGGCGGCGCAGATGCGATTGAAAATGCCATCCGAATGGCTCGCATTCACACCAGTCGCCATAAAGTTTTATCGATGTATCGCTCATATCACGGTAATACTGGCGCGGCGATCTCAGCAACAGGTGATCCACGGCGCTGGCCAAATGAATTTAGTTTTGGTCATATTCATTTCTTTGGTCCGTATTTATATCGCTCACCGTTTTGGGCAACTAGTGAAGAACAAGAGGCAGAGCGGGCGCTAGCGCACTTGGAACAAGTAATTCAATTCGAAGGACCTAACACCATTGCCGCTATCTTGATTGAATCAGTGGTTGGGACAAATGGCATTTTGGTTCCGCCGCCAGGTTATCTTGCTGGTGTCAGAGCGCTATGCGATAAATATGGAATTGTTTGGATTGCTGATGAAGTGATGGCTGGTTTTGGTCGAACTGGTTCTTGGTTTGCTTATCAGCATTGGAGTGTGGTGCCAGATCTCATCGTATTTGCCAAAGGTGTTAACTCTGGTTACGTGCCACTTGGCGGTGTGATTATTTCTGATCAAATTGCGCAAACTTTTGATCAGCGTGTTTTTCCGGGCGGCCTCACTTATAGCGGACACCCACTGGCATGCGCTTCAGCAGTTGCTGCGATTGAAGTAATGGAAGATGAAAAAATTATTGAGCATGCCAAATCTATAGGCGAGGATGTAATTAAACCTGCCCTTAATGAGTTAGCTGATAAGCACAAACTAATCGGTGATATTCGCGGCCTTGGTGTGTTTTGGGGAATGGATCTGGTTACTGATCGGGCAACTCGAGCGCCGCTTGCGCCGTATGCTGGAACTAGTCCGGCGATGCAAGAGTTAACAGCTTTCTGTAAGCAAGAAGGCTTATTGCCGTTTGTTCATTTCAATCGAATGCACATCGTGCCGCCATGTAATGTTTCGGCAGCTGAGTTAGCTGAAGGATTTGCGATCATCGATGCTGGATTGACCAAGATCGCACACTATTACACTGGCAGTTAATTGCGCTTAGAAAGCACTTTATCTAGAAATAAATAAAACAGCGCAACAACTAAGCCAACTGCGATGAGCACTATTACCGTAATTATTACTGGCAGATAGCCCAGGGTAATTACATCCAAGAAGTCATATGGATAACGATTAATTACTATGCCGCGAAGCAGGGTATAGAGCAGCCAGCCAATCGGAATTATTAACGAAGCCATCACTACTTTTAGATTAACCCAACGCCTTGGCCCGATCAGCAGCCAAATCAATACTGTCAGAATTGGTGTGATGGTGTGCAAGAAAACATCTGAGTAGCGATTCCAACTAATTGGTGGGTAATACGGCGCAATTAACACGTGATAGACCACGCCGGTAACCGTGATCATTAGCACGCTATCAAGTCGTAGCGTGCGAAACTTAAAGCTATCGCGGTCTGGCTTTCGATACAGCGCAATCATTACGCCCAGCACCATTAAGTTGCTCCAGATAGTGAAATAACTGAATGAATCAGTTAATCGACCAACTGCACCAGCAAGTCCTGGCTGATGGCCACCAAGCAGAGTTGGAAATTCATCTTCAAAGGGCACTAAATCAAATAAGTTAATTACAAATTGAATACTAAATCCAATTCCTGCAGCAGCGGCATTTAATAAATAAAGCGATCTGCGCCTGGCTGAGTTAATTAGCACCTGCGAACGCTAACTTAATAGGCTGGTTACTATCTAGTTAGGCATTTTGCCGATAGGTGCAATTAAGCCAGTAACTGCGAAACCCCAGTCAAATAGCTCAGTTGCCAGCGCATCTCTGCCATATTCCGCGCCTAAGAAAGTGATCAGGATGATCTGGCCATCACGTCTTGCTGCTCCCAAATAAGTATTTCGGGCGTTTGTGGTGAAGCCAGTTTTACCAGCAATTAGACCTGGGTAATTAGTTAGCAGCCGATTGGTGTTTGCAATTTCTTTGGTAACTGAGCTTCGACCAACACGGGGAAATTGGAAAGTCATGGTGCGGACATATTTTCGATAAGTGTCATTGCTAATTGCAGCACGACCAATTACAGCTAAGTCATATGCCGTAGTTACCTGCCCTTGGGTATCAAGTCCATGCGGTGTTTTTGCCACGGTGTTTATTGCGCCTAGGGATTTTGCCTTTTCGGTCATTTGCGCAGTTGTTTTGGTTAAGCCACCATTGGCATTTGCCAGCGCCATGGCAGCATCGTTAGCAGATGGCAGCAACAGCGCATACCAAAGTTGTTCGATGGTGTATTTGCGGCCTTGCACAATTCCTACTTCAGTGCCATACATCTGCGCGTCTGATCGCCGAACTCGATACTCCCGAGTTGGATCTAGTTTGTCCAGCAAGGTAATGGCAGTTAATGCTTTTATCGTGCTTGCGGGTGGCAGCTTCTTATGCGGATTTTTTGCCGCCAAGATCTCACCAGTAGTTAAGTTGGCAACTAGATATGCCTTCACCTTTTTCTTTGGCGGCGCTGGAACTTCTTCGGTGGCATTAACAATGATGCCAGTTTGATTAAGCAGCGGAATCTCGGCCTCGTTGGCATAGCTAATTGCTGCGGTTCCCATAGCGGTAATAAGCACCGTAACAACGAGAGTTTTGACCGATTTCACTTGCGGAACAATACCTAGTCTTAATGCGAAAATCGGCTATCGCAGCAGCCGCACGGGTGTTCTAAGGATTTTGACAATCTCGATTGGTAGCAATTGGCTATGCGTGCGAATATTGGGGATATGAGAAAGCCATTTCGATCCGCTTTAGTTGCGGTTAGCCTGCTGGCTGGCCTGCTGCTTCCCGCACCAGCCCAAGCGGTGCAGGGCGGCGAGTTAGCAACTAACGATGGGGTAGTGGTGGCGTTAGTTCATGGCCGAACTGCTACTCGGGCTTTCTGTTCAGGTGCGCTGCTGCAACCCAGATTAGTTGTTACCGCAGCACATTGTGTGATTCAGAATGGCACCACCATTACTTATCCAAATAGCTTGTTTATTGCCACCCCTGGTGCTGATCTAAATCAAGACAACATTGCCAGCCGGGCCAGAGTTACTGAAGTTAACTGGGTGCGTGGCTATCAAAATCGAACTGACAACATAGAAGCAAATGACTTCGCAGTATTAGCGCTAGATAAACCGCTTGCCACTCCAGTTTTGACTAGAGTGGCAACAGCGGCCGAGATAAGGGAGTTGCAATCCAGCCGAGGCAATGTCACGCATTTGGGTTATGGCAAATTAGCACTAGATCGGGATAACGATGGCATTCCTCGCAAAATAGAGTTACGAGTGCGACCGAGCCAACTTAGTTTTCAATTTCCAACTGGCAGCATCATTCAAACTACAGGCACTTCAACTCAATCCATTTGTCCTGGTGATTCTGGCGGTCCAATTGTGGCCAGAATTAACAATCAGTTAGTGCTAGTTGGGGTTAATGCCGGTGGCGATACATCCTGCATTCCTTCATATCGTGGCACCAATGTGGCAACTGGCATGGTGGCAAGTTATTACCAAACCATTATTGATCAAGGTTCAACTTCAATTGCTAACTCAGCACCAGCAGAACCAGAGCAGGTTAAATATGAAATAACTGGCGATCAGTTAGTAGTCACTTGGCAGCCACCCAGCATGCAATCGGCAGTGATAACTGGCTATCGAATTGATGAAGTAATTGAAACTAAGCGGGCATATTTAGGAGTTTATGTTGCAGATGCTGTTGGCGGTGGTGTCAATATCACCAGCGTTATTCCAGACACCCCGGCTGATTATGCGAAGTTGGAAGCATTTGATGTGATCTTGGCAGTTGGCGGAGTAAATGTGGCAAACACTGATGCGATGTTGGTTGAGATGCGTAAAAAGTCACAAGGCGAGCTAGTCACGTTCCGGATTCGCAAAGCATCTGGTGAGATCAAGAATGTTGAAGTGAGGTTAAGTGAGATTGGTGATGCCACCGGCTTCAATAAAGTTTGCGAAACCACCAGTGAACTTCGCTGCCAGATAAAGACCAATACCGGCAAAACCAAATATCGCCTCTATGCGTTATCTGCCAAAGGCGATGGCACCGCATATGAATTTAATGTGGAGATCGGCCCTGGCGGACCACCGTCAAACATTGAGGTAGTGCCAGGCATCAGAGCAATTGAAGTAACTTGGGGTGATCCACTTCGAATTAGTAGCATCCCAAAAAGCCAGATTCGGGTGAAGGTAATTGACTCTGCTACTGAGCGGGTGCTTTGTGACGTTCCGCTGCTGGAATATGGTTGCACTATTGCAGCAACATCTGGTAGCTATCAATTGGCAATATTCGCAGATACGTCCTTGGGCCGATCGGAGCGAATCGAACTTGCTGCAGTATCAGTTTTAGCAAGTGAACCGGCAAGAGTAACTCGAGCCAAAGTGGCAAAAGTGGCTGGTAAGTCAAATTATTTAGTTTCTTGGCAACCACCTGCTGATAATGGTGGCGCCGCAATCACCGGTTATCGAGTTACTGCGGCTGACGGCACATCGCTGTGCCGAGTTACTGGTAGTGCAACAAAATGCGCAATTAAAGGTAATTCAGTACGACCCGGTAGCAAAGTGAAATTGATTGCAGTTAATGAAGTTGGCGAAAGTAAGCCAAAGTCATTGACTGTGCCACGCTAATTTGCCCAACTGTTCCCACTAGGCTTGTGCCATTATGGCTGCTGCCCAATTCGTAAAACGTCCAGTAATTGGTCATATTGCGCTGCTTTCATCAGTGTTGCTATTTGCCGCAAATGGTTCAGTTTCTAAAGCACTTTTGGTCTCAGGTATTGATGCTGCGCAGTTAAGTCAGATTCGAGTAACCGGTGCGTTTTTTGTTTTGCTGATATTTGCACTGATCTTCGTTCGAAGCCAACTAAAATTACGTTTAGCTGAAGTGCCTAAGTTTTTTGCTTATGGAATTATTGGTGTGGCGTTAGTTCAGTATTTATATTTTGTCGCAATCAATAGATTAGATATTGGTGTAGCGCTAGTTATTGAGTACACCGCACCGGTATTGGTTGCGCTTTGGGCAAGATTTGGCGAGAAGGAACCAGTGAAGCAACGTGTCTGGTATGCCTTAGCCATCACAATTGCTGGACTATCTATGGTCACTAACATCTGGGGTGGCTTTACGCTGGACACAATTGGATTTATCGCAGCATCGTTAGCGGCAATTTCGCTTGCGGTTTATTTCATCACCGGTGAGAAATTAGTTGCTAACCGTCCGCCGCTTGCGGTGGTAACTCTTGCCTTTGGTGCCAGCGTAATTTTCTGGGCGATCCTTGAGCCATGGTGGCAATTTGATACTGATCTGCTATCTGGCCAAACAAATTTAGTGGCAGATTCCACAGACACTTTTCCAACAATTGCGTTGATTTTGTGGATGATTGTGATGGGAACAATTGCTCCGTTTTTCTTATCATTTATTTCGCTACGCCACTTAAAAGCTCGAACTGTTGCCATTGTGGGCACATTGGAGCCAGTAACGGCATCTGCAATCGCATTTATTTTGCTCAATGAATCGCTGCTTGCTATTCAATTATTAGGTGGCGCGGCGGTATTAATTGGTGTGGTTTTAGCTGAAACTGCAAAAGAAAAATAAATTTATTTACGCTTTACCCTTTATGTCCGTTTTGCGATAACAATTATCTCAGCACATGTTGTTATGGTGGCATAATGCTATTAAGTCATCCTAAAAAATTCATTTATCTGAAAACTAAGAAAACTGCCGGTACTAGCACTGAAGTTCTATTACAGCGTTGGTGCGTAGATGAGGACATATCAACCAAATCTGCTGATGAACTTCATTATGGTGATGAGCAGATATCGGCTGCCGGAATTGTTGGTGCTCGTGGTTCATCTGCCAGCAATTACACCTTTTTCAACCACATGCCAGCGGTTCGAATTATTGAGCATGTCGGAATTGATACCTGGAACGAATACTTCAAATTCGTTAATGTTCGAAATCCTTACACACGAGCAGTTTCGCAGTTCTTCTGGCGTCATCCTTGGCTTGATGATCGAACTGAAGCGCTGGTGAAAAAGCAGGTTCATACCAACCAGGAGGAACTTCCACCGTTGCCACAATTGCGCGAGCAATTCACCCAGATGTTGAAGCAAACTAAGCGACCTGCGGTGGAGAAGTTCTTACTAACTGGACATCCACTCGACTTCTACATCAGATACGAATCACTTGCGCAAGATTTAGAAACTGTGATGACCAAACTAGAGCTAGATCTTGCTGACTTGGCAAAGCTACCTAAATTGAAGGCGGGCAGCTGGACCTTGCATTACCCGGATTATCGGGTGCTGTTTACTGATGAAAGCGAGCAGTTGGTTCGAGAGACTTATCGAGACTGGATCGAGGAGTTTGGCTATAAGTTCTAGCCGCAATGGTTTTCACCTACCTGATGCGCTGTCAGAAAATCTAACATCTAGGCGAGACTAGAGTTATCCTCCGGAAGATTTAGTGGAGCGTCGAGCAGGTTGAAATGTTGCAGATAATTTCCTTGGGATTGGCTGCGCTATTGCTTGCCGGCTGCAGTGGCACATCCACCCAATCAGATGATGCAGTAGTTGAGTTAACTCCAGATCAATTAGCAGATCGAGTAACTGAGCTTTATCAAAGAGTTGATGCTGCGTTTGATGAAAGTTTTGCAGCCGGAATTGATTTTGTTATCGCTAACAATTACCCAGGCGCTTTTGATCCAACTGCACTGCAACAGTGTGCGCTGGCAAAGCAACCATTTTTAGGGGATAACGTAACTGGCGGGGTGCCACGAACAGATACGTTGGCGTTAATCCCCAATTGGGTAGGTCCAGATACTGGGGCAGCGGATTGGCTATTCGCTGGCAAAACCATTGCTGGTGAGGTTTATGAATTTGATTTAGAAGTAGATTTGGAGATTATTAAAGGTCAGTTAGTGGTTGCGGACGGGGAAGTGTTCCTGCTTTATGGTTGGTGTGATGGCCAAACCAACTAATTACCGAGCTTGGCTGCCAAGTTATCTGGCTGCAGCCTTGATCTGGGGATTGTCATTTTATTTTATTGAAATTTTATTAACCGTTTTTGAGCCAACTGTGGTTGCATTTTTGCGGTTAACCATTGGCGCGTTGGTGCTGCTTTTAGTTAATCGAGCAATGAAACTCAAATTGCCAACTGCAATTTGGCGTAAATTATTTGCGATGGCAATAATTATGAATTCCTTGCCGGGCTTTTTGTTTGCGTTTGCGCAAGATTATGTCTCAAGTATTTTG
>CAYXYW010000015.1:0-19068 GCA_964469855.1 uncultured Bifidobacterium sp.
GATCTTTGTTCGGTTTGAAGAATCAGTGCGTGGTGCCGATGCGTTTGTAATGCAGGCTCATACTGAACCAATTAATAAATGGATCATGGAGCATCTGATCATGATCGATGCGCTGCGTCGAGCATCTGCTAAACGAATTAGTGTGATCATGCCGTTTTATGGTTATGCCAGGCAAGATAAGAAACATCGTGGCCGCGAACCTATTACCGCTAAGTTGATGGCAGATCTATATCAAACTGCTGGCGCGGATCGCATCATTACAGTTGATCTGCACACTTCACAGATACAAGGTTTCTTTGATGGTCCAGTTGACCATTTGTTTGCGCTTAATTTATTAGCAGCACATATCAGATCAAAAGCAGATCCCAAGCAGATCACGGTAGTTTCACCAGATGCTGGTCGAGTTCGGGTAGCTGAGCGATGGACTGATGTGTTAGGAAGTCCACTTGCCATTATTCACAAACGTCGCGATCCAAATGTGCCAAATCAGGTAAAGATGTTTGAAGTAGTTGGTGATGTTAAGGATCGAATCTGTGTTGTCGTAGATGACATGATTGATACTGGTGGCACTATTGCAACTGCCGCTGAAACGTTAATGGAAAATGGTGCTGCCAGCGTGATGGTGGCAGCAACGCATGGCATCTTGAGTCCGCCAGCTGCAGAGCGGTTGAACAAGGCGCCAATTGATGAAGTGATTGTCACCGATACGCTGCCGATAATTCCGGAAAAGCGATTTAGCAAATTGACCGTGCTCTCGATTGCACCGCTGCTTGCTGAAGCGGTGCGGGAAGTGTTCTCCGAGGGTTCAGTTACCAGATTGGTGGAAGATCAACCAATGCTGTTTAAGGATCACTAACCCGGCTTTGGTGCTGAATTCTGGTTTGGGTATGGTTTGCCCTGCTTCGGCGAGGGTTAATAGCCGTCATCGACGTGGCGAATCTGTTGCCTGCTGAAGCCAGTATTCGACCACGAGGAGCCAACATGGCAGTAGTTAAGTTATCCGCAAATCCACGCAATGAATTTGGTAAAGGCGCATCACGTCGCCTACGCAGCAGCGGCCAAGTTCCAGTTGTGGTTTATGGCAATGGCGGCGAGGCCGCGCACTATTCAGTAGATGCACACGATCTAGGACTTGCGCTTCGTGATCGCAACAACGTAATTGAACTTGATATTGCAGGCAAAAGTGTCTCTTGTGGTGCTCGCGATATTCAGAAAGATTATGTACGCAATTCCGTTAAGCACGTGGATTTAGTGTTGCTGTCACCTGCTGAAGTTGCAGCACGCTCTTAATAGACGTGACCGATAACAAAGCTTGGTTAATTGTTGGACTGGGTAATCCGGGCGCAACTTATGCCGGCACTCGGCACAACATTGGCGCAAGCGCGGTTTATGAAATTGCGTTGTTGGCAGGCGAGAAGCTAACAAAACACAAACGAGTTAACGCAAATGTAGTTGAGACTCGACTTGCTGGACAGAAAGTGATTCTGGCAAATCCGCAGTCTTATATGAATGAATCTGGTGGACCAGTTTCTGGCCTGCTTAAGTATTACGACGTAACCGCAGATCACCTTGTGGTGCTACACGATGAATTGGATATTCCAGCATTAGCGCTCCGAGTTAAGTTTGGCGGTGGCGATAATGGACATAACGGGTTAAAGAGCATTCGTGGTGCAATCGGTACTGGTGATTTTTATCGGATCCGAATGGGTATTGGCCGACCTGCTACACCACAAGATCCCGCCGATTATGTGTTACGTAATTTTGCCGGTGCTGAAAAAGCTGAACTTCCGGCGATGTTTGATAAGACAGCGAAACTGATTGAGATGTTGATTCGCGACGGGCTAGCAGCAACACAGAATGAGTTTCATCGGGGAGAAGATTAAATTGAGCATGACTGATGCCAAGTTGGCTGCTGAGATTGCAACTAGAGCTGGTGCGCTTTTACTGAAGTTGCGGGAAAACTACAACGGTGATCTTGATGAATTGCGAGATGCTGGTGACGCTCAAGCACAGGCGCTAATTGCTCAACTACTTGCCGAGCACCGGCCGGGTGATTTAATTCTTAGCGAAGAAGCAGTTGATGACCCGAAGCGGTTAACCGCAGATCGGGTTTGGATTGTGGATCCACTTGATGGCACTTGGGAGTACGGTGAGGGTCGTTGGGATTGGGCAGTGCATATCGCGCTGTGGCAGCGAGAAGCCGATGACATTACCGATGCCGCTATTTTCTTACCTGCGACAAATCAACTATTCACTACTGATCAACCTCCAATTGTTCCAGCTTGGCCAACCTCGGCACCAAAGATTGTGGTTAGCCGAACCAGGCCACCTAAGCAGTTAGCCCAAATCCAAACTGCTGTTACGCAGTTATTGAAACAGCAAGGCTTAGCCGAGTCACTTGAGTTACTAGAAGTTGGCTCCGCAGGTGCAAAAACTGCAGCATTATTAACTGGAGCTGCGCATCTCTATGTTCACGATGGCGGACTAAATGAATGGGATGCGGCAGCACCATTTGCAATTGCTAAAGCTGCTGGAATTGTGGTTAAGCATTTTGATGGTCAACCATTGCGATATAACCAACCCAATGTGAAACTTGCTGCAATTTATTTAGCAACTGCCAAGATGGCTGAGATTTTTGAGCAAATTGAGTTGTGAGGCATTGTGTCATTGACGGGGTTGCTTGAGTTAAGTCAGAAGTTACCTGGGTTAGCAGAATTGAAATCAACTGGTTTAGTTGATAATCAAATAATTACTGCAATCAAGTCACTGCACCCTTTTATCGCAGCAACTGCGGCTAATAAAACGAAAACAATTGTGGCAGTCACTGCAACCAGCCGAGAAAGTGAAGATTTAGCAGCAGCAATCAATTCGTTAGATGCGGGACTGGTGACTCGAGTATTTCCAGCCTGGGAGACATTGCCACATGAAAAGTTAAGCCCTAGCCGGGAAGTAGTAGGAAAACGGTTAGCGCTTATTCATCAGATCAAATCAGGTGATCCCATTAATGTTATTTGCGCACCTCTTAGATCATTACTACAGCCATTTGCGGCAAACCTTGGGAACTTCCCGCCGCTGGAATTAACAGTTGGTGATGAAATTGCTATCAATGACTTAGCTAAGCAGTTAATTCAGCTTGGCTATGAACGAGTTGATTTAGTTGAACGGCGCGGGCAGCTAGCAGTACGTGGTGGCATTGTTGACGTATTTTCACCACTTGATGATCACCCCATCCGACTTGAGTTCTGGGATGAATCAATCGAACAGATGCGAAAATTCAATGTCGCTGATCAGCGCAGCATTGATCTTCCAGTAGCGCAGCTGACTGCGCCAGCTTGTCGAGAAATTTTGCTGACCCAAGAAGTCAGAGATAAAGCTGCTGAAATTGCGCAGACAAATCCGTTGTTTCAAGAGACACTGGCTGCAGTTGCCGCTGGACAGTTAATTGATGGTGTCGAATCACTAGCTCCACTGCTAGTTGGTGAGCTAATTACGTTAGTTGAGTTGCTTCCAATGCACTCTGGAATTTTGTTGTTGGAACCAGAGCGGATTCGTTCAAGAGCGGAAGATTTAATTGAGACCTCAACTGAGTTCTTAAAAGCAGCGTGGTCAGTTGCTGCAACAGGTGGTGACGCGCCACTTAATTTGGATGCGTCATCATTTCGCTCATTAGGCGAAATCCATGCTGCCGCACAACAACATGGAATTAGTTGGTCTTCGGTTTCAGCCTTAACGGTCGATGCTGAATTGACTGAATCAAGAGTGTTGGAAATTCCAGCGCAATTTGTTTCTGGTTATAAATCTGATCTGAAAAAGTTAGTGCTTGAGTTAACTGAATTAAATCAAAGCGGTGCTGCAACTGTGGTGGTTGCAGCTGGCGCTGGTTCAGCTCAACGTTACAGCGAAGCGCTAGCCGAACAGAACTTAACTGTCTCAAACACAATTAGTAGTGGCAAAACCAGCGTGCTCTCTGGTTCGTTTACTGCTGGATTTATTACCTCGCAATTAGTAGTTATCACAGAATCTGAAGTAACTGGTCAGCAATTTGCCACTCGCGATCAAGTTAAATTGCCAACTAAGCGGAAGCGACAAATAGATCCGCTTTCGTTAGTTCCAGGTGATTTTATTGTGCATGAACAACATGGAATTGGTCAGTTTGTCGAATTGATTGAGCGAAGTGTCGCTGGAGCAACTCGAGAATATTTGGTTGTGGAATATGCCGCCAGCAAACGAGGCCATCCGGGTGATCGGCTGTTTGTGCCAACTGATCAATTAGATCAAGTTAGTAAATATGTGGGTGGCGAGACGCCAGCGCTGAGCAAAATGGGCGGTGCTGATTGGAGCAAGGCAAAAAGCAGAGCTCGAAAAGCGGTTAAAGAGATTGCTGGTGAATTAATCCGGCTTTATGCCGCAAGGCAAGCAGCACCCGGGTTTCAGTTTTCCCCTGATACGCAATGGCAGCGAGAACTAGAAGATGCTTTTCCTTATCAAGAAACACCTGATCAGCTTGCCACCATTGAGGAAGTAAAAGCGGACATGGAGCGTGCGGTTCCAATGGACCGAGTGGTTTGTGGCGATGTTGGTTTTGGTAAAACTGAAATTGCACTTCGCGCCGCATTCAAAGCAACACAAGACGGCAAGCAAGTTGCCGTGCTGGCTCCAACCACACTGTTAGTGCAGCAACATCTGCAGACATTTACTCAGCGATTTTCGCCTTTTCCAATCAAAGTAGCAGCGCTTTCCCGCTTTCAAAGTGATAAAGAAGCAAAAGAGGTAATTGCTGGAATTGCCAGCGGAAAAATTGATGTGGTGATTGGCACACATAGATTGCTGGGTGCTGAAGTTGTGTTTAAAGATTTAGGCTTAGTAGTAATTGATGAGGAACAGCGATTTGGTGTTGAACATAAAGAGCATTTGAAAGCATTACGAGCACATGTTGATGTGCTCGCTATGTCAGCAACACCAATTCCACGAACCTTAGAGATGTCAATTACTGGTATTCGAGATATGTCGGTTATGCAAACTCCACCAGAAGAGCGATTGCCGGTACTCACTTTTGTTGGCGCATATGACGCTGGCCAAATTGCAGCTGCAATCAAGCGAGAATTGATAAGAGATGGGCAAGTGTTTTATGTTCACAATCGGGTAGAAAGCATTGATCGGGTAGCAGAGCAAATCCAAGAGTTGGTGCCGCAAGCAAGAGTTGCTGTTGCGCATGGCCAGATGAGCGAAGCTGCGCTAGAGCAAACTGTAATTCAATTCTGGCAGCAAGAGATTGATGTTTTAGTCTGCACCACAATTGTGGAATCCGGCTTAGATATTCCAAATGCAAATACCCTAATAGTTGATCGTGCCGAGATGTTGGGGTTATCTCAACTACATCAGCTTCGTGGTCGAGTGGGTCGAAGTCGAGAACGTGGCTACGCATATTTCTTCCATAGTGCTGATCGAGCACTTTCAGATGTTGCGCATGAGCGGTTGGTGACCATCGCGCAGCAAAATTCACTAGGCGCTGGCATGGCAGTTGCATTAAAGGATTTAGAGATTCGTGGTGCCGGTAATTTACTTGGTGGCGAGCAGAGCGGTCATATTGCTGAAGTTGGTTTTGATCTTTATGTTCGAATGGTTGGCGAAGCGCTCAACGATTATCGAGGAATCGCAACTGACGCTACGGCGGAGATGCGGTTAGAAATTCCAATTAACGCTCATATTCCACATGACTGGATCAGCGAAGAGCGATTACGGCTTGAGGCATATCGTCGGATTAGCCAAGCCGCTGATGCTGAGCAATTGGCTGATGTTCATGCTGAATTAGTTGATCGGTATGGCCAGTTGCCAGAGCCGGTGGCAGCACTGTTTGCTGTGGCTGAGCTTCGGCTTTATGCCAGATCGGTTGGATTAACCGAGATTGTGTTGCAAGGAAAGAACATTCGGTTTGCACCAGTTACCTTGGCCGATTCAATGCGAGTTAGATTAACTAGACTTTACCCAGGTTCAATTATCAAACCTACCAGCCGAAGTATTTTGGTGCCATTGCCAGTAGGGCAAACCGATTTATTGGTCTGGGTGCGGCAATTGATTGAATCTGCGATCGAATCACCGGTCACTACAAGGAGCGCAAATGAAGTTTCGTAATTTCCTCGCTGTCAGTTTGATTGCAGTTTTGCTAACTGGCTGCGGTGCAACAGATGCTGGAAGTGCAGCGAACGTTGCTGGAACTTCAATATCAGAGACCGCGCTCGCTGATGCGGTGCAGGATCTGTCTAATCAAGTAACCGCATCTGAGTTGGGGATTTCAGATGCTGAGCTCACCGCACAAGTGCTAAATCGGTTGGTGATTACTGAATTAGTGCGTAAGTTGGGCGAACAGGCTGATGTAACTGTAACCGAAACAGAAATTGCTGCTGAGCGCTCTCGAGTCAAAAATGATTTTGGCTCAGAGGCAGATTTGATTGAGGCTGGATTGCAACAAGCAATTGCCCCATCACTTATTGATACGGTATTTGAAATTTCACTTTATGTTTCAAAGATTGGGGCAAAGTTAGAACCAAACGGAACTGATGCTGATCGCACCAGCGCATTTGAATCTTTCTTATTTGCCTATGTTGACACTGCTGATATCAAAGTTGCACCTCGCTATGGCAACTGGGATAAAACGCAAGCTGCGATCACTCCGCCCTCCAATCCATTAGTTTCTAATCAAGGCGAGTAACGGGTAATGTCCGATGAACTAACTGGCTTAACTGGAGTTGCCAAGTTAGTTGCGGTGATGAATTTATTGCGCTCCCCAGGTGGGTGCCCATGGGATGCTGAGCAAACCCATCAATCATTACTGGAATATTTAATCGAAGAGTCCCATGAGTTAGTTGAAGCAATAGAACAAGGCGACCGTGATGAAATCCGGGAAGAACTGGGCGATGTTTTGTTGCAGGTTGTGTTTCATGCTCGAATTGCGCAAGAACACCCATCGGATCCATTTGATTTAGATGAAATTGCAGAGTTGACCGCTGCCAAATTAATGTCCCGCCACCCACATGTCTTTGGCGATGAAACTGCAGCAACGGCCCAAGATGTCGAAGCTATCTGGCATGAAAAAAAGAAGATTGAAAAAGGTAGATCATCGCTGTTAGATGGGATTCCAAGATCACTTCCGGCATTAATGCTGGCAACAAAAATGCTGAAGCGAACCAAGCAACTAGAAATTTCCAGTCCAGCAGTGCTGCCTACTGGGCTGATCAATTCATTGCAAACCAGTGATCAAATCGGTGATCTGTTATTTGAAGTTGTGCGAATTGCTCGAGTTAATAAAGTTGATCCGGAAGCTGCACTACGCGAAGCAATTCGAGAATATGAAAAGCGTGTTATTGCCGAAGAGGCTAAAGACCTAACCTAGTTTTAGCAGCAGCAACATGGGGGCTAGCTAATAATTGTGGCGGTAGGAATGAAATGGCATTTCGCCAAGCCCTAATGGCAAAAGTTCCTTGATCATCTAGCACTGGCAATGCCAACACTGGACCAAAGATTCCGCCGCCATACATCTGCCTTCCCCAAGCCGGTAACAGCGCAAATGCAGTAGCGGCAACTGAAGCCCAGGCAGGTGCGGCAGGTGTTAAGAATCTAGTCATTAGCGGCATTGGTGGAAATGCAATCAACCTGGCAGCATCTTTTGCTTCTTGTGATGCCTCGAGCACTGGCATGAATTCATTAATCGCAGCTACTAATTCAGCTTCCGTAGTTGGCGCATCTGGCGCACCCAGCAATTCTGCAGCGATAACTTGTTCTTTAACATAGCGATCAGCATCTTCAATCGAATTTGCTAAACCAGATCGCTGTGCGGCGCGAAGTAACGAGTCGACAAAGCCCAAATGCACCCAGAGCAATAGATCCGGTCGATCTACCCCCAACTTTTGATGCACCATGCGCACCCGAGCAGCTGCTGCTTCAGCTTCAGCGGTAGTGCCAAATGTAATAACTGAGATGTATTCAGCAGTTCGAGTTAATCGGCCCCATGGATCAGATTTATAAGTTGAGTGTTTAGCGACACCAGCCATTGCTTCTGGATGAAGTGCTTGCATTAACAATGCTCTTACCCCGCCAATCCCAGTTGCCGCATCCGCATGCAACTGCCAAGAAATACTTGACGGTCCAAACAGTCCTGGATCTGCCGTTGTTTGGTCTGGTTCCCCATACACAAATGAATATTTAATGGGGGAAGTTTGGCTGCTCACCAGCACAGGGTTCCATCAATTTGGCACCTGCGCATCTTTAGCCATGATTTAACAGGCAGCCAGTACCCTTAGCCGCGATAACGTCAAAGGAGCAGCAGTGCCAAAAATAGCGAAGATCAGCGCCCGCGAAATACTGGATTCCCGCGGAAACCCAACTGTAGAAGTTGATATCGAACTTGATAATCAGATCTCAGCTCGTGCCGCAGTTCCGTCCGGTGCTTCTACTGGCGCATTTGAAGCACATGAACTTCGCGATGGTGGTGCTCGCTATCTAGGCAAAGGTGTACAACAAGCTGTTGCTGCAGTGCAGCAGCAAATTGCGCCAGCGCTGATTGGCAACTATGAGATTACTGATCAAGCTGGCATTGATAATGCCATGATTTCACTGGATGGCACCAGCACTAAATCTAAATTAGGTGCAAATGCAATTTTAGGAGTCTCACTTGCTGCGGCAAAAGCCGCTGCTGCTTCAGCGCAGCAACCACTTTATTCGTATCTAGGCGGTGCGCAAGCAAATTTGTTACCGGTTCCGATGATGAACATCCTCAATGGTGGCGCACATGCCGATACTGGTGTTGATATTCAAGAATTTATGGTTGCGCCAATTGCTGCCCCATCATTTAGTGAGGCGCTGCGTTGTGGTGTTGAGGTTTACCACAGCTTGAAATCAGTGCTGAAGTCAAAAGGCTATGCCACCGGATTGGGCGATGAAGGCGGCTTCGCACCAGATCTACCAGATAATCGCTCTGCGCTGGATTTAATTGCGACAGCAGTGGAGAAAGCTGGCTATCAACTAGGTAAAGATGTTGCTTTAGCGCTAGACGTTGCTGCAACGGAATTTTTTGAAGCTGGAAAATATAAATTTGAAGGTAAGCAGTTATCGGCATCTGAGATGGTTGATTACTACGCATCGCTGGTTGATTCATATCCAATGGTCAGCATTGAAGATCCAATGAGTGAAGATGATTGGGCTGGCTGGTCAGAAATCACCCAGCGACTTGGCCAAAAAGTGCAATTAGTTGGTGATGATCTATTTGTAACTAACCCAGAGCGATTAGCAAAAGGAATTGCAGATGGCGTTGCAAATGCACTATTAGTTAAAGTTAATCAGATTGGCTCTTTAACTGAGACATTAGCTGCTGTTGAAATGGCGCATAACGCTGGTTACACCTGCATGATGAGTCATCGCTCTGGCGAAACTGAAGATGTGACTATTGCTGATTTAGCGGTGGCAACATCATCTGGTCAGATCAAAACTGGTGCGCCAGCGCGCAGTGAACGGGTAGCAAAGTACAACCAGTTGCTACGCATTGAAGCAGAGCTTGGTGCAACCGCGAAGTACGCCGGCAAGTCAGCATTCCCACGATTTAACTAACGTGTCAAACCAACCAAAGCCCAGCATCCACCAATTGGCGCAGCTACCAACTGGTCGTGGCGTGATTTTAGGAATTACGCTGCTGGTAGTTATTTCCAGCATGGCAGTTCCGGCCCGAACCTTGCTGCAACAACGGCTTGAGATTGCTCAACTAGAGCGAGAAAACGCGCAGATGTTGGCTGAGGTGGAATCACTACGGGAGCAAGTTGTTCGCTGGTCTGATCAGGCATATGTAATCGCTCAGGCACGAGAGCGATTGCATTTAGTAATGCCAGGCGAGATTGCTTATGTGGTGCTCGATCCAACTGAAGCAGGCGAAAATGCGGTGCGCGCTAAATTTGTTGCAGCTGAAGCAATCACGACTAATCCTTGGTATGCCAACTTATGGCAATCAGCTGTAATTGCTGGACTAGGCGATGCGCCAGCTGGTGAGAAATTACCAACCACAATGCCTACTGAAAGCACCAACTAATAGTGCCGGTATCTGATTCAGATTTAGCTGCAATCGCCGCACAGCTAGGTCGCACACCACGTGGCGTTAGATCTGTTGCGTTTCGATGTCCGTGCGGCAAGCCGGCTGTGATTGAAAACGATCCGCGACTGCCAGATGGCGAACCATTCCCAACTTTGTTTTATGCCACCTGTCCAAAACTAAATGCTGCCATTGGCACCTTAGAGGGCAGTGGTGAGATGAAAGAGCTTGAAGCAAAGTTAAGTTCAGATCCAGAGTTAGCAGCTCGCTATCAGCTCGCTCATCAAGATTACTTAGCAAGACGTAATGCAATCGAAGTGCTTCCGGAAAAACTGGAGTTTTCTGCTGGTGGAATGCCAGATCGAGTTAAATGTTTACATGCCGTTATTGCTCACACCTTGGCAGCCGGCGATGGCATTAATCCAATTGGTGAGTTAGCGTTAGCTAAATTGTCACAGTGGTGGCAATCAGGAGCGTGTGTTGATGAGCAATGAGGTTGTTGGCGCAATTGATTGTGGCACGAATTCAATTCGATTATTGGTTGCCGAAGTAGCACCGGATGGTTCATTAACTGAATTACATCGACAAATTGAGATTGTGCGCCTTGGCGAAGGCGTTGATAAAACTGGCGAGTTTTCCATTGATGCTATTGAGCGCACCGTGCGAGTGGCAGCAAAGTATTCAGACATATTAGGTAAATTTGGCGCAACTAAAGTTAGTTTTGGCGCAACCAGCGCAACCAGGGATGCAAAAAATCGACACCTATTCATAATTCCAATTGAAGAGATGTTTGGCATCACCCCAGAAGTGATTTCTGGCAACGAAGAAGCGGCCTTATCTTTTGTTGGCGCAACCAAATCATTAATTCAACGCAATTTACTAACGCAGCCACCATATCTTGTAATAGATATTGGTGGTGGCTCAACAGAATTTGTGCTTGGTGAAACTGCACCAATGCAATCTATTTCTGTTGATATTGGTTGTGTCCGCATGGCTGAGCGTCACGCCTTGCAAGAGTCAGTGAGTCAATTGCAACTTGAAGCGGCAACCGCTGATATCAAGGCTGCTATTGCGAAAGCTGCCGCTGCGGTGGATTTCAAGCAGGCAAAATCGATTATTGGCGTTGCTGGCACAGTTACTACCGTTGCCGCAATCGCACTTAAACATACTGAATACAACAGTGAATTACTGCATGGTGCGGTCATCTCGGCAGCTCAGATTCATCAAGTGGCAAATCAACTGATGCAGATGTCACGCGCTGAAAAAGCAGCATTACCAGTGATGCATCCAGGCCGAGTTGATGTGATTGCTGCGGGCGCATTAGTGCTGGATTTAATTATGGCTGAAGTTGGATTGGCTGAATTAGTGGTAAGCGAACATGACATCTTGGATGGATTAGCGCTTAGTTTGGTCAATTAAATGACCAAGTTTGCTCACCCAATCGTTGGCGGCAGTTTCACTTCACCAGTTAAGCCGGGCAGTTCTTGGCCAGATGATTTAGCCACCAGCAACACCCCAGTTGCCAAATCCGCAGCCCAAGCAAAGAAAATTGCGACCGCAGCAAAATCATTTACAGATCTAACGGCTGCTATCTCAGTGTGCCAAGCTTGCCCCCGATTAGTTTCGTGGCGAACTGATGTTGCAATAACTAAACGCAAATCATTTGAAGATCAACCATATTGGGGAAGACCTGCTGCCGGTTTTGGTGATTTAAACCCGCAGTTGTTAGTTGTTGGCTTAGCGCCAGCAGCAAATGGTGCCAATCGAACTGGTCGAATCTTCACCGGCGATCGAAGTGGTGATTGGTTATATCGAGCAATGCATAAAGCTGGTTTTGCTAATCAACCAACAAGTGAGCATGCTGGCGATGGCTTAACATTAAAAAATGCTCGAGTTATTGCAGCGGTGAGGTGTGCGCCACCAGGTAATAAGCCAACGCCAGATGAGCGAGATTGCTGTTCGAATTGGTTTGCTGCTGAGTTAAAGTTATTACCTGAAGTAAAAGTAATAATTGCGCTTGGCGGGTTCGCCTGGGATCAAACTATTTCGATGTTAACTCAGTTAAGTTTCGTTGGCGAGAAACAAAAATTTGGCCATGGTGCGTCAATTGAGTTTTCAAATCAAGCTAGATCAGTTTTATTGCTTGGCAGTTATCACGTAAGTCAGCAAAATACATTCACTGGTCGATTAACTGAAGCGATGCTTGACGAAATCTTCAATCGGGCCAATCAGCGTATAAATAGCCGTTGATTTTGCGGGTTTCATCCCACCTTGAGCGAACCAGCAACAGCGACTATCTAGAGTATGCCCTTGGAATTGCCCTCGTAGCCCAATGGCAGAGGCAAGCGGCTTAAACCCGCTCCAGTATGGGTTCGAGTCCCATCGAGGGCACCACTAGATACAGCGAACGCCAGTTCCCTTAAGACCGCAGTAGCCATTTGGCACTCGATCTAGATATTGCTGGTGATATTCCTCCGCAAAATAAAACTCTGGCGCAGCAATAATTTCCGTAGTTATCTCGCCAAGTCCGGAGTTAGCAAGTGAGTTTTGATAATTTATTTTTGCTGCTAGCGCTAACTCAAGCTGCGCGGGAGTTGTGGTGTAAATAGTGGATCGATATTGGGTACCAACATCATTCCCTTGTCGCATCCCGCTAGTTGGGTCATGCTCTTCCCAGAACTTGACAAGCAACTCTTGATAACTAATTTTCGCTGGATCAAAAACTACTAAAACCGTTTCAGCATGACCAGTCATTCCGGTGCAAACTTCTTCATAATTTGGATACGGCGTATATCCGCCTTGATAGCCAGCGGCAGTAGTGTGAACGCCTGGCAGCTGCCAGAACAATCGCTCAACGCCCCAGAAGCAACCCATTCCAAAATAAGCAATCTCATAACCTGCTGGATAAGGCCCTTGCAGCGCAGTGCCTAACACTCGGTGAGTGGTTGGAATCGGATAGCCATAATTTGTGCGGCCAGGTAGCGCGGTTGCGGCGGATGGCATAACTACTGGCCGACTGAAAATACTCATTTGCGAACTTTGCTATGAAAAAGCTGTTTACGCAACCGCGGTTGGCTTATATTTCTTTGGCATCAACAGCGAGACAATCAGCGAGATAACCGTTGCGAACACGCCAATGGCGAAAGTTGCAGTGAAACCGTAGCCGTCAACTACTAACCCAGCAACAAGAGGTCCGGTAATGCCACCGACATCAGCAGCCATTTGAAATGCCGCAAGCAGTGGTCCGCGTCGCCGACCCTCCACAACATCTCCCACGATCGCAGCAGGTGTTGAACTTAAGAACGCACCAGCGAGGCCACCAACACCCATGCTGACTAAATAGCCAAGGGGAGACTGCCAACCCATCAACAAAATTGCTGAGACGACTGCAAATACTGAGCCAATCACCATGGCTTCGCGTCTGCCTCGAGTATCAGCATATTTTCCAGCCGGCAACAAAATTGCGATCTGCGTTACTGAACCAACAAAAAAGCCGTAAGCAACCAAACTTGCCGCTGCCATTAACTCTTCGGTGACATAAAGTGGAACGGCAGCAGCGCGCAGGCCAAAAATAGTGAAACCAATTGTGAATGACACGGTAAAGGCCGCGCGATAACCAGCATGACGAAAACCATCAATCAGTCGTAAATGTGAAGAAGAACTCTGTTGCAGTTCAGTTTCTGCTGGTTGTGCAGTGCGCGCACCAGATAAAAACACTGAGGCAATTAATGCGGCAATTGCAACGGTGATTGAGTAAAGAAAAAATGGTGCTCGAATAGAAATTCCCAACACTGCGGCACCAAGTGCTGGACCAAACAACGTGCCAGCCAAGAATCCACCTTGATAAACGCTGGTAGCTCTGGCGCGTAGATCTCGTGGCGCAAGTCGCACCACTAATGACATTGCCGAAACAGTAAACATGGCAGAACCAAAACCGCTTAGGCCACGAAGCAGTAATAAATGGAAAAAGTCATTTGCTGCGCCAGCGAAACCAGTTGTTACTGCCACGATGATCAAACCAGAAGCTAGCACCACGCGCTCGCCAACTTTTTCGATTAAGAAACCACTAATTGGCGATGAAATTAATCTGGTTAGCGCAAACACTGAAACTACGGTGCTCGCAGCAAACGCGGTAACACCAAAAGAGCGAGCAAATAACGGTATTGCTGGCGCTACGATGCCAAAACCAAGTGCAACGGAGAATGCGATTGAGGCTAGTACCCAAATCGCTGGTGGTAGATCTTTCAGGCTACCTGATGCTTTTACGTTACTGGACAATTACGGCTTTCTAGTTGAAGCCGCAATCCTACTCTTCCAGTTAGGCGTATGGCCTGACATCGGTAATAGTTACGGTGATGTCTTTGCCATTTGGTAGTTGATAATTAACTTTGCTGCCAACTTCATGATTTAGTACTGCAGCACCTAGTGGTGACGTTGGTGAGAGCACATCAATAGTGGCATGTGCTGCTTCTTCGCGTGACCCCAATAGAAAAGTTTCGGTGTCCCCATCACTAAATTCCACGGTAATTACCTGGCCGATATGCGCGACACCTTCACCAACATCGGGTGTGCCAATTTGTGCGTGATCCAATAAATGCCGAATCTGCCGAATCCGAGCTTCATTTTTCCCTTGCTCGTCTTTTGCCGCGTGGTAACCAGCATTTTCTTTCAGGTCACCTTCTTCGCGGGCTAACTCAATTCGTTTAGTTAGTTCAGCACGACCTTCAGTTTCACGTTCGACCAACTCTGCTTGCAGCCGGTCATAAGCTTCTTGGGTCAGCCAGTGAATCTCGTTCATGCGCGCAAGGTTACAAGTTTGCCGGTTTTCTGCCAGGCGCAGGTTGCTCTGGCAGCTCAGTACCCGGCTCAATCTGCGGTAGTGGCACCCCAGTTACTTCAGTGCCAGCGCTGCAACCTAAAACTTCAACTAAAACCGCAAGCGACCTGGTAGCAAGGGGATAACTCACTGCAGTAACACGCTGCTCACTTGGCGCAATCTCCACCCAGGCATAACCAACATCAATTCGCCTGTCATCTTGCGCCCGAAGTGCGCAGGTAATTACAGTGCCTGGATCGCGATTCACTTCAAAATTAGTAATTACTACTGTTTCTGATGGAATTTCAAAACCAGTTAATTTTCCAGCCGCCGGCAGATCTACGTATTTGGTAAAACCCAAGCCAACAAATGCGGCCACCACCGCAATAGCCGCAGCGCCAATTAGCCAAAGACCAAGATTTGAACCTGGCTTTGGATATCGCGCTTTGACCGCAGCGGGGAGTTGCTCCCATTGGGCTCTGGTTAATGGCATTGGTGTCCTTTTGAAGTTGAGCCAAGGTTACTGCCAAACTACGCGCTGTGACTGAGCAATTACGACTTCTAGCTGTCCATGCCCATCCTGATGATGAATCCAGCAAAGGCGCTGCCACTGTTGCTAAATATGTTGCCGAGGGAGTATCGGTATTAATTGTGACCGCGACCGGTGGTGAGCGTGGAGACATTTTGAATGAAAAATTTGTGCTGCCAGAAGGCGCAGATCTGGCTGAAATTCGTAAAGCAGAGATGGCAGCTGCACAACAAGTTTTAGGTTGTGACCATCGCTGGCTTGGTTTTATTGATAGCGGATACCCAGAAGGTGAGCCAAAACCACCAGTGCCAGCAGATAGCTTTGCGGCGCAGGATTTAGCGGTAGCTAGTGAAAAGTTGATTGAGATATTTCGAGAGTTTCGACCCCATGTAGTTCTAACTTATGATGAAAATGGTGGCTATCCGCATCCAGATCACATTCGAACGCATGAGATAACCATGTTTGCCTATGAAAAAGCCGCTGATCCAAGCTATCCCAGCAAGTTGCCAACCTGGCAGGTGCCAAAAATTTATTATCATCAAAACTTTAGTTATGACCGAGTGCTAACTATGCATGAAGCAATTTTGGCGGCAAACATGGAAAGCCCATTTGCCGATTGGTTGAAAGATTGGGAACGCGGGCCAAGTCGAATCACCACTAAAGTGAACTGCGCCGATTATTTTGATCGTCGAGATTTAGCTCTTAAGGCTCATGCCACTCAGATTGATCCAGATGGGCTTTGGTTCGCTTTTCCTAGGGATGTTGAACGGCAAATCTGGCCCACTGAAGATTATGAGTTAGCAATCAATAATGTTGGAGTAGCGTTACCCGAAGATGATTTATTTAATGGATTGCGAGGCTAATCATGGATGTGCTAACCGAAGCAGATAAAGCCGCAACCCCAGGTGTTTATTGGGGCATTATTGTGATTTCGTTGGCGATTGGAACTTATGTACTTGGTCGCTCATTAAATAAGCGACTTAGAAATCTAAATAACGGCAATCAAAGCAACGAGTAAATGTTAGTTAAGAACTTACTTTATAAACTTTACGAAGCACAACTCGTCTCTGAATTAAAAGGAAAACAATTACCGCAACATGTTGGTGTCATTTTAGATGGCAACCGCAGGTGGGCGAGTGGAAAAGGAACGAACTCAAAGTCTGGCCATGCTGCAGGCGCTAAGAAAATTCTTGAGTTTCTGCACTGGTGTGATGATTTAAATATTCCAGTTCGAACGTTGTGGCTGTTATCTACCGAAAACTTACAGCGTGATGAAGTTGAATTAAACAATTTATTGGAAGTAATTGATGCGTCAGTAACTCAATTAGCCCAAGCACAGCGCTGGCGGATTAACTTAGTTGGTGCAAAAACTGCCATTCCAGCGAAGCTGCTTACTTCAATTGAAAGCGCAGTTAATCAAACTGCAGGTTTGACTGATAAGCCCATTGTTAACGTAGCAATTGCTTACGGTGGTCGGCGGGAAGTGGTAGATGCAGTTAAGTCGTGGATTGAAGCAGCATCCGCCAAGGGGCATTCCGTAGCGGAGCTGATTGAATCGCTAAATGATGATGAGATCTCAGCCCACCTTTACACCAAGGGTCAGCCCGATCCAGATTTAGTGATTCGCACTTCTGGCGAACAGCGGCTGTCCGGCTTTCTGCTCTGGCAGTCAGCTCATAGTGAGTTCTATTTCTGCGAGGCTTATTGGCCAGCATTTCGCCGGATTGATTTTCTACGTGCGCTGCGCGCATTTACGCAGCGACAGCGCCGGTTTGGTTTATGAACAGTTGAAATCAATTGGGCGTGTCTCAACCAGTGGTTGAGGTTTGTGTGGAAATCTCCGCGTAATAACTAACCCGGGAGGCAGGGTGCCAGCTGCCCGCAAGGCATCAACCGCACGAGTTGCTCGTGCCACTAAATCAACTGCGACCAAATTAAAAGTAGCCGATCAAAAACCAGGCAAGGTAACCGACCCGAAACGAACTTACATTTTAGATACCAGTGTGTTGCTATCAGATCCTCGTGCACTGCTTCGGTTTGATGAACATGATGTAGTGCTTCCAGTTGTTGTTATTACTGAATTAGAGGCAAAACGATCACATCCTGAATTAGGTTACTTTGCCCGACAAGCACTTCGGCTATTAGATGATCTGCGAATCGAGCATGGTCGACTTGATCAAGCAATTCCAATTGGCACTGCTGGTGGCACGTTGCGCGTTGAGCTAAATCATGCCAGCGGAGATTCACTGCCAGCTGGCTTGCGGCTAGGCGATAACGACACTCGAATTCTCTCTGTTGCGGCATCGCTTTCAAGTGAGGGAAGCGATGTTGTTATTGTCTCCAAAGATTTGCCGATGCGCGTAAAAGCATCATCGGTGGGATTAACTGCCGAAGAATATAAAGCAGAGTTTGTCGTCACTACGGGCTGGAATGGCGTAGTTGAACTTAACGTTGGTTCAAAAGTTTTAGATGAGTTATATAAATCTGGCAGTAGCAAAATTCCCGATGCGGCAGAGTTGCCTACCCACACCGGCTTAGTGCTGCATAGCGAGAAAAATTCTGCGCTGGGTCGAGTGCTGCCAACTGGATCAGTGCAATTAATTCGCGGCGATATCGAAGCGTTTGGCATCAGAGGTCGAAGTGCCGAACAGCGCATCGCGCTTGATTTGTTGTTAGATGATGAGGTCGGCATAGTTTCACTAGGCGGCAGAGCTGGAACTGGTAAAAGTGCGCTTGCGCTCTGCGCTGGTTTAGAACAAACTCTTGAACGCGGTAAACACCGATCGATCATGGTGTTTCGTCCGCTGTACGCCGTAGGTGGGCAGGAGTTGGGTTATCTGCCTGGCACTGAAGGCGAAAAGATGTCACCTTGGGCACAAGCAGTCTTTGACACTTTGGGCGCAGTTGCCTCCCGAGAAGTAATTGATGAAGTGATGGCGCGAGGCATGTTGGAAGTGCTGCCGCTAACTCATATCCGTGGCCGATCGCTGCATGATGCATTTGTCATCGTGGATGAGGCGCAATCGCTAGAGCGCAATGTGCTGCTAACTGTGCTGTCCCGAATTGGCCGGGGCTCCAAAGTCGTGCTGACTCACGATGTGGCGCAGCGAGATAACTTGCGCGTTGGTAGGTATGACGGCATCGCAGCAGTGATTGAAAAACTCAAAGGTCATCCGCTTTTTGCCCATGTCACGCTGACCAGATCAGAGCGCTCGCCGATTGCTGCCATGGTCACCGAGTTGCTGGAAGAGATTCCTGGACTGTGACCTGGATCACAGCGTTCTGTCGTTAATGTCCGATTTGGGTCATAAAGAAGCACAAATTTTCCAACTCGCGTGAGTGAACATCCCCCACCTAACCCCGGGTTTTAGGGCACCCTGTTCTCATGACTCGCGCCATTAAGCCTTGGGCGCTTCCCCTAACTGCCTTGGCCTTCGTATTTGCCGTGCTGCCAGCAGCCTCGGCTGCTGAGCCAACCTGTGTATTGGGCGAGCCAAACTGCCCAGTTACCAGCACTGGTGATCTTTCGAGCACTGGTTCGGCAGCCACAGTTACGGAACCAGTGGTAGAGCCACGGGTTCGGCAAACCGCGCGGGAGCGGTCACCACATCATTTTGCATCTAAGTCATATAACCGTTGGTATGCCGAGCT
>CAYXYW010000016.1:0-19023 GCA_964469855.1 uncultured Bifidobacterium sp.
GGAACCCTCAATGTCCTTGTTTGCTAAGTAATCAAGCAAGCGACGACGACGTCCAACCAAAAGCAACAAGCCACGACGACCGTGATGATCTTGTGGGTGATCCTTTAGGTGCTCAGTCAGATGATTGATTCGATCTGTTAGCAAGGCAATTTGTACCTCAGCTGAGCCAGTGTCATTTGCTGACTTTGCGAATTCCTTGATTACAGCTTGCTTGGTCTTAGTTTCAGACATTGCTATTACCTTTCGGGCGCGGGGCCGAGGCCCTTAATGGTCGAGATCCGAGCGCCCGCTCAGATGTCGGCAATTCCGGTTGGAATCGAGTCAAAGGCTACCAGTTAGCAATTCCCGGACCCTTACTACGTCCTGATCCATCTGGGCAATCAGTTCAGCTGCACCAGCAAAAGCCTGCATTGGCCGCAGATACTCAACAAAGGACAGCATTAGTTCACTGTCATATAGGTCAAGCTCTGCATCTAACAGGTAAGCCTCCACCCGAGGCTCAATCCCACCAAAGGTCAAGTTCGCCCCAACACTTACTGCGGCTGGATAAATCCGATCAGATATGTGGGCGAAAGCAGCGTAAACGCCAGGTTTGGGCTTCAGTTGAGTTGCCGGAATATCTAAATTAGCCGTTGGGTATCCCAACTCACGCCCGCGTTTATCGCCGGTAATAACTTTTCCAGTTAAGGTGAAGGGGCGACCCAGCATCAATGCAGCATCGGCAACTTCACCATTTTTTATTGCTTGTCTAATTCGAGTTGAAGAGATTCTTCCACCATTAAATTCAGCGTGAGTCACCACAACAGTTTTTATTCCAGCGGCCTGAATATCAGCTGGAGTTCCTTGCGCTTTGTAGCCAAATCGATATCCCTCGCCAACCACTACTGCAGCTGCATTCCACTTTTCAATCAATATCTCAGTTATAAACTCAGTTGGTGATTGATGCATCCGATTGAGATTGAATTCCAAAATTTCAACCCGATCAGCACCATATTGAATCAATAACTCTTTTCGTTCGGCAACACTACAAATCAACTCAACTGCCGCTTTTTGTAACACTACGCTGGGATGTGGATCAAAACTCACTACTACAACTTTTGCATCTAATTCGGCAGCAAGGTCAGCAGCTGTAGTTAGCAGCGCTTGATGGCCTAAATGCACCCCGTCCAGCACCCCTAACACAATCACCGACTTAGACATTTGCTAACTCCATAGGAGTAACAAACACATTTGCGGGCTGGAATGCACCACTCTGAAGTTCACCAACTGCAATTAATCTCTCCGCTCCATCCAAAACTGCCAGCGGCGATGTGTTGGAATGATTCAACATGATTACTCTGCCGTGCGCCAAATCCAAAACTTGATCCGCAGTTATTTGCAGCGAAGGCATTATTCGCTTCGCCACCACACCAAGAGGCAATAATTTGGTATCTGCTGTTACTGCAGCTAACTCAACAGCATCCGATTCCGTGAACACTCCCGCTTGAGTGCGCGATAACGTGAGTACTGATCCGCCTACGCCAAGTACCGCCCCTAAATCTCTAGCAATAGCACGTACGTAGGTGCCACTTGAGCAATGCACCTTAACTAAAATCTCCGTAATAGGTTGCCCGGAAATCATTGCTGAAGTTACTGAAACTAATTCAATTTCATGCACTGTGACTGGCCGCTCTGGCAGTAATAGTTCCACGCCCGCTCTAACTAAATCATGTGCTCGTTTGCCATTAACCTTAATCGCGCTAACACTGCTGGGACGCTGCATAATATTTCCAGTTAAATTTTCCAGCGCAGCAGAAATCTCTTCTGGAGTTAAATGATTTGGTGTTACGGCAATGACTTCGCCAGCAGCATCATCTGAAACAGTAGCTACGCCTAAACGTATGGTTGCGTTGTATCGCTTGTCATCGCCGACGAAATACTGCATCAACCGCGTACCGCGATTTACGCCAAGCACTAAGACGCCACTTGCTTCTGGGTCTAAGGTGCCAGCATGTCCAACTTTTTTTATTCCCAACAACTTACGCACTCTGGCAACTACATCATGTGAGGTTACGCCAAGAGGTTTTGCTACAACCAAAATGCCGTCTTGCGCACCCATTTGCGCCCTACTTTGTTTGGTTGGTAGTTCGATAAGGATCTGCCTCGCCAGCTGGATGGGCTTGTTCAGCAATTTGATGCACTTGAGCATCTGCCGCTCGAGCCTGCTGCAGCAGCTCTTCCATTCGCGCTGCTCCCTCTGGAAGCGCATCTAGCACAAATTGGATTGTTGGCGTGAATTTAATCCCTAATTGCTTACCAACTTCAGAACGAATCATCCCTTTAGCAGATTCCAGCGCTGCTCTAGTGCCGTCACGTTCAATATCACTACCAAGTACGGTATAGAAAATAGTTGCTTCGCGTAAATCACCAGTTACGCGCACTTCAGTTACCGTAACAAACCCAAGGCGAGGATCTTTCACTCGAAATTCCAGCAGCGATGCCACAATTTCTCGGATTCGATCCGCAACTTTTCTAGCTCTGGCTTCTCCCATTAAGCACGAGCTTTCTCTCGTAACTCATAAGTTTCAATTTTGTCATCCACTGCTAAGTCATTGAAGTTATCAAATGAGATACCGCACTCAAAGCCTTCACGTACTTCAGTAACGTCATCTTTCTCGCGGCGCAATGAATCAATCGATAAATTCTCCGCAACAACTGCACCATTTCGAATCAGGCGAGCTTTGCTGTTTCGTTTCACTGAGCCGGACAGAATCATGCAACCAGCAATAGTGCCAGCCTTACTAGACTTGAAGATATTTCTAATCTCAGCTGAGCCCAATTCAACTTCTTCATAAATTGGTTTTAGCATTCCTTTAAGTGCTGCTTCAATCTCATCAATTGCCTGATAAATAACGGTGTAGAACCGAACATCAATACCGGCACGATCCGCTAACTCGCGCGCTTGACCTTCTGGTCTTACGTTAAAGCCGATGATCACTGCAGTTGACGCAGTTGCCAAATCAATATCGTTCTTAGTGATAGCACCAACACCGCGATGAATTACCCGCAGCGATACCTCTTCGCCAACATCGATCTTCATTAACGCATCTTCGAGCGCTTCAACTGAACCAGAAACGTCACCCTTAATGATCAATCGCAGCTCGCTGTCGGCGCCGCCCTTCTCCAAATTCTTCATGAAGTCTTCAAGCGAACGTCGAGTCCGACTCTGTGCCAACATGGCATTTCGTTCCCGTGCCGCTCGAGTTTGCGCGATTTGTCTCGCAGTTCGATCTTCATCAACAACTAAGAATGAATCGCCAGCATCAGGAACTGCAGAAAGTCCTAACACCTGAACCGCACGAGATGGACCAGCAGCGGCAACTGCTTCACCATTTTCATCCAGCATCGCACGTACCCGACCATGTGCTTCGCCCACCACAATTGAATCGCCAGGATGTAATGTGCCGCGCTGCACAAGCACAGTAGCAATTGGGCCGCGGCCTCGATCTAGATGAGCTTCAACTGCAACGCCGCTAGCGGTGGCAGTTGAATTTGCTCGCAGATCAATTGCAGCATCTGCAGTAAGCAATACGGCATCAAGCAATTCATTAATGTTCAGTCCAGTTAAAGCTGAAACATTAACGAACATAGTGTCGCCGCCATACTCTTCTGGCACTAAGCCATACTCAGTTAGCTGGCCGCGCACTTTATCTGGCGCTGCGCCTTCTTTATCAATCTTGTTAACCGCAACCACAATTGGAACGTTTGCCGCTTGGGCATGGTTAAGCGCTTCAATAGTTTGTGGTTTAACGCCATCATCAGCCGCAACAACTAAAATTGCAATATCGGTAGCTTTAGCGCCACGAGCACGCATCGCGGTGAACGCTTCGTGACCTGGTGTATCAATAAACGTAATCGCTCGAGGTTGGTCATTGTGCTCAGTGACCACTTGATAAGCGCCAATATGCTGGGTAATTCCACCAGCTTCACCAGAAATCACATTAGTTTTTCTAATTGCGTCAAGCAGTCGAGTTTTACCGTGGTCGACGTGACCCATTACAGTAACAACTGGTGGCCTGATTTCTAGATCAGCATCCTCATCTTGGAAATCTAAATCAACATCGAAAGACTCCAGCAATGCTCGATCTTCATCCTCTGGCGAAACAATTTGCACTTCAAAGTTCATCTCTGAGCCAAGCAGCATCAATAAATCATCGCTAACAGATTGAGTTGCAGTAACCATTTCGCCAAGATGGAACAACGCTGTTACTAACGCAGCTGGGTTGGCATTAATTTTTTCGGCAAAGTCACTTAACGACGACCCTCGACGCATCTTGACCACTTGGCCATTGCCGCGTGGCAGCGATACGCCACCTAACTCTGGTGCCTCCATGTTGTCGAACTCTTGACGACGAGTCTTTTTAGATTTGTAACTCTTTTTGGATTTGCCGCCTTGTTTACCAAAGGCTCCACCAACTTGGCCACGTCCTTGCGGACCGCTACCAGGTCTAGTGGGTTTACCGCCGCGACCTGGTGCTGCTGGTGCGCCAGTTGCTGGTGCACCGAAATTTCTTGGGCCGCGAGCACCATCTCGTGGTGGACCGCCGGCAGGTCTTGGTCCGCGCGCACCGTCTCGTGGTGCCCCAGTTGGTCTTGGGCCGCGCGCACCATCTCGTGGTGCACCAGCTCCAGCAGGTCGTGGCCCACGACCGCCGTCTCGAGCTGCGCCACCAAAAGGATTGTTTCCTGGTCGTGGTGCGGCTGATCGTGGTGCGCCAAATGGATTATTGCCAGCGCGCGGCGCTGGTCGTGACGGTGAAAATGGATTGTTGCCACCGCGAGCAGCTGGTGGTCTGGGCGCAATCGGACCTGCTGTGCCTGGCGTCGGTGCAGGTGGTCGCGGCGGCGCAACGGGGGCCGTTGCTGCTGGTGGCGTCGGCGCCGCAGCCACTGGCGGTTCTGCCGCAGCAGGTGGTTCGGCAATTGGCGCTGGTTCTGCTGCCTTGGCTGCTTTGGTGGTCTTTTTCTTTGCCGGCGGTTTTGCCACTGGCCCGCCCATGGCATCAACTAAGCGACGCGCAACGGGTGCTTCAATTGTGGAGGAAGCAGAACGAACAAACTCACCAAGTTCTTGTAACTTGGCAAGCACAACTTTACTTTCGACTCCGAGCTCTTTTGCTAGCTCGTAAACCCGAACCTTGGACACAGCACTCCTCGTTTGGCCCGGGCACTAGACACGGGCGGTTAGCTGGAAGACCTCATCGGCTCATTTGGTGAACATCCGTTCACTTCTCCCATTGTTATGGCTTACGCCTGCGGACTAGAAAAACTACTTGCCTGCGCCAGTAATTGCTCGTAATTCAGAGGCAGGTTTGCCCGTAATGCCCTAGGCAAACTTCGTCGCTGAATTGCTCGATCAATGCAAGCTGGGCTGGGATGAAGATATGCGCCCCGACCAGGTAGTCGATTCTGCACATCTGGCACCACAAGATCAGCACTGAGCACGACTCGTAGCAACTGGTTCTGCGGTGCCGTCCTGCGACAACCAACACAGGTACGTGTTGGACTCGCTGGAGAATCCGCTGAACTCGTCATCCGAAGTCTACTCGCTAACCGGCGCTGCCGTGGTTCCCGGCTGGTTATTGAGTTCTGGATCGGTGTCTGGTCGAATATCTATCCGCCAACCGGTGAGGCGAGCTGCCAATCGGGCATTCTGTCCTTCGCGACCTATTGCCAGCGATAACTGGAAATCGGGCACCCAAACTCGCGCTACCCGATTAGCTAAATCCAGCACCTGAACTTTGGTAACCCGAGATGGCGAAAGTGCGCTGGCAATGAATTTTGCTGGATCTTCATCAAAATCAACTATGTCGATTTTCTCGCCGTCAAGCTCACTCATTACATTTCTTACCCGTTGCCCAAACGGTCCGATGCAGGCACCTTTTGGATTTAGATCTGGATCCGAAGTGCTAACTGCAATTTTGGTTCGATGTCCTGGCTCTCGCGCAACAGCCATAATCTGAACTAAGCCGGAAGCAACTTCAGGCACTTCGAGAGCAAATAATTTAGTTACTAATTGTGGATGTGTTCGCGACAACATCACCTGCGGACCTTTTGCGCCACGCTTGGCATGAAGCACTAAGGCTCTAATCCGATTGCCGTGAACATACTTCTCAGTTGGTACTTGTTCTTGAATTGGAATTGTCGCCTCGACGCTTCCTAAATTCACATAAACTAATTTTGGATCCATCCCCTGCTGAATCACACCAGAGACAATATCTCCTTCGCGAGCAGCAAAATCACCTACTGTTCGCACATCAGCAGCATCGCGTAATCGCTCAAACAACACAGTCTTTGCTGTTGCCGCTGCAATTCGACCAAACCCAGCTGGAGTGTCATCGCGCTCGGGTAAGAAGTTACCTTCATCGTCACGATCTTTTACCCATACCGTAACTTTTCCAGACTTTCGATCTATCTCAACTCGACAATTTTGCATCCGACCAGTGCTCTTTTGGTATGCCATTAACAACGCCTCTTCTAGCGCAGCAATAAGCATCTCCCAAGAAAGTTCTTTCTCATAGACAACTGCCTTTAGTGCTTCTAAATCAATGTCCATCAGCAACCTCCGATGGCCGATTGAATTCAACTTGAACTATTGCTTTGGTAATTTGTGGCAACGCAAATTCGCGCTGGGTTTGCTTTACTTGCAATGTGACACCGGCATCTGTTGCTGCGATGATTCTGCCCACAACCGGACTTGAATTCGCCAGCTCAATTCGAACTAGTCGGCCAATATTTCGTTGCCAATGTCGAGGCAGTGTTAACGGGCGATCCACACCTGGTGAAGTTACTTCTAACGTAAATGGTGCAGCCAGCTGCGTGACATTATCTAGCGCATCAGATATCTCTCTGGTTGCAGCAGCTACTTCATCCATGTTAATGCCACCAGATTTATCCAGAATGATCCGAACTAATTGACGATTCCCAGTTTTTCTGATTTCAATATCTTCAACATCTAAATGCAATGCGGCAGCAATTGGGTTAACTATTTCTTGCACCACAGCCAGATCTTTATCACTCATACTGGCGCCCCGCATTCTGTTATGTTGTTAAGTTTTGGCAAAGCCTACTGGCTCAGGTCAAGTTATTGATAGCGGCCACTAATTCAGCTGTTGCAACGTCAATTGCTTCACCAGCAAATCGGTCCCGTAATTCAACTAATCCTGCGGCGAACTTCTTTCCGACAACAACAATGGTTGGAATGCCAATCAACTCAGCGTCATTGAATTTCACTCCAACCGAGACGCCAACCCGGTCATCTATCAGCACCGAATAGCCAGCTGCGTTCAAATTATTTGCCAACTCAGTTGCGCCAGCAAAAAGTTCTTCATCTTTGCCCGCAATTACTAAGTGCACATCGATTGGCGATACTGCCCTGGGCCACCGCAGTCCTTTTTCATCATGATGCTGCTCAGCTATTACTGCAACTGCTCTGGTCACACCAATGCCATAAGAGCCCATAGTTACGGTTATTTGCTCGCCGTTCTCATTTAGAACTTTAAGATCAAGCGCTTCGGCATACTTCTTGCCGAGCTGGAAGATATGTCCAACTTCAATACCACGTGCTAGCTCAATTACCTCGCCTGCTGGAGTTAAGCAATGGTCACGAACTCTAACTTCAGCGACGTCGATAAATCCATCTGGTTGAAAATCTCGTCCCACAACTAAATTAAAGACATGCTTGCCAACTTGATTTGCACCAGTAATCCAACTCGTCCCTGTCACAACGCGCGGATCAACTAAGTATTCGATTTTGGCGGCAGAATTTTTTCCTAGTTGTGCAGGTCCAATATAACCTTTAACTAAGGTTGGATATTTTGCAAAATCCTCATCAGCGAATGGTGCAACAGTTGCGGGATATATCTGCGCTTCGAGTCGGCGCATATCAACTTCCCGGTCGCCCGGAATACCAATCGCCAATGCTGCAGTTGAACCATCTTGATTGGTTAATTTCACCAGCACATTTTTCAGTGTATCTGCTGCCTGCCAGGTTTTATTGCCGGCAAGTTCTGGCTTGCTGTTGCTGAACTCAACCAAGGATTCAATTGTTGGCGTATTTGGGGTGTCATGAACAATCGCTTCAGGTAAATCTACGAAATCAATTTCTGCAGCTGGTGCGATTTGTATTGCCTCCACATTTGCCGCACCGGCTGAAGTAACAACATAAGTATCTTCACCAGCAGCAGCGGGCGCTAAGAATTCTTCAGATGCGCTACCGCCCATCGCGCCGGACTGGGCTGACACAATTACATATTCAATGCCGAGTCGGTCAAAAGCTTTTTGGTAAGCAGCACGATGCTTTTGATATGAAGCAGCTAAGCCTGCGTCATCAATATCAAACGAATAACTATCTTTCATAATGAACTCTCGACCACGCAACAATCCAGCCCGAGGTCTTGCTTCGTCACGATACTTAGTTTGGATTTGATACAACGAGACCGGCAAGTCTTTATATGAAGAATATAAATCCTTCACCAACAAGGTAAACATTTCTTCATGGGTTGGTGCTAATAAATAATCTGCGCCCCGCCGATCCTGCAATCGAAATAACGCAGGACCATATTCTGTCCAACGATTTGTTGCTTCATATGGCTCTCGAGGTAATAATGCTGGAAAATGAACTTCTTGAAAACCAGCACGATTCATCTCTTCTCGAATCACCGCGGTCACTTTGTTAAGCACCAGCAAGCCAAGTGGCAGCCAGGTGTAACCTCCCGCAGCAGCGCGCCGTAGATAGCCTGCTCGAATCAACAGTGAGTGGCTAGCGACCTCAGCGTCAGCGGGATTCTCGCGCAATGTGCGCAAGAACATTTCGGAGAATCGATACTGCACTGCAGCCCTTTCTATTCGACCTTTTAAGGTTAACAGAGTAATCGAGGCTAAAGCATGACTGACGCGAACGTGCCGACCTGGTTAAATCCCAATGAGCGATACAGTCGAATTGCCCGGTGATTGAAATCATTGACATATAGCGAAACAACAGGGGCTAACTGCTGCATTTGCACTATGGCAGCAGCCAGCGCTGGTCCAGAAATGCGATGGCCCCGAAAAGCTGGGGCAACCCAGACGCCTTGAATCTGAATTACTTGTTCAGTTAGCACGCCAATATCTGCCTTGAAAATGACCTGACCATCCGCAATCAACACATATGTTCGACCCAGCGATAGCAATTCCATTACTCGGGCTCGGTACACCGAACTGGTCGCCGGCCGAAGCGGATCAATACCCACTTCTTCTCGAAACATCATCGCAGCAGCGGGCAGCACTAACTCCAATTCTGCTGGCGTCGCTAATCGAACCTCCGGATTAATCGTTAGCTCTGGTGGCCCATTCAAAACCATTAACGGTTGATCTTGCCGAATTAATCTTGCTGGACCCAAGAAAGTTGAAACTTGCTCCCAAAGAGCAAATACATCGTCCCGCTTTCCAATAATGCTGGAAGTAAGAATCTGAGTTTGGGCTAAGTAATCCGCTAAGTGGGTCAACATTTCATAACTGCAGTTGGCAGTAGTGGTGTTGATGCCAACATAAGCCAGCCCACGATTTCCGCTACGGTCAGTTACAAGCAGCAACGTAGGATCAATTTCACTGAAATCATTCAGTTTGGAAATTAAAAAACAGTTAGCAACTAAATCTTGGTTGGCAATTTCAAAGGCAGTAGCTAAATCAGATTGCGTCAAGGGTCGAACGTAAGACGACCGCATTTTCTAATTACGAAACCGAGACTGACGGTTCACCGGAGGCACCAGCAGCTTCCAACTCCGCGGCAAGACGATTCGCCTCTTCAATTAGCGTCTGCACAATCTCTGCCTCTGGCACGGTCTTGATCACTTCACCTTTAACAAATATCTGACCTTTGCCGTTTCCTGATGCCACACCTAGATCTGCTTCACGCGCTTCGCCTGGACCATTAACCACACAACCCATTACCGCTACTCGCAGCGGAACTTTCATCCCTTCCAAACCTGCGGTAACTTCATTAGCTAACGTATAAACATCAACCTGCGCTCTACCGCAGGATGGACAAGAAACAATTTCTAGACCACGCTGTTTGAGGTTTAGTGATTCGAGAATTTGATTTCCCACCTTTACTTCTTCCACTGGTGGGGCCGAGAGCGAAACTCGAATAGTGTCACCAATACCTTGGCTCAGCAGCGCACCAAAAGCCACTGCTGATTTAATGGTGCCTTGAAATGCGGGACCCGCTTCCGTTACACCAAGGTGTAATGGGTAGTCAGATTGCTCTGCTAATAACCGATACGCCTTGACCATCACTACTGGGTCATGATGCTTCACTGAAATTTTAATATCACCAAAACCATGCTCTTCAAATAACGATGCCTCCCATAGCGCTGATTCAACCAGCGCTTCTGGTGTTGCTTTGCCATATTTTTGTAGCAATCGCTTATCCAGCGACCCAGCGTTTACGCCGATTCGAATTGGAATTTTGGCGGCATTTGCGGCCTGGGCAATTTCTTTTACTCGATCATCGAATTGCTTGATGTTACCTGGATTTACTCGAACGCCGGCACAACCTGCATCAATTGCAGCAAATACATATCTCGGCTGAAAGTGAATATCAGCAATAACTGGGATTGAAGATTTTCGAGCGATAATTGCTAACGCATCTGCATCATCCTGACTTGGCACTGCAACTCTAACTACGTTACAGCCCGAAGCGGTTAGCTCTGCGATTTGTTGCAATGTTGCATTTACATCTGCAGTAACAGTTGTGCACATTGATTGCACGCTGATCGGAGCGCCGCCACCAACCGCAACTGGCTTGCTGTGATGATTAAGCACAATTTGCCTGCTCTTGCGACGTGGTGCGAGCACTGGCGGCGGGGTCGGCATTCCAAGGTCGATATTCATGGGGTAAGTATCCAATCTATTTGAAAATCTTGCGCCCTGAGCCGGTCAGTTCAACCTAATTGGCGCCACTAAATCAACATAAATCAATAACAACGAAAAGCTGATCAGCGCCAAGGCAAATACATACGCCACTGGCATCAGCTTTGCAATGTCCACAGCCTGATTAGCATTTTTTGACCTTGTCTTTCGTCTACCCCATTCATAAAGGGCTCCGGCAACATGGCCGCCATCCAACGGCAAGATTGGCAATAAATTGAAGAAGAACAGTGCCAAATTCACGCTTGCCAACAACATTAAGAAGTCCAAAATCCGCCAACTCGCTGGCGCTTCTTGCGTTGCCACATCACCACTAATGACGCTAACGCCAACAATTGAGATTGGCCCATCTAAATCTCTGGGTTCAGCGCCAACTGCGGTTGCCACCACATTGCTCAACCGTGCTGGTAAATCAATGATTAACTGTCCAGTTGCTAAACCAACTTGACCAATAACCGAAAACACTGCGGCTGGCGATTGCCGTTGCAGTTCAACCTGTGGCGTAAAGCCAAGATAACCATCTGGTTTAGTTTCAGTAGAGATATCTGCAACCGTAGTGATTAAAGTTTGAGTTGCGCCAGCCCGATTAATTTCAATCGCAACTCGGTTACCCGCTGCGGAGTCAATAGCAGTTACTAACTCATCCCAGGTTTGAGTTTGGTTGCCAGATATCGAAAGAATTTGATCTCCGGGCAACAGACCAGCCCGTGCTGCGGGTGAAGTTAAGTTAGTTGTGTTGCATTCACCCGTTTCATTGGTTTGGGATGGCAAGCAATTAATCACTGAGCTAACTTTTGTAGTTGGCTGCGGTGTGCCAATTAATACCAATGCGGTAAACAGCAATATCACCGCCACAATTAAATTCATTAACGGACCGCCAAGCATCACTATCAACTTCTTAGCCGGGTGAAGTTGATAAAACGCTCTACCTCGATCTGCCTCGGTTAGCTCGTTAACCGCAGTTTCTCTGGCTTGGTTAATTAAATTGCGAAACGGACCTTTAGTAAGCGTTGGACGCGGGGGGATCATTCCAATGATGCGAACATAGCCACCCAGCGGAATCGCCTTAATGCCGTACTCAGTTTCGCCCCGTTTCCGAGAAAACAAGGTCGGCCCAAAGCCCACCATGAATTGCGATACCCGAACACCGAATTTTCGGGCTGGATAAAAATGGCCTAATTCATGGAGCGCAACTGAAACAAGCAGGCCAACCGCAAAAGCGATAACGCCAAATCCAAACACGCGGCAATCCCCCTTAACTGAGCCCATTCTCCGCTATATCCGGATGCTTTGCCAGCGCACCTCCCCTAGCATTAGCACGCAACTACCAAGGAGTGCCAGATGACCGCAGGCGGACCATCCCTTACCCAACAACGAAAACTTGTAACTGAAATTCCCGGCCCAAAAAGCGTTGAGATGATGAAGCGCCGCAAGCAAGCAGTGAGCGCTGGCGTTGGTGGCACTATGCCGGTATTTACTCAAGCGGCAGGTGGTTCCGTGTTGCTCGATATTGATGGCAACACTTTTATTGATCTGGGCAGCGGTATTGCTGTTACTTCAGTGGGAAACAGTGCGGAAACTGTAGTTAAGAATGTGCAAACTCAAGCAGAATTATTCACTCATACCTGTTTTATGGTCACACCATATGAGGGTTATGTAGCGGTTTGCGAAAAGCTAAATGAACTAACGCCTGGCTCACATGAAAAGCGAAGTGCGCTATTTAACTCCGGTGCTGAAGCTGTCGAAAATGCGATAAAGATTGCGCGGGCATTTACGAAACGCCAGGCGGTAGTGGCATTTGAACATGGCTACCACGGCCGAACTAACTTAACTATGGCGCTAACCGCCAAATCAATGCCTTATAAGCATTCATTTGGTCCATTTGCACCTGAGATATATCGAGTGCCAATGTCTTATCCATTCCATGATTCGCGCACCGGTGAGCAAGTTGCTAAAGAAGCCATTAGTCGGATGGAAAAAGAGATTGGCGCAACTCAAATTGCTGCAATTATTGTGGAACCAATTCAGGGCGAGGGCGGCTTTATTGTGCCAGCCCCTGGCTTCTTAACTGCAATTGCCGAATTTGCCAAAGACAATGGAATTGTGTTTATTGCCGATGAGATTCAAACTGGATTTTGTCGAACTGGAGCCTGGTTTGCCAGTGAGCATGAAAATCTTGTTCCAGATTTAATCACCACTGCCAAAGGCTTAGCTGGTGGCTTGCCGTTAGCTGGCGTGACTGGTCGTGCTGAAATTATGGACAGCGTGCACGTTGGCGGTCTGGGTGGAACTTATGGCGGAAATCCGATTGCTTGTGCTGCAGCTTTAGGATCAATTAGTGAAATGCAATCTCATAATTTGATTGATCGGGCACATGAGATTGAACAAATCTTTAGAACCAGACTTTCCCAGATGCAACAAAAGTATCCATCAATTGGTGACATTCGTGGCAAAGGTGCCATGATGGCAATTGAATTAGTTAATTCCGATGGGTCACCGAATGCTGAATTAGTTGGCAAGGTAACCAAATATTGCCATCAAAATGGCGTAATTGTGTTAACCGCTGGCACCTATGGCAACGTGATTCGGTTTTTGCCACCGCTTACTATCTCTGATGAATTATTAAATGAAGGATTAGATGTTGTAGCTGAAGCGTTTCAGGCGGGGAATTAACGATCTGTCAAAAGTGGTTGCGTTGGATCAACTGGAATACCAGTTTTTCGCCGGGCTAACGCGGAGAGCGCTTCCAAAATAACTCGATTTGCCAATAGTGAAGTTATCTCTGCATGGTCATAAGCAGGAGCCACTTCAACTACATCCATCCCAACAACATTAGTTTCAAGACAGATCCGCCTAACAGCATCTAATAATTCGCGCGCTGATAACCCGCCCGGTTCCGGCGTGCCAGTTCCAGGTGCCGCTGCTGGATCAGCAACATCAATGTCCACTGACAAGAACACGCCATCGCAATCAGTTTCAATGTCAGCAAAAATTTCGGTAAGGCATTGCGTTATACCTCGTTGCGTCAACTCAGTCATTTCATAAGATCGCATGCCTTGCGCTGCCATCCACTTTAGAGTTGGTTCATCTGGCCAATAACCCCTGAGCCCGATTTGATAGAACCGGTCACCGCGAACTGCTCCGCTCTCAATCAACTTGCGCATAGGTTGACCATGTCCAATCAATGGTCCATCCGTTATCTCACCAGTATCGGCGTGCGCATCAAAGTGCAGCACCGCAATGTTGCCCCAGCCTTTAGCTTTAGCAATGCCAGTTACGTTTGGCCAGGTGACAGTGTGATCGCCACCAATAATTAACGGGATAGCCGTTTTTGCAACAGTTGCTACAACTTCCTCTAACCTGCCACAAGCAATCTCAGTATTTCCACTTGGCATATCGACATCACCTGCGTCGTGCACATTAAGTGATGTTAATCCGTCAACGCGAAGTGCAAGCGATGGTCGCTTGCCGTCGTGCTCCAAATAGCAAGCTTGGCGTACCGCTGCTGGTCCTAACTTTGCACCGCTACGAAACGAAGTTCCGCCATCAAATGGTGCACCCAGAATTACAACTTCAGCCGAGGCGTAGCTGGTAGCGTCCATTGCGTCGCATTTTGGGACGCCCAAAAAGGTGAAGTCCGGACCGTAAAGTAATTTACCCATCAGCGCTTAGCTCGTTTTGCCGAGATTAACTGCGCTAGCACCACTAACAGCAGCGCACCAATAAAGAAAATAGTTGCAATCACATTTACCTGAGGTGGAATTCCACGTTGCGCTGCTCCCCAAACATACATTGGGAATGTGACTGTGGTGCCAGAGTTAAAGTTCGTGATGATGAAATCATCAAACGATAGTGAGAATGCAAGCAATGCAGCTGCTGCAATTCCAGGTAATGCCAGTGGCAGCGTGATGTATCTAAACGTGGTTTTTTCATCTGCGTAAAGATCCATAGCTGCCTGCTCAAGGCGTGGATCAAGCGTTGCCAGTCTGGCTTTTACCGCAACCACGACAAATGAGATAGTGAACATAATGTGCGCAATCAAAAGGGTCCAGAAACCAAGTGGGATTACGGAAATGTTCAAGAACAACGCCAACAGACTGGTTCCCATAACCACCTCTGGTGTGGCCATTGGTAAAAAGATCAATAGGTTTGTTGAAGTTCTACCTCGAAATCTATGTCTTACCAATGCGAAAGCAATCATGGTGCCCAAAATTGTTGCCACAATTGTTGTTAGCAACGCAATTTGAATACTGGTGGTAACTGCGCCACATATGGTTTGATCTCGACAAATATTTGTCCACGCGTCAAGTGAAAATTCATTCCACTGGGTATTTTGCTTTCCAGCTGGCTTATTAAAACTTAACGTTATGACCACCATGATTGGCAGCATCATGTAAAACAAAGCCAACAACGCGTAAATTCCAGTTGCCCGCTTGCCGAGCCAGGAAGTGAGAGTTCGCATCAGACCAAATCCTCCGTGCCAGCTCTCCTGATATAGAAAAAGACAATCATCAAAATTATTGTCATCAAGATAAATGACAACGCTGAAGCAAGCGGATAATCCCGCACAATAACAAACTGACTTTGAATGACGTTTCCAATCATTCGATCGCGCGCAGAACCAAGCAGTGATGCATTGATGAAATCTCCCATTGCTGGGATAAAGGTAAGTAGCGTGCCTGAAACCACACCTGGCATGGATAGTGGAAGCGTCACTTTTCGGAATGTCTCACTTGGGTCGGCATAAAGATCCTTAGAAGCCTCAAGAAGTCTTGGATCAATTCGTTCAATTGCCGCATAAAGCGGCAAAATCATAAATGGCAAGAAGTTATAAGAAATACCAGCAATAACCGCCAACGGAGTGTTCAAAATACGGTCTTGCGGCAACAAATTGAGCGCGTTTAGCGCAACTGTAATAAAAGAATCATCTGCCAAAATTGTTTTCCAAGCATAAGTTCGGATCAAGTAAGCGGCAAAGAATGGTGCAATAACCAACACCAACATTAAGTTGCGCCATCTGCCACCCTTTAGTGCAATGTGATACGCAAGCGGATATCCGATAACTAGAGCTAACAGTGTTGCACTGGCGGCATAAAGCAGTGACTTAGCAAATACTGGCCAATACGATTGAAGTGCTCCAATGTAATTTGCAATTTCAAATGCATTTACATATCCATCAAGCACGCTAGGTCCAGCTGGCTTCATCAAGCTAGTCACTAGCAGTGAGAAAAATGGTATTACGAAAAATACTCCCAGCCATGCCAAACCTGGGATCAATAAAAGGTATGGCGTTAGCGACCTACCATCACGAAGTGGTTGTTTGAATACTGCCTTACTTGATGCCGGAATTAGTTGCATTATTCAACTACCGGTTCGCCTAAATATTCCAAGCCATCATTAATGTCACTGTCTGGATCAAGCGCAAAGACATTCTTTGATCGCCACAAGACATCAACCTTTTCACCCCGCCTACCAAGCTCGCGCACATCAACATTGCGTTCGAAAATGGTCAATTCTTGACCCCACGGAGTTTCAACTAAATACTGCACCGATACGCCAGTGAAAGACGCATCAAGCACCACACCTTGGATGTAGTTGTCGTATTCACTTCGTCGCTTATCGACATCCTCTGTAGTCATCTTTTCTGGCCGAACACCAAACACAATTCGACCCGATGACTGTGCTGTCGCTGATTTTGGAACAGTGAATATCTGATCAGCTACTTTAACTGCCCAGCAATCATTGTCTGCTGGGCCCTGGATGGTACCTTCAAATAAATTAGATTGGCCTAAGAAGTTTGCAACAAATGCTGTTCGTGGTCGCTCATAAATCTCAGTTGGTGCACCCATTTGTTCAATCCGACCAGCATTCATCACAGCAATAGTGTCAGCCATGGTCATGGCCTCTTCTTGTTCGTGCGTAACGTGCACGAAAGTAATGCCAGTTTCTAGCTGAATTCGCTTTATCTCAATTTGCATTTGGCGACGCAGCTTCAAGTCCAGCGCACCCAATGGTTCATCAAGCAGCAATACATCAGGTGAGTTAATAATGGCTCGCGCCAACGCAATGCGTTGTTGCTGACCGCCACTTAGCTGACTGGGCTTTCGTCGCGCTAATTCATCCAACTCAACAAGTTTGAGCATGTCTCTGACGCGGGCATCTAAATTTTCCGTGTCTTTACGTCGACGCAAGCCAAACGCAACATTTTCATAGATATCCATATGCGGGAAAAGCGCATATGACTGAAACACCGTGTTGATCTGTCGCTCATACGGTCTAAGTTCAGTGATGTCGCGGTCGCCGAGCTTGATTTTGCCTGAAGTAGGTTCTTCCAAGCCGGCGACCATACGCAACGTCGTAGTTTTGCCACAGCCAGATGGTCCAAGCAGGGCAAAGAACTTTCCTGCTTCTATCGTTAAGGAGAGATTGTCAACCGCAACATTTTCAAAATAGGACTTAGTCAGATTTACTAAGTGCAAATCTTGAACATCTCGCGCAGTTCTTGCTGCGGTCACACACGCTCCTTTACTGCCAGTGGCGGTTTAGTTTCCGATTACTGCCTGGAAGGCGTCCTGGTATTCCTTTTCAGTATCAGCGTCTAGCAACATAAATGGTCGAACATTCGCCAAGTCCTCATCGCTTGGGAAAATCAACGGATTATCAACTAGAGATGCATCAATTTTTGCTACTTCTTCACGAGCACCGTTTACCGGCGTGATGTACTGCACGTATGCCGCAACTCGTGCTGCAATTTCTGGTTCGTAGTAGTAATTAATTAGTGTCTCTGCGTTCTTCTTGTGGCGAGCACCAACTGGAATAATCAAGTTGTCGGTCCACAAGATGCCACCGCCAGCTGGAATAGCAAACTGGAAATCTTCTCCTAACTGTGCCACGTCACCAGACCAACCAATCGCCGCGATGATGTCACCACTTTCCAACGCAGCAAGGTAGTCATTTCCGGTTACCTGACGAATTTGACCAGAGGAAATCTGCTCGCCCAGATAATCAATCGCGTTGTAGAACTGATCAGATGTGAAATTTGATGGATCTGCACCTTGATGACTCATGATGCAACCGATGGTTTCGCGCATCTCGGAAAGAACTGAGATTCGTCCCTTAAGTGCCGGGTTGAAAAGATCATCCAGGCTTACCAACTGATCGCTGCCAGTTAGTTCTCTAACCTTTGCTTTGTTCCAACCCAAACCGCCATATCCACCTTGCCATGGCAGGGTGTAAACGCGTCCTGGATCGAATGACACGTCAAGCAGGTCTGGATACAGATTCGCTTTGTTTGGAATATTGTCGTAATTCAGCGCTTGGGCGTAACCAAGTGAAATCCACTGCCCCGCCATCCAATCAGTTGGTGTGACAATGTCACGATCAATAGCTTGTCCGTTTTCCAAAAGCGGTCGAACTTTGGCGAAGAATTCATTGTTGTCGTTGTAATCTTCAATGTAATTAACGCTAATGCCAGTTGAAGCTTCAAACTCATCCAAAGTTGGATTTGTTCCAGCATCTTCATCAACGTCAATGTAAGCGACCCAGTTAGACCAATCCACTACCTTCTCGGTATCAGACATATCTTCAACTTCAACTGGGGCAGCATCATTATCGCTTCCGCCCACACCGCATGCTGAAATTGCAACGGTTGTCGCGGCAAGACCAGACACTTGCAACAAGCGCCTGCGGTTCATCATCTGAGATGCAATCGTCTTCGCGATTTGATCTGCAGAGGAATTAGTTAATGGTGACTTGGGCATCTGTCCAACCTTTCCGTAAACGAGTGGGGGTACCGTACTATGAAATTGCTATCTTGCGGTCTTTACCATGACGTGCTTTACCCGAGTGTAATCATCGAAGCCATACATGGAGAGATCTTTGCCATAACCTGAGTGCTTAAAGCCACCGTGTGGCATCTCAGCCACAATCGGAATATGGGTGTTAATCCAGACTGCGCCAAAGTCCAAATTACGGCTGACCCGCATCGCGCGACCCAAATCATTAGTCCAAACCGATGATGCCAAGCCATATGGCACTGAGTTGGCATATCTGACCGCATCATCTTCGTCGTCAAAA
>CAYXYW010000017.1:0-18063 GCA_964469855.1 uncultured Bifidobacterium sp.
CTGGCGTTGGTGAGCGAACCCGTGAAGGTAATGACTTGTTCTTGGAAATGACCGAATCTGGCGTTATCAATAAAACTGCACTCGTGTTTGGTCAGATGGATGAACCACCTGGTACGCGTATGCGCGTTGCGCTCTCTGCGTTAACTATGGCGGAGTATTTCCGCGATGTGCAAAAACAGGATGTGTTGCTATTCGTAGACAACATCTTCCGATTCACTCAGGCAGGTTCAGAGGTATCTACATTGCTTGGTCGTATGCCTTCGGCAGTGGGTTACCAGCCAACACTGGCTGATGAGATGGGTGAGTTGCAGGAGCGCATCACATCTACTCGCGGTCACTCAATTACTTCGATGCAGGCGATCTATGTGCCAGCAGATGACATTACTGACCCAGCGCCGCACACCACATTCGCGCACTTAGATGCCACAACGGTGTTGAGCCGACCAATTTCCGAGCTTGGTATTTACCCAGCGATAGATCCGCTGGATTCAACTTCGCGAATTTTGGATCCGCAATATATTGGTGATGAGCACTACGCAGTGGCGCAGCGCACCAAGCAAATTCTGCAGCGTTACAAAGATCTGCAAGACATTATCGCTATTTTGGGTATTGATGAGTTGTCTGAAGAAGACAAGATCATTGTTGGTCGTGCTCGTCGTATCCAGCGCTTCCTAAGTCAGAACATGTTCGTGGCAAAAGCATTCACCGGGCAAGACGGTTCATTTGTTCCGCTAGATGAAACTATTGCTTCATTTAAAGCACTTGCTGATGGCGAGTTTGATCACTATCCAGAGCAGGCATTCTTTATGTGCGGTGGTCTAGATGATGTGAAGGCAAATGCCGAGAAGTTGGCTAAGAACTAACTATGGCTACCGTAAAAGTTTCGCTGCTAGCAACTGATAGGTCGGTTTGGCAAGGCCAAGCCACCTCAGTTGTGCTGCGGACACTTGATGGTGAATTGGGAATCTTGGCTGGTCATGTGCCAATGCTCTCTTCGCTCGCAGTGGGACCAGTCTTTATCACCACCGAATCAGGTGAGAAAGTTGCTGCTGCAGTTCATGGTGGATTTGTCACGGTAGATCACAATGAAGTGACCATCTTTGCTCAGCGCTGCGAGCTAAAAGACGAGATTGACGTTGCTCGGGTAACCGCGGCACTTGCTTCCTCCGATAATCCAGAGAAGACCAAGCGAAATCAAGTTCGATTAACTGTTGCCAACAGCTAGGGACTAGGCAGTAGATTAAGGGCATGAGCGAAGACAAGGCTGCAGATAAGCCCGATCAAAAAGAGTTAATGCGTCGTGCCATTGAGGCAAAGAAAAATCGACAACATGTTGGTGGCGTTGCCGACTCAGGTAATCGAGGAATTGGTCCAGCTAGTAGCAGTAACAAAACGAAAAAGATGTTTAAGCGAAAGTCTGGTTCCGCCTAATGCCAAGCAAGCCTGTGAAGCTTGCTGATTTTGGTTTATCGCCCGAATGGGGTTACTTACAACATCAAGACCCGCTAACTCAGTTACCACCTGGCAATGAAGCTTGGGATGAGATGGGCACAAATTTGCCCAAATATTTAATGGCTAGTGATTTTCGTGGTCGGGTGGAAAACCTGCCTGATTTTGATTTAACAAAATTAAGTTCAGATGCAGAGCTACGTCGGGCAATGTTGGTAGTGAGTTATATCGGCATGGCATATCAGTGGTCATCAACTGAGCCAGCTCATCAACTGCCAGCTAAATTGGCGATGCCTTGGTATGAAATCGGAAAACTATTAGGTCGACCACCAATCCTGAGCTATGCCTCATATGCCATTGATAACTGGTATCGAATAGATAAGTCTGGCCCAATTGAATGTGGCAACATCGCGCTGCAGCAATGCTTTTTGGCGGGCCAAGATGAAGAATGGTTCATCTTGATCCATATTGATATTGAGAAAAAAGCAGGGCAAGCGCTTTATGGCATTGAATTAGCGCAACAAGCAGTAGTTGACCAAGATGTAACGGCGTTAGCACATGCGTTAACCCAACTTCGGGATTCCATCAAAGCAATGTATGACGTACTAGCTCGAATGCCAGAGCGTTGCGATCCATATATTTATTTTCATCGAGTGCGCCCTTACATTTTTGGCTGGAAAAATAATCCAGCACTACCAAATGGCGTGGCATATCAAGGCGTAACGGAATACGCTGGCACCGGCCAGCGATTCCGTGGTGAGACTGGCGCACAAAGTGCGATAGTGCCGGCGCTAGATGGTGCGCTTGGTATTGAACATGAACGCGATGAGTTGCGTGAATATTTAATGGAGATGCGAGATTACATGCCGCCGATGCATGTTAAATTTATTGAGGCAGTTGAAGCAGGTCCAAGCATTCGGGATTTTGTTACCGCTGCAGCTGATGCCACATTAACTGGCTTGCTAAATGAATGTATTTCATTAGTAGCGGATTTTCGCGCTCTGCATCTGGAATACGCAGGGCAATACATTCATGCGCAGGCACAGCAAACACCAGGAAATCCATCCGCTGTTGGCACTGGCGGCACTCCGTTTATGGTTTATCTGCGCAAGCACCGAGATGAAACTAGAGCACAGACGCTTTAGCGATTTTTTCCGGGCACCCAAAGTACATCGCCATCATGACGATTTGCATAGCGTGCCAAAATGAATAATAAATCACTTAATCTATTTAAATATTTTCCTGCCAAGATGTTCATATCTTGATATTGCTCAAATGCGGTCCAGGTGCTGCGCTCAGCTCGCCGGACCACAGTGCGGGCCACATGCAACAGCGCCGAACCGGCAGTGCCGCCGGGCAAAATAAAAGAACGCAGCGGCTGCAACTCAGCGTTGTATTTATCGCAAGCAGCTTCTAATGCTTTAATTTCATTTTCAGTAACTCGAAGCGGCTCTACTTCTGGATTCACCACAACTGGGGTGCAAAGGTCAGCACCAACATCAAATAAGTCATTTTGCACTCGTATCAACAGTTGTTTCACATCTTCATCTAAATCACCCATAGCGATAGCTACGCCAATTGCGCAGTTGGCTTCATCGCAATCAGCATAAGCTTCAAGTCGGAGATCCATCTTGGTGGTTCGAGAGAAATCGCCTAGCGAAGTGGTGCCATCATCGCCAGTGCGGGTGTAAATTCGGGTTAAGTTGACCATGGGGCGAGGGTAGGGGTGAATTGGCTATGTTGCACCACTTAGCCTGTATGTCGTGACCGAAACCGTATTTCGCGTTCAAGGCGACGCTCAACTCAGTGGCAATATTGCTGTGCCTGGGGCAAAAAACTCCGTGCTCAAGTTAATGACTGCGGCGCTGCTGGCACCTGGCAGAACCAAGTTAAGTAATGTGCCTGATATTGCTGATGTTGGAATTATGGTGGAGTTGTTAACCCGACTTGGTTGTCAGATCAATCATGTTCCAAATTCGGGTGAAGTTGAGATAGATGTGCCAGTTGAGATTGGTCATCGAGCAGATTATGACTTAGTTCGTCGAATGCGCGCTTCCATCAATGTGCTAGGTCCGATACTGACTCGTTGTGGCATGGTAGATGTTGCGCTCCCAGGTGGCGATGATATTGGCTCTCGTGGTGTTGATATGCATATTGCTGGACTTACCAAAATGGGCGCAGAGTTTGGTAATGATCATGGCTATTTAATTGCGCGTGCTCCTAGTGGATTAACTGGTGCACACATCTTTTTGGATTTACCTAGCGTTGGTGCCACCGAAAACATTTTGACTGCTGCTGTATTAGCGGATGGCGAGACGGTGATCGATAACGCCGCCAGGGAGCCAGAAATTATTGATCTGTGTCAACTGCTGGTGAAAATGGGTGCACAAATTTCTGGCATCGGCACCCCAACATTAGTTATCTCAGGTGTTGCTGAGCTTAAGCCGGTGAGTCATCAAGTAGTTGGCGATCGAATCGTGGCTGGCACCTGGGCAGTTGCTGCAGTTGCTACTAAAGGGAGCATCACAGTAACTGGAATTGATCCCACGCTGCTGTCATTACCTCTTTCTAAATTGCATGAAATGGGGGCGGAGGTAGCAACATCTGCAAATTCATTTACCGTAACTATGCAGAAACGGCCAACTGCAGTAGATATCGTTACGCTGCCTTACCCCGGATTTCCTACCGACTTACAACCACAATTTATTGTGTTAAATGCAATCTCATCTGGCTCTGCCATGGTTACTGAGAATTTATTTGAAGCAAGATTTCGGTTTACCCAAGAGCTAGCAAGATTAGGTGCAGACATTCATATAGATGGCCATCACTGTTTAGTTAAAGGTGTTCCTAAATTAAGCGGCGCACCGGTTGTGGCAACAGATGTTCGAGCCGGAGCAGCATTAGTTATTGCTGGCTTGGTTGCTGAAGGTGAAACTTTAGTAAGCGGTGTGGAGCATGTAGATCGCGGTTATGCCGATTTTGTTCAGAATTTGACTGATCTTGGCGCAGTTATCTCTCGTGATGTTTTAAGTTAACGCTAACGCTCGTTTTGCTTTAGCTAAATCTTTTGGCCAAACCATTAACTGCACCCCATCAACCGTAAGCGCTAACGTGGCTCTAATCCCAACATCTTGCAATTGCTGTTTTAGCATTTCGCCATCAATCAAGCTAATTGGCCTAGTTACTTCAACTAACATGCCATAGTTATCTGCAGTGCTGGGCGTTATCCTGCGCTCCACTAGGGAATGTCCTCGTGCGAACGCCCAACGCAGCAAAATAATCAGCACGCCAATTAATAAGCCACCCATAACTGGGCCATATAAGAATGAGTAACTTCCCCAACTGCTCACCGAGCAATTCTGAACCTGACCTGCATTTCGCGCCAGTTAGGCCAGAATACGGCTATGGGCCGCCGCAACCGTCGTTTAGTGAGTGAGCATCGCGAACTCCGACCTACCTCAAATCAACAGATCGAAATCTGGCAGGGGATGGAATACGTAGTGCGCCATTTAAGTGGCGCTAGCAGCACCAAGGTTTATCGCTGCCCAGGCTGCGATCATGAGTTACGACCAGCAACCGCGCATGTGGTGGTATGGCCCGATGGCGATGAAGATGCCACGCATCGGCGTCATTGGCACAAGGTTTGCTGGGAGCATCGAGATCATCGACGTAGCACGCCGCACCGAGGCGGAATGCCAAGGTATTGATGGCTGAAATTTCTTCAACCAGCATCTTGCCAGCTAATCGAATAGACATCGAGCTGGTAACCGCTGACGACTTAAAACTAGTTGGTGAGTTGGCCTTACCGGTTGATCAAGCGCCGATTGCAACCATGGTTTGTTTGCATCCGCTGCCAACACACGGCGGCATGATGGACAGTCATGTTTTTCGCAAAGCGGCATGGCGATTGCCGCAATTGGCAAATGTTGCAGTGCTCAGATTCAATTTTCGTGGCGCCCAAAGTGCACGGGGAAAATCAGAAGGGGAATGGGATAGTGCCAACGGCGAAGGAAACGATCTAAAGGCTGCAGTTGCATATGTTGCTGCGAATAACTTGCCAAAGCCTTGGTTGGTCGGTTGGTCGTTTGGTACCGATGTAATTTTAAAGCATGCGCGCGATTTAGATATCGCTGGAATTATTCTGCTATCACCACCGCTTCGCTGGACCAGTGATGCTGAATTGATGCAATGGCAAAATGCAACTATTCCAATAATTGCTCTTATCCCTGAATTAGATGATTTTTTACCACCGGAGGATGCAAGCGTTAAGTTTGCGAATACGCCAAACATTAAATTGGTAATGGTGGCTGGTGCGAAACATCTTTGGACCGGTGAGCCAAGTGTTTATCGGGTGCTATCTGAAATTGTGCAGCAACTCAATCCAACTGCAATGCCGCTACCAACGGAATTTTCTGGCGAGATGACGCGATTTGTTGAACCGCTGGGCGGCTAAGCTGATTTCGTTAGCTTATTTCAACTAATTCAATTAATACGCCACCACAATCTTTTGGATGTAAGAAATTAACTTTACTGTTGTTGGTGCCGCGCTTAGATTCTTCGTAAACTACTCTAATCCCAGCCTGCCGAGCAGCAGCAGCCGCTGCGGCGACATCGCTAACTCGGTAAGCAATCTGTTGCACCCCAGCACCGCTATTGGCAAGAAATTTTGCAATAGCGCTTTGTTCAGATAGCGGTGCAAGTAATTGAATGAGCGCTCCGCCGCCAGCTGGTTGCAACATGACTTCAATTACTTGTTGCTCTAAATTTTCTTCGCTGTGCACCGGCAGCATGCCCAATGTACCTTGATAGAACTCCAGCGCTGACTCAAGGTCTGCAACCGCAATGCCAACATGGTCAATCTGAATCAGGTACTCAGCAAGATTGGACAATTTAGTTCCTTCATAGCAGGGTGGGCTGGCAGGGATAACTTTACGCGGGCGGTAGTTTTAGCCAAGGAATTAACTGGAGGCACCGTGTCTACTGTGATTGTGAGTGCGGCTCGCACCCCTTTTGGCAAACTTTTGGGCGGCTTATCCGGGTTTGCTGCATCAGATTTAGGTGCGCATGCCATCTCAGCTGCGATATCGCGCGCTGGCATATCAGCAGAACTTATTGATGAAGTTTTATTGGGACAAGTCATTCAGGCAGGTAGCAGTCAATCTGCAGCACGAAAAGCTGCTGTAGGTGCTGGCCTTGGCTTTTCGGTGCCAGCTACCAGCATTAATAAAGTTTGCTTGAGCGGAATTAATGCCATTGCGCTAGGTCATTATTTAATAAACAGCGATCCAGAAAAAGTTGTAGTTGCTGGTGGCATGGAATCAATGACTAATGCACCTCATTTGCTGCCAAATTATCGTAAAGGTCTTAAGTATGGTGATGGCGTAGTAATTGACTCAATGCAACACGATGCCTTGCTATGCAGCTTTGAACACTTAACCATGGGTTCAGCTACTGACAACTTTAATGCTCGATTTAACTTGTCCAGAGCAGAGCAAGATGAAATCGCGCTGCAATCGCATTTGCGAGCTGCAGCTGCAACCGAATCGGGCTGGTTAGCAGCCGAAATCGCACCAATTCAGGTTGGCGAGAGCGAGCTAAAAGTGGATGAAGGAATTAGAGCAAACAGTTCAGCTGATGCGCTAGCAAAACTTAAGCCAGCTTTTAATCCCACTGGAACTATTACTGCAGGTAATTCCTCTTCAATTAGTGATGGCGCCGCCGCGGTGGTGTTGATGTCTAAAGCTAAGGCAGAAAAATTAGGTGTTGAGTACTTGGCTGAGATTATTTCGCATGGTTCAGTTGCTGGCCCGGATACTGCACTACATGAACAGCCAGCGAATGCAATCTATAAGGCGCTAGTTAGCGCGAATTTAAAGTTGTCTGAAATTGATCTGTTTGAGATAAATGAAGCCTTTGCTGCAGTAAGTGCTGTCTCAATGAAGAAGTTGGGAATTTCTGCAGCGGTAACAAATGTCAACGGTGGCGCAATTGCAATTGGTCATCCAGTTGGTGCTTCCGGCGCTAGATTGGTTACCACGTTAAGTTATGAATTAAAACGTCGTGGCGGTGGCATTGGCGCAGCAGCACTTTGTGGCGGCACTGGGCAAGGCGACGCATTAATTATTCGAGTCTGAGCAATGCCCAATTCACTGCTGGATGCGGCAAGAGCCGGAGACAGAAGAGCGCTGGGAAAATTGCTTACCCAGATTGCTAATGGTGATCTATCAGTAGCTGACCTTGAACTAGAACCTCACGCCCAAACCATTGGAATAACTGGTGCGCCAGGAGTTGGCAAATCCACATTAACTAATGCGCTAATTAATGTATTGCTTCAAGCTGGAAAGAAAATTGCAATATTGGCAGTTGATCCATCAAGTCCCATTACCGGTGGCGCACTACTCGGGGATCGAATTCGAATGCAGTCGCATGCCACCAACCCAGCTGTATTTATTAGATCAATTTCAAGTGGCGGTCATCTCGGTGGCTTGGCCGCAACCGCAGCCGATCAGGTGAAGGTGCTCGCTAGCTTAGATTTTGATGTGGTGCTGATTGAGACAGTAGGGGTAGGTCAGAATGAAGTTGAGATTGCCAGAGTTGCTGATTGTGTGATTGTTGTTGTTGCACCTGGCATGGGAGATTCCATCCAAGCTGCAAAAGCCGGGGTGTTTGAGATTGCAGATATATTTGCGGTGAATAAAGCAGATCGCGATGGCGCGGATGCCACAATCAGCGAACTTAGGGCGATGTTGGATTTGGCCGCAGGGAAAAAAGTACCGATAGTTCGCACTATCGCCATAACAGGTGATGGTGTAACAGAATTAGTCAATACAATTGGGATCAAATGAAAAATTTACCTCTAACTGGTGCGGTTGATTTGGCAGCGTTGGCTGCGGCAAAAACCCAAGCAGCACAACCCAAACCGAATTCACCATTTATTGTTGATGTCACTGATCAAACTTTTGAGGAATTAATAACTCAAGTGTCAACTAGGGTTCCAGTAATACTTGATTTATGGGCTACCTGGTGCCAGCCATGCAAACAACTTTCACCAATGCTGGAACAGTTAGCCATTGAAGGTAATGGATCATGGGTGCTGGCAAAGGTTGACGTTGATGCGAACCCTGGAATTGCGCAAGCATTCAAAGTACAAACAATTCCAAGTGTTTATTTGGTGATGGCGCAAAAAGTTCAACCACTTTTCCAAGGAGTGCAACCTGAATCTGCACTTAAGCAAATAATTGAGCAGATCTTGTTGTTGGCTAAAGAGCAGAATCTGCCTGGGCTTGGGTTGCCGCAAGATGCAACCGAAGCAGAAGTTGAAATTGAAGATCCGGCCGCAGATATGTTGCTAGCTGGTGATTTAGATGGTGCGGAGCAGATTTATCGTGAGCGATTAACAGCAAACCCAGCTGATCTTGATGCGAAATCTTCCTTAGCGCTAATCGCACTTCAACGTCGAGTTGCTGGCATTGATATTGCCAATCTGCCACTACCTGCGGTTTCAGACATTTCAGCACGGCTGACTTACGCTGATAGCCAAATTCTGTTGGGCAATCACGAGCAGGCATATGCGTTGTTAATTGAGTCAATTAAGGCAGTAAGCGGTACGGAACGAGACGAAATCAAAGCTCGGCTGCTGGAACTGTTTGAGATTGCCGATCCTGCCGATCCAGTATTGCTTTCGGCACGACGCGCCCTCGCCAGCGCGCTTTATTAGCCGAGCAAATTCAATGTAGCTTTTCAGCCTGAGATACTTCGGCTATGGCTTATTTGGATCACGCCGCCACCACAAACATGCTCCCAGAGGTAAAGCAACTTCTGGTCGAGCAATTAGGTGCTGCACACAATCCATCATCAATTCACCAAGCTGGCAGAGACGCAAGGCAGCTTTTAGAAGAATCTCGAGAGCGAATTGCATTTGCGATAAAAGTGAAACCGGCAGAAATATATTTCACGTCTGGTGGCACTGAATCCGATAACACTGCAATTAAAGGGATTCATTGGGCACGAAATCGAACTGCAGCACGGAACAAAATATTAGTTCCTGGAACTGAACATCATGCGGTACTTGACCCCGCAAATTGGTTAGCCACTAGAGGCGAGGCGGAGTTAATTCAAATTCCAGTTGATCGGCTCGGTCGAATTGATCTTGATTGGTTAACCAAAACTATAGAAACTGACAATCATGCTATTTCATTGATTTCGGTGATGTGGGCGAACAATGAAGTGGGTACGGTTCAACCTATAGCTGGGGTGCAACAGTTAGCCGAAAAATTTGATATTCCAGTTCATACTGATGCGGTACAGGCACTAGGTTCATTACCAATTGATTTAAGTAAATTAAATATTGCTGCTCTTTCCGCAAGTGGACACAAAATTGGTGCGATGCATGGCACTGGTTTTCTGATGTTGCGATCGGGAATCAAGGTTGACCCAGTGTTACATGGCGGCAATCAAGAACGTGACGTTAGGTCAGGCACAATTAATGTACTTGGCGCACAAGCACTTGCGCTGGCAGTTGAATTGGCAGTGGTTCGGCAGCAAGCTCACGCTAAGAAGTTAACTGAGTTGCGCGATCAACTCGTTGCTCGAGTTAAGCAAGTTGTGCCAGATGCCATCTATAACGGCGATCCAGTAAATCGGCTACCTGGAAACGCCCACTTTTCATTTTATGGCGCAGAAGGTGACGTGCTGTTGATGCTGCTTGATGAAAGTGGAATTCAAGTTTCTACCGGCGCCGCATGTTCTGTTGGCATTCCACAGGCTTCACATGTCCTAATTGCCATGGGACTAGATCCAATCAAGGCACGCTCCTCAATTAGGTTCTCGCTGGGCAGCAATACCACAACGGCCGACATCGACAAATTAATAGCAGTATTGCCTGATGTTGTTGAGCGCGCCCGAGTTGCTGGAATGGTTAGTACTAATAAGGTGTCGAATTGATTATGAAGGTCTTAGCAGCATTATCTGGTGGTGTTGATTCAGCGGTAGCGGCTGCTCGCATGGTCGAGCAGGGGCATGAGGTAACTGCGGTTCACTTGGCGCTGGCAAGGTCGCACGACGGACAAGTTGGCTCACGTGGTTGTTGCACGCCATCTGATGCTCGTGATGCTAAGCGCGTCGCTGATGTGCTGGGAATTCCGTATTACGTCTGGGATTTTTCCGAGCGATTTAAAGAAGAGGTAATCGATGACTTTATCGCTGAATACGCATCAGGCCACACACCTAATCCATGTGTCAGGTGCAATGAGAATATTAAATTTGCTGCAGTTTTAGAGCGGGGCCTTGCGTTAGGTTTTGACGCAATTGCTACTGGACATCATGCTCAAATTAAGCAAGAAAGTGGCACCAAGCAGTTGTATCGCAGCATTGACTCAGCTAAAGATCAGTCATACGTATTGAGCGTATTAACCGCGGAACAACTAGCGCACTCAATGTTTCCGTTAGGTGATGTAACGAAAGCACAGGTTCGAGCAGAAGCTGCTGCTAAGGGATTATTAGTTGCTGAGAAGCCAGAGAGTTATGACATCTGTTTTATTCCAGACAATAACACTGCAGGTTGGTTGAATAAACAGATTCAACCTAAAGTAGGAAAAGTAGTTGATGCTGTAACCGGTGCAGAATTAACAGAACATGATGGGGCTCACCAATTTACCGTGGGGCAACGCCGCGGATTGCACCTGGATCGACCGGCGCCAGATGGCCAGCCACGCTATGTGCTCAACGTGGACACTAAGACTCAAACTGTTTTTGTTGGGCCAGAAACACTTTTGAGCGTAACTAAGATTTTTGCTGATCGTGCTCGCTGGACCTCTGGATCCTCACCGCAATCAGGAAGCGATGTCATGGTGCAACTTCGGGCACATGGCGAACCTATGCAGGCAAAAGTTGTACGAGCTGATGATCAGATTGAGATTGAATTAAATGAACCCACCAGGAGCGTTGCTCCTGGTCAGACATTGGCGCTTTATGACGGTGATCGGGTGTTGGGGTCTGGCACAATCACCAAATCAAGTAGGTAATTGTGACTGCGTCAATTCCGGCGAACGTTCGAACTAGGTGGGTCGAGTTAGTAGAAGAGATCGAACTCCACCGCAGACATTATTATCTGCAAGATAAACCCGTTATTTCTGATGAGAAATATGACCGGTTATTTCGCGAACTGCAAGAGCTAGAAACTAAGTATCCGCTGCTGCAATCTGCTGACTCACCAACTTTAAGTGTAGGTGGTGTTAAAGCAGAGGGATTTGAGCCAATTACACATTTGTTACGAATGTATTCGTTAGACAATGTATTTGATGATGATGAGTTGGCTGCTTGGCAAAGTCGAGTAGAAAAAGACCTCGGTCAAGTTCCAAAGTATCTTGGCGAATTAAAGATAGATGGTTTAGCAGTTGATCTGGTCTATCGCAATGGACTGTTAGCCTCTGTAGCAACCCGTGGCGATGGCAGGGTAGGGGAAGATGTCACTTATAACAGTCAATTCATCTCTGCCATTCCTCGAGCTCTTGCTGGTAATCCACCAGAATTATTAGAGGTGAGAGGTGAAATCTACTTCGCGCTTAATGATTTTGATCAACTTAACAATGAAGTTATCGCCGCTGGTAAATCCGCATTTGCTAATCCTCGAAATGCTGCCGCTGGATCACTTCGGCAACGGATCGATCGGCGAGAAGAGGAGATTGTCAAGGCTGCTGCTAATTCAAAAACCAGCGAAGCCAAACTAAAATCATTACGAACTGAATTGGCCCAAGCACAACGAATCCTTAACCTGTTAAAACTCACCGTACATGGCATCGGTGAGGTGTCAGGTGCCAAACTTAGATCGCAAAGTGAAGCTTATGAATTATTAAATGGCTTCGGTTTGCCAATTTCTACTCACTATAAAGTGGGGATTGAACCTGCGGAATATATTCGATATTGGCAGGCGCATCGACATGATGTGACACATGAAATTGATGGCGTAGTTATAAAGGTAGATGACTTTTCACTACAGACTAAATTAGGCGAAACCTCTCGTGCGCCAAGGTGGGCGATTGCATATAAATATCCGCCTGAAGTAGTTCAAACAAAACTTGTTGACATAAAAGTAAGCGTTGGCAGAACTGGTCGAGTTACACCGTATGCGCAAATGGTTCCGGTCAAAGTTGCTGGATCGACAGTTGAGATGGCAACGCTGCATAACCAAGAAGAGGTAAAGCGTAAAGGGATTTTGATTGGTGACACGGTTTATCTTCGTAAGGCAGGTGATGTAATTCCGGAGATTGTCGGCCCAGTAGTGGAGTTACGCACTGGAATTGAAAGTGAATTCAAGATGCCGACAAAGTGCCCTTCGTGTGGTACCAAAATCAGCGCGGAAAAATCAGGTGATGTTGATTTGCGATGCCCAAATGCGCAATCTTGCCCTGCCCAAATAATAGAACGGCTGTTTTATATTGGATCGCGCAGCGCGTTAGACATTGAAGGACTGGGTCATAAAGCCGCTACTGCATTAGTTAATGAAAAGGTAATTCAAACTGAAGCAGAGTTATTTGATCTCTCCGCAGCTAAATTAACCCAAACTGAATTCTTCACAAAAGTAGCAAGCGATAAGAGTCGGCAATTGAATAGCGCTGGCGAGAAATTGTTGAGTCAATTGGAGCTAGCAAAAACTCGACCGTTGTGGCGTATCTTGGTAGCACTTTCCATCAGACATGTTGGTCCTACCGCAGCACAAGCATTAGCATCAGAATTTAAATCCATTGCCACCATCTCAAGTAATTCAATTGATCAGTTAGCGCAAGTGGATGGTGTTGGTGAAGCAATTGCGATCTCAATTAAAGAATGGTTTGCCGAGGCATGGCGAAGTGAAATTGTTAGTCGCTGGGAACAAGCTGGTGTTGTTATGACCGAAACAGCGACCGCTCTAGTTCGAGATGATTTAGCTGGTATCACTGTCGTAATAACTGGAAGTTTGCCAGGCTTCACTCGTGATGGCGCTGCTGCGGCAGTAACCGAGTTGGGCGGAAAAGTAGCAAGCTCAGTTTCGAAAAAGACTGACTTTGTGGTGGTTGGTGATAATCCAGGATCAAAATTCGATAAGGCGCAAGAATTGCAGATTCCAATTCTCGATGCCGCTGGATTTGCGGTGCTTTTGGCAGAGGGCGGCCAAGGGGCGCGGCGGTATCTCGGTCTCTCGTAAGATTGGCGCATGTCCAAACTTTCCAGGGAAGAACTTGTCGCTATTGCGAATCTAGCTCGAATTTCACTTACTGATTCCGAACTTGATCAGTTTTCAACACAGCTAGATGTGATTTTAGATTCAGTAGCAAAAGTACAAGAGCTTGTTAACGAAGACATCAAACCAATGAGTCACGCTCTTGACATCAGCAATGTGTTTCGGCCGGATGTAGTGGGACAGTCCTTAACCGCCGAGCAAGCATTAGCTGCTGCTCCGGCAAGTGAATCAGATAGATTTAAAGTTCCTCGGATTTTGGAAGAGGAATAAGTGACTAACCTAACCAATCTCACAGCAGCAGAACTTGCTGCTGGCATTAAGGCTAAAGAATATTCTGCAGTTGAAGTTGCGCAGGCGCACCTAGATCGAATTGCTGCAGTAGATAGCAAATTAAATGCATTCCTGCATGTTGATGCTGATGGCGCGCTAGCACAAGCCCAAGCAGTGGATGCAAAGTTAGCAAAAGGGGAACAGGTAAGTGCGCTCGCTGGTGTTCCAGTAGCGGTGAAAGATATCTTCACGCAACAAGGAATTCCAACCACTTGCGGATCAAAGATATTGGAGAATTGGCGACCTCCATACGATTCAACGGTGGTAAGTCGGATGAAGCAAGCAGGAATGGTGCTGCTGGGCAAAGTAAATATGGATGAATTTGCGATGGGTTCATCAACTGAAACTTCTGCTTACGGTCCAACGACAAATCCATGGGATCTAACTCGAATTCCAGGCGGCAGTAGTGGTGGAAGTTCAGCAGCAGTTGCTGGTTTTCTGGCACCGCTTGCAGTAGGCACTGATACCGGTGGCTCAATTCGACAACCAGCTGCGGTTACCGGCACGGTTGGGGTGAAGCCAACCTATGGCGGCATATCTCGTTATGGCATTGTCGCGTTGGCATCTTCACTTGATCAAGCTGGACCTTTTGCACGCACAGTGCTTGATGCGGCACTATTACATCAAGCGATCGCTGGCCATGATCCATTGGACTCAACATCAATTAATCAACCTGTGCCGGATTTTGTTGCCGCAGCGAATAAAAAGGATATTGCCGGTATGAAAATCGGCATCGTAAAAGAGTTTGCCGGCGATGGCTATCAACCTGGCGTGCTTAATCGCTTCAATGAAGCAGTTGAGTTGTTGCGTGAATTAGGCGCCGAAATAGTTGAGTTGTCCTGTCCGTCATTTAATTATGCGCTGGCAACTTATTATTTAATTCAACCAAGTGAGTGCTCCAGTAATTTGGCCAGATTTGATGGCATGCGATATGGCTTACGGGTCGATGATGGCAACAGCAGTGTTGAGCAAGTTATGTCGGCAACGCGCGCTGCTGGATTTGGTGCTGAAGCTAAGCGCCGAATCATTATTGGTACATACGCGCTAAGCAGTGGCTACTACGACGCTTACTACGGATCGGCTCAGAAGGTTCGCCGCCTGATCGCAGATGATTTTGCTGCCGCTTTTAGCCAAGTTGATGTATTGATATCACCAACTTCACCAGTTACTGCTTTCAAGATCGGTGAAAAGATAGATGATCCGATGGCAATGTATCTCAACGATATTTGCACAATTCCAGTCAATTTAGCTGGCGTTGGTGGCATGTCAGTACCAATTGGATTAGCGGACGAAGACAATCTGCCTGCTGGAATTCAGATTATGGCTCCAGTTATGAAAGATGATCGAATGTATCGAGTTGGTGGTGCGCTGGAAGCTGCGCTGCTTTCAAAGTGGGGCGCACCAATCTTGAGTAAGGCGCCACAATTATGACGCTGATGAATTTCGATCAAGTTCTTGCAAGTTATGAACCAGTGCTTGGCCTTGAGGTCCATGTTGAGTTGAATACTAAAACTAAAGTGTTCTGTTCCTGTGCAACCAATTTTGGTGCTGCACCAAATACCAACGTCTGTCCAACATGTCTTGGCCTGCCAGGTTCGCTGCCAGTGTTGAATGAACAAGCAATCGAATCCATTATCAAAATCGGTCTGGCATTAAATTGTAAAATTGCGCCTTGGTCCCGAATGGCGAGAAAGAATTATTTCTATCCAGACATGCCTAAGGATTACCAGATTAGTCAATACGACGAACCAATATGTTTTGATGGTTATTTAGACGTAGTAGTACCTGATGGCGATAACTCAACCACAGTTCGAATTGGAATTGAGCGGGTCCATCTCGAAGAAGATACCGGAAAATTAACTCACGCTGGTGGTAGCACTGGCCGAATTCATGGCGCAGATTATTCGCTAGTTGATTACAACCGGGCTGGAATTCCATTAGTTGAAATCGTTACCAAAATCATTCCAAATACTGGATCAAATGCGCCCGAGGTGGCGAAAGCTTATGTTGCAACTTTGCGCGACTTAGTTCGCAACTTAGGCGTCAGCGATGTGCGAATGGAAGAAGGATCGTTGCGTTGCGATGTCAACGTATCGCTAAAGCCAATTGGAGCTGAAAAGCTTGGCACGCGAACGGAAACTAAAAACGTGAACTCACTTAGATCAGTTGAGCGTGCCGTTAGATATGAGATGCAACGCCAAGCTGAGTTATTAGCAAATGATGGCAAAGTAACTCAAGAAACTCGACATTTTCATGAAAATGACGGCAGCACTTCGCCTGGTCGCAGTAAAGAACAGGCAGAGGAGTATCGATATTTTCCAGAACCTGACCTACTTCCGATCGCACCAGCAGCCGACTGGATTGAGCAATTACGCGCCGGTTTGCCCGAAGCGCCAGCTGCTAAACGAGAGCGATTGATATTAAGTTGGGGAATTTCCGACTTTGAGATGTTGGCAGTGATTAACGCTGGCGCATTAGATCTTGTTGAAGCCACAGTAGCAGCTGGCTGCGATCAAGCAGCAGCTCGAAAATGGTGGGTAGGTGAAATCACAAGAATTGCCAACGAATCGGGCAGCGAATTAGAGCAGTTGGCGATCACGCCTAATCAAGTTGCTGAGGTAGAGCAACTAATTCAGTCGGGCACGTTAAATGACAAACTGGCCAGACAGGTTATTTCTGCCGTGATTGCTGGCGGCGGCAACCCCGCTGAAGTTGTGGCGATCCAAGGTTTAGCTGTGGTTAGTGATGACTCTGCGCTGCTGCGGGCAATTGAGGAAGCGATTACAGCAGCTCCAGATGTGGCAGAAAAGATTAAAGAAGGCAAACTGCAAGCCGCTGGTGCATTAATAGGTGCTGTTATGAAAACCACCAAAGGACAAGCGGACGCCGCAAAAGTGAGAAAGTTATTGTTGGAACACCTTGGGGTTTCTGAAAGTTAAGCCCTAGGATTGCCAGCATGGCTGACCTAAAACCTCGCAGTAAAGATGTAACCGACGGCTTTGAGCGAGCTCCGGCACGCTCCATGCTTCGCGCAATCGGCATGAAAGATGAAGACTTTGCAAAACCGCAAATTGGTATTGCATCAAGTTGGAATGAAATCACGCCATGCAACATGTCGCTAAAGCGACTTGCGGAGCGTGCACGTGAAGGCATCTTGGATGCAGGTGGTTTTCCGATGACCTTTGGCACTATCACAGTTTCTGATGGCATATCAATGGGGCATGAAGGTATGCGAGCCAGTTTGGTATCCCGAGAAATTATTGCAGACTCAGTTGAAGCAGTGGTTTTTGCCGAGCGACTTGATGGTGTTGTTACATTGGCTGGTTGTGATAAATCATTGCCTGGCATGTTAATGGCAGCAGCACGACTTGATGTTGCATCTGTGCTTATTTATAACGGCTCGATCCTGCCTGGTCGCTATGGCGATAAAGACTTAACTATCGGTGATGTGTTTGAAGCAGTTGGTGCATGTGCTCGCGGAAAAATCACTGAAGCTGAGTTAGGTGAAATTGAACGACGTGCCTGCCCAGGCGAAGGTGCCTGTGGCGGTATGTTCACCGCAAACACCATGGCTTCAGTAGGTGAGGCATTGGGTATGTCGTTACCAGGGAGTGCCTCTGCTCCAGCAGTTGATTCCCGTCGCGATGATGATGCAATTGATGCCGGTGAAGCTGTGGTTAATTTAATTGCAAAAGGAATTACCACAAGGGACATTATGACGCGCAAGGCATTTGAAAATGCAATTGCAATTGTGATGGCATTAGGTGGTTCAACTAACGCCGTGCTGCATTTGCTTGCTATTGCTCGAGAAGCAAATGTGCCATTATCAATTGATGACTTTAATGTGATTGCAGATCGAACTCCACACTTGGCAGATGTGAAGCCATTTGGTCGATACGTGATGAATGACATTGATCGAATTGGTGGTGTGCCGGTTGTAATGAAGGCGCTTTTAGATATTGGCGCGCTGCACGGTGACACCATGTCAGTTACAGGAAAAACCATGGCAGAGACTTTAGAAGCCATCGCGCCGTTAGATCCAGACGGCCAAATCATTGCACCAAGTA
>CAYXYW010000018.1:0-16256 GCA_964469855.1 uncultured Bifidobacterium sp.
CCGGAGTTGCTGCTGATCAAGTTGCCATGGATAAGTCGTTCACCGACGATCTAGAAGTTGATTCACTATCAATGGTTGAAGTTGTCATGGCCGCTGAAGATAAATTCGGCGTGAAAATTCCAGATGAGGAAGTCAAGAATCTTCGCACTGTTGGAGATGCCGTTAACTTCATCGTGAAATCCGCTTAAATTCAGAATTCATGAGCGCGCGCACTCGAGTTGTAGTAACTGGTTTAGGACTTATCACCCCGCTTGGTATTGACGTTGCCAGCACTTGGCAGGCAGTGCTTGCGGGTAAGTCGGGTGTGCGCGCTTTATCTGAAGCATGGGCGGCAGATATCAATTCCCGCGTTGCGGGCGCAATTGATACAGATCTATCTACCGTCTTGGACAAAGTTGCCGCACGTCGGATGGATCGCTCTACTCAATTTGCCGTGATTGCTGCTAAGCAAGCAGTGGCGGATGCAAACGTATTGGCAGCAGTTGATCCAATTCGATTAGGTGTTGCGTTTGGCACTGGTATTGGTGGCTTATCAACCGTGATGCAGCAGATGGAAATTCTGGCTGAACGCGGTCCAGATCGCGTTAACCCACTTACCGTGCCAATGATTATGCCAAATGCAGCAGCAGCGTTAATTGAATTAGAAATTGGCGCAAAAGCGGGCGCGCATGCGCCAGTATCTGCCTGCGCCACATCAGCCGAAGCAATTGCGTGGGGTACTCAGATGATCAGAGATGGTCGAGCAGATGTAGTTGTGGTTGGCGGCACAGAAGCTGTGATAAACAGATTAGCGATGGCAGCATTCGCCGCGATGCGCGCCATGTCAACCCGCAATGATGAGCCAGCAACGGCATCCCGGCCATATGACTTAGGTCGAGATGGTTTTGTGATGAGCGAAGGTGCGGGCGCATTAGTGCTAGAGCGACATGAGCATGCAGTTGCTCGTAATGCTGATATTTACGCTGAGATTGCCGGCTTTGGTATGACCTCAGATGCGCATCACATCGCTGCCCCAGATCCTGATGGTGCCGGCGCAGCTCGCGCTATGTTGGCTGCAGTAACTGATGCTGGTGCCAGCATCACTGATGTGTTACATCTGAACGCACATGCCACCTCTACCCCGCTTGGCGATATTGCCGAAGCTGCTGCAGTGCGGCGAGCATTTAGCTCACATACGGATCAAATTGCGGTAACTGCACCCAAGTCTTCAATAGGTCACACCCTTGGAGGTGCTGGCGCAATTGAATCAATTCTTACCATTATGAGCATTAAAAATAGGCTGATTCCTAGAACCATAAACATTACTGATTTTGATCCAAAAGTTGACCTTGATGTGGTGCGTGACGCTCATCGAGAGATCAGTGCAACTGAAATATTGGCGCTGAACAATTCATTTGGCTTTGGCGGCCACAATGTTTGTGTTGCAATTAGAAATTATTAAAACCAAAAGTTTCTTTAAATTCAGCTAGTTCTTGCTCTGCCCAGGATTTGAACTCAGCAGATTTAACATCTACTCCAGCATCAGCAGAGATCACAAACTTTATCTCGGCGGCATTTTTGCGCCTTGCTGAAATAATCACATACTGCTCTGGTTGATATTCGATTCGGGATTGGGCAATCACATTTGTCGTAATTTTCGCTCTAATAAAATTGGCAAACTCGCTATCCATATTGGTTGGATCTAGTCTTAATTGCATGGTTTTATTTCCAGCATCACTGTGATAGCTAATTGCGAGTTCTGGTGGATTAAAGCTCGCTTGAAACATCTGCTGCCAATCTAGCTGGAAATTTCTTCCAATAAGCCCTGCTTCAGTTGCTATAACTTCACCTAAATTTGTATCGGCATAACTCAATATAGATTGTCCAGCAGCAAGTGCTTGAAATTTAGGCGCAATTTGATTGCGCCGGCTAAACCCAATCAAATTCCCATCGCCTGCTCTCGGAGGGTGCGACGATGCTGCTCCAGTGCAACCAACTCTGCAAACAATTTGTCATATTGCACTTGTTCATCAACTGGATTTAATCGCTGCAGTGTTCGTTTCAAATCAGCAATTTGTCTGGTTGCATCAAGCTCCATAACTCGGGCATAAACAGCCTTGGCATATCGCTCAAGCTGTTCTTCACTGGATTGAATAGGTTCAACTAGTAACGCTCGAAGCAAATTTTCAATTTCTGGCTCCGTTGCTGCAGCCAATACTGCCGTGACAAAATCAGAATCTGCTGCTGCAGTTAATATTGCTTGAAAAGCCGCTTGGTGTTGCGGAACTGAAAATGAACTCTGCTCTAATGCTGCAAACCAATCGGGCAGCAGCTCGCTTTGCTGCAGCGCTAATTTAAGCGCCTCGCGCTCAACTCGTACTACTGGATCAAGCAGATCAACGCTAGGTAATTTCTCATCAGCAGTTGCTGGCTTTGATTTTTTACCAATCGCATCTTTAATCGCGGCCGGCTCCACGCCTATCCAACCTGCGGTTAATCGCAGATACTCTGGCCGCAGCGCAGCATCTTTAATGCCAGCAATCAGCGGCGCAACTGCCCTGGTGGCGGCAACTCGACCTTCTGGTGTGGCTATTGGATATTGCGAGATGCTGGATTTAATTGCAAACTCAAATAGCGGTATTCGCCGGGCAACTAACTCTCGCACCGCTTCTGGTCCATGCTGCAATCGCAGATCACATGGATCAAGGCCAGTTGGTTCAATCGCCACAAAAGTCTGACTTGTGATTTGCGAATCTAACTCAAATGCTTTCAGCGCTGCTTTCTGACCGGCGGCATCGCCATCAAACGTGAATATCACCTCGCCGCGCAATTCTTCTTGATCCATCAATAATCGACGCAGAATCCGAACATGATCTTCACCAAATGCAGTGCCACAAGTTGCCACAGCAGTTTCCACACCACTTAGATGTGCTGCCATAACATCGGTGTATCCCTCAACAATTACTGCTTGTCTGCGACGAGCAATCTCTTTGCGCGCTAAATCAATTCCATAAAGCACCTGACTCTTTTTATATAGCGGAGTTTCTGGTGTGTTTAAATATTTTGGTCCGTCATCACTCTCTTTAAGCTTGCGAGCACCAAATCCGATCGTGTCACCTGAAGAATCTCGAATGGGCCAGATTAATCTGCCCCGAAACCGATCATAAATTCCGCGTTGGCCATCAATGGCTAATCCGGCAGTCTTTAGTTCATCATCACTAAAACCTTTTGCACGAAGATGTTCAGTTAGCGCTCCCCATTCATCTGGCGCATAACCAACACCAAATTTCATTGCCGCTGCTTTATCAAAGCCGCGCGACTGTAAAAATTCTCGACCAATCTCAGCTGCCGCGGTAGCTAACTGTGCTTGATAAAACTGCTCTGCTAATTTATTTGCTTCTATTAATCTTGTTCTATTGCCTGCTGGTTTAGCGGCAGCATTACCCGTTGCGACATAACGTAACGTCATGCCCAGCTTGCCAGCTAATTTCTCAATTGCCTCAGTGAAGTTCAGATGATCAACGCGCTGAATGAAGTTAACTGTGTCGCCACCTTCATTGCAGCCAAAACAGAACCACAATCCCTTGCTTGGTGTGACGTGAAATGATGGCGATTTTTCGTCATGGAACGGACAAATCCCTTTTAGGCTGCCGCCGCCAGCTGGTTTTAGAGTGACATAGTCCCGGACCACCTCATCAATCCGAGAGCGGTCACGAACCGCAGCAACGTCTTCATCGTGAATCCGGCCAGCCATGGCCTAAGTCTAGGCGGGGGCTAATCTGCCCGCTGGCTACTTACACAGCCGCTGATGCCACTGCACCGCAGTTAGGTCAGTTAAGTTGGCGATCTGGTCTACCAGCACCCGAGTTCGCGCCGAATCGCTATCAGCAGCCGCAACTGCCTCTTGGTGGATTAGATCAAGCGCAGCTGGGCCCTGCTGCTGCAACGCGGCAAACAGCTCCGCTAATAACTCGCGTTGCTCAGCATATTGCCGTGCCATTGCGGCGCGCTGCATCACATATGCCACCGCTAATGTCTTTAGCACTGCTACTTCAGCTCGGATATCAGCTGGCACAACTAACTGACCACCATATCGAGAAATCTGATCACCATAGGCAGCTTTAGTGCTTGCTTCAGCGGCACCAACAAATCTTCCAATAAGTATTGACGTGATTGATTTAAGCTGCGTCACCGATTGGCGCGAACCATCAAACTTAGCTGGCCATTGCGGCAACGTTAATATTCGATTGAGCGCCGCTAGTAACTCTGCTTGCGTTGCCTGCGGCAAATACCTGGCAATACATTCATTAACAATTAGTGCTTGCTCATCACTATCGTGCAATAGCTTTAAATCTATGTGGCCAGCATGTATGGCATCTTCCACATCATGCACTGAGTAAGCAACATCGTCGGCAAAATCCATCACCTGAGCTTCAAAACAAACTGATCTGTCATCACGCTGACTTCTTACCCAATTAAATAATTCACTATCTGCCTCATAGGCACCATACTTAACCTGGCCGGGCTGTTTAAACCATGGATACTTGCTGGCAGCATCTAACGTAGCGCGAGTTAAATTCAGCCCATAACTTCGGGTGTTATCAAGTACTTTAGTTTCTAATCTAGTCAAAACTCGAAAAGTTTGCGCATTTCCTTCAAACCCACCAATATCTTGCGCTAGCTCATCTAGAGCAGATTCACCATTATGGCCAAACGGTGGATGGCCAACATCATGGGTTAGTGCTGCAGTCTCCGTAATGTCTGGATCAGCACCTAACGCATGTCCTAACTCCCGAGCAATCTGCGCGACTTCTAAGGTGTGAGTTAATCGAGATCTAGGAAAATCATGCTGCGCTGCGGTTAATACTTGAGTTTTATTTGCTAATCGTCTAAGCGATAGTGAGTGCAGCACCCGGGCTCGGTCGCGGGCAAATTCAGATCTTGATGGATTTCCTGGTGTTTCATTGATAAAGCGCTGCGTATCTGCTGCTGAATATGTCACGACAAAATCCCAGTTCGCTGTAAAAAGACATAACGCAACACGGCTGCAGTCTCTCGCACTACATAGCTAAATGTCATTTTGGAACCAGCGCCATATCTAGTAGGCGCACCAAATGCCTCATACCCCATGTCCCGAACAATCATCAAACTGCGCACGGTATGTGCTGGATCGGTTACTACGGTAACTCTAGTTGCGCCTAAATCTTTAAGTCGATGATCAACCGCCTGCAAACTCTCTAACGTATTTGTTCCTTTAGCAACGGCAATCACCGAGGCACGGCTCATGCCTTTACCTAATAGATATTGTCGTCCAGCCTGCGCTTCAGTGGTGCGATCCCCTGGTTGATTTGCCCCAGTGGTAATTACTTTTCGGGCAGTTCTCACTTTCCATAACTCATATGCTCGATCTAATCTTGCTTGCAACACATCTGATGGTCGACCATCAAATTGCGCAGCTCCTAACACCACAATGGCATCTGATCGATACAGCACATCTTTACCGCCAATATTTATCACCCATGCTGAAACCCCCAACACAACTACCACTGAGGTGGCGAGCACGATCGCGATAAAAGTTTTAACTAAATGCATCAGCCACCGCTTACATCTAGTTCAGCTGCTGCTAAATCCGCTGCAAATTCGCCAAGTTCATCTGGCGAATCAAGCCAACCTTGTGGCAAACTCACTGGGCGCTCACTTGACGTTCGGCCCCGTGGTCCTTCCGCCACACTTGGAAATTCTTGTTGATCATCAATCAAACTGACTAACTGTGCTAACTCAGTTAACGTACTTACCATTCCCAATTTTGCTCGAATTTCCGAACCAACCCGAAAACCTTTTAAGTACCAGGCGACATGCTTTCTAAAATCACGACACCCTTTGTATTCGCCATAAAGATCAACCAATAGCTCAGCATGTCGAACCATGGTGGCGAGCACCTGCTGCAGATTAGGATCTTTTGGTTGTGGCGCACCAGTTAGCGCGGCCGCTAATTGGGCAAATAGCCACGGCCTACCCAAGCAACCTCGACCAACCACCACACCAGCACAACCAGTTTGTTGCATCATCGTAACCGCATCGTGGGCAGTCCAAATATCACCATTTCCCAGCACCGGCACACCAAGCGGAGCTAAATCATCAACTAAAACTTTGATCTGAGTCCAGTCGGCGCTCGGCGCATACATCTGAGCTGCCGTGCGGGCATGGAGCGCAACCCAGGCAACACCTTCTTGGGCAGCTGTTAGCCCAGCTTCTCGAAATGTTAGATGATCGTGATCAATACCCAGTCGCATCTTTACTGTAACTGGAATTGGTGCAACACCAAGTGATGCCGCAGTTTCATTTGCGGTAGAAACAGCGGCTCGAATAATGTCGCGAAATAAATTGCGTTTAAATGGCAGCGCGGCACCGCCACCTTTCCGAGTTACTTTTGGCACTGGGCAGCCCATGTTTAAATCAATATGATCGGCTCGATCTTCAGTAATTAATAACTTAACCGCAGCAGCCATAACTTTTGGTGACACACCATAAAGTTGAACTGAACGCGGCGTCTCATCGGCTGCAAACGTAACCATCTGAATGGTCTCTTCATTTCGCTCAACTAAAGCTCTTGAGGTAACCATTTCGGAAACATAAAGGCCAGCGCCATACTCTCGGCACAGCCTGCGAAAAGCACTGTTAGTGATGCCAGCCATTGGCGCGAGCACCACCGGTGGGGTCACCGCAAACCGCGATGTTTGAATTGGCGCAAACCCAGTTGTGGTCATTGTGTTAAGCAATTGGCAGTCGCTGCGCTAACCAACCAGATAAGTTATCCAAACTGATGCGCTGCTGCTCCATGGTGTCACGATCTCGGACTGTAACGGCCTGATCTTCCAACGTATCAAAATCAACTGTTACGCAATATGGCGTACCAATCTCATCTTGTCGTCGATATCGGCGGCCAATCGCACCAGAATCATCAAACTCAACGTTATAAGTTTTCCGAAGCATGGCTGCTAAATCTTTTGCTTTTGGTGACAACTCGGCGTTTCGAGAAAGCGGCAGCACAGCAACTTTGACCGGAGCTAATCTTGGATCAAGCCGCAGCACAGTTCGAACATCCTCGCCACCTTTGCTATTTGGCGCTTTATCTTCGTCGTACGCATCCAATAAGAATGCCAATACACATCTAGTTAGACCAGCTGCTGGTTCAATCACATACGGCACCCAGCGCTCACCTGATTCTTGATCGAAGTAAGAGAGATCTTGGCCAGAGTGTTGGCCATGAGTAGTTAAGTCGAAATCAGTTCGATTCGCCACACCTTCAAGCTCTGCCCACTCGGACCCAGCAAATCTAAACCGATACTCAATATCAACAGTACGCTTTGAGTAATGCGATAGTTTTTCTTTTGGATGCTCATATTGGCGCAAATTTTCTGGATTGATTCCTAAATCGGTGTACCAATTCCATCGCTGTTCTAGCCAATAATCATGCCATTGCTCATCTTCGCCTGGCTTAACGAAAAACTCCATCTCCATCTGTTCAAACTCGCGAGTTCGAAAGATAAAGTTTCCTGGAGTGATTTCATTTCTAAATGATTTTCCAGTTTGCGCAATACCAAATGGTGGTTTCTTTCGGGCTGAGGTCAGCACATTTTGGAAGTTAACAAAAATTCCTTGGGCAGTTTCTGGTCGCAGATAATGCAGCGAACCTTCGTCCTCAACCACACCAACTGTGGTGCGCAGCATGCCGTTGAAATCGCGTGGTTCAGTGAATTGACCCTTAACGCCGCAATTGGCGCAGCCAATTCCAGCTAACCCACCGTCCGCAGATTTGCCATGCTTGTTTTCATACTCTTCCAGTAACTGATCTGCCCGAAATCGCTTATGGCAGTTCTTACATTCAGTTAGCGGATCAGAGAATGCACTAACGTGACCGGAGGCCTCCCATACTTGAGGGGCCAAAATGATTGAGGAATCTAATCCCACAACATCGTCACGTTCCCGAACCATGCTTCGCCACCATTGGCGTCGGATGTTTTCTTTTAACTCAACACCTAGTGGTCCATAATCCCAAGCCGATCTGGTGCCACCATAAATTTCACTGGAGGCATATACAAAGCCACGACGCTTGGTTAAGTTAACAACTGCTTCAACATTTGATGGTTGGCGATCTGCCATGATCCGTCCTTCCGGCTGGCTGTCGGCGGTTGGGCGAGCCTAGCGGTCGAGTTCAACTGATCGGCTCGGTGGCGCGATCTTTAATCAAACTCTTCGAATTCCCAACGTAAATCTCGCCTAATTAATGGGGATCTGGCCGCAATTACCTGATCAAAACTCATCTTTAACGCAGGTTGCACCTCTTTGGGGATGACAATCGCGGCAAAACAGGTCAGCACATCATCATCTTGTTGAGCCAGTTTTGTTGCAACTTCCAGCGCAGTTTTCCCAGTTTCCACACCAACATCACATAGCAGCAGCCGCTTACCTAAATTCACTGGTAATGAAATTATTGGTTCAGTCAAATACCCAAGCTCATCTTTTTCTCGAGTGATCTCAATCTTTACGACTGGTAATTGGTATTCAGTTGCAACCTGTTGCGCCACCTGCTGGCCCAGCTCTCCTAATCCCACAACTTGCCAGCTGGAATCTAGTTTTGCCTGATTTTGTAATGCAGTAATTAAAACAGATGTGCCATCGGCAATATTTTTAAACTTCATCCGAAAGTTTATTTTCTGCTAGCGAAAAGGTGTCGGCATCGTGAGCGCGAATTGATTCAAAATAATTAAGTTGATCACCTTCAACTACTAAAAGTGGTTCAAAGGTTGAAACATCAGAAATGCTGAATTTTGCTAACTCGAAGGCGATTGGTCGCAGTTCAGTTTTTGACAGCGCACGGCGACAACTTCCGGCATCAACCCAACGTTGATTAATCAACCAATGATCTATTTCATCAACAGATCTTGCCAAGCTCCCCGAAAGCCAACCAGGAAGTTTGGCTAACTCAGTTAGCCACGAAGTTGCTAATTCTTGGAATTTAGCTACATCTTCTGTTTCAACTTGATAGACACTGCTTACGATCACTTGACGCCACCAAATCTTCGATCGCGTTCCGCGTAAACATTTACTGCCCGCCACAGATCCAATCGATCACAATCTGGCCAGAGTTTTTGCAGAAATACAAATTCAGCATAAGCAGATTGCCATAATAAAAAATTACTTATTCGCTGCTCCCCTGACGTTCTAATAAACAAATCCACATCTGGCATGGCGGGATCAAAAAGGTGGCGTTGAATAGTTTTTTCGGTGATTTTCGCTGGATCAATTTCCCCAGCGGCTGCGGCTTGCGCAATCTTGCTAACCGCTAACTTAATTTCATCACGACCACCATAATTAACACACATAGTGAGTACTAATTTGTTATTTCGTTTGGTTAACTTAACCGCTTCATTTAATTCGTCCACCACGCTGCGCCACAATCGCTTAGGGCTACCAGCCCACCGAACCTGAACACCAAGATCCATAAACTCATCGCGACGGCGTCGAAGCACGTCCTTGTTAAAGTTCATCAAGAACTTAACTTCATCCGGCGAGCGCTTCCAGTTCTCGGTTGAGAAAGCAAACGCACTCAAATGAGTAACGCCAACTTCTATTGCGCCATAAACCATTTCAGCCAGCGCTGCTTCGCCTGCTTCGTGTCCGGCAGTGCGTGGCAGACCGCGATTTTTTGCCCACCTGCCATTTCCATCCATCACTACCGCCACATGTTTTGGCAATTTAACTTTGGCGATCTTTGGCGCAGCAGCGCCAGATTTGTGTTTTGGTGGCTGCTTTGCCTGTGCAGGTTTGCTCAATTTCGCTCCACTAACCGAAGAGATCTCAATTGTCGATCAAGTTGCCAGGTTAAGTATGCCGCAGTTAATGATCGAGATTCACTACGGCTAGCTCGAGGTGCCTCATCCGCTGTCTCCCAATCGCCAGATAACAGCGCAGCCATTAGCGCAACGGTTTCAGGTCTAGGACTTGCTGAGCCAATCGGCCGACATGAATTGCAAACCATGCCACCAGCGCTTGGTGAAAAAGCTCGGTGCGGCCCAGGTTCACCACAATGAGCACAATCAGCAAAACTTGGTGCATAGCCAGCTATCGCTAACGATCGCAAGATAAACGCATCTAAAATCAAACCTGGATCGTGTTCGGCTGTTACCAAACTTCGTAACCCACCTAACAGCAGCAAATATTGCTGAAGAGCTGGTTCATTAGTTTCCGAAGTAAGTTTTTCGGCAGTTTCTAGCATGGCCTGACCAGCAGTCCACTTTGGATAGTCCGATGCTAATTGCGCACCGTAAGTATTAATTGATTCAACCTGCGAGATGATCTCTAAGCTTTTTCCAGACGCCAATAACAAGTCAACATGACTGAATGGTTCAACTCGAGCGCCTAGTCGTGAGGTGGTTTTTCTCACCCCTTTAGCAACCGCACGCAGCTGGCCATGCTGCTTAGTGAGTAATGTGACAATTCGGTCAGCCTCACCTAGCCGCTGGGTACGCAGCACAATTGCTTCATCTCGATAAACCGGCACCTGCTGATTCTTGCCCATCTGGCCAAAATTGCAGATGCGACACCGCGGATGACCGTCTCTCGCTTACGCTATGCATATGAAATCTAATCAGCCAGAGTCTGGCCCAGTTCGGATCGAGCTCACCAAAGTCCGATCGGCTCTGTTGCTAATTTTTGCTGCAGTGGCAATTTTCTTGCTACTTAATTGGGCGCTGGTAACTTTACGCGGGCTGCTGATGACCATATTTCTAGCTTGGTTGTTTTCAGTATCTATCGAGCCAGTGGTGTCGTATTTGGAGCAGCGTGGCTGGCGGCGCGGTGCGGCAACTGGATCAGTGATGTTTGGCTTGGTCGCTGGCTTTACTGGATTTATTGCACTATTTGGGCAATTGCTATTTACTCAAGCGGCATCATTACTAACTACGGCACCGGAGATAATTCGCTCGGTTACTAATTGGATTAATCGAAATTTCAGCACTGAAATCGATCCGCAGCAATTGATCGAATCGCTAAATTTAACTTCAAGTCAGGCAACAGATTTAGCAACATCACTAGCTGGCGGTTTGGTTGGATTTGTTTCCGCGTTATTTGGCTTTATTATTAACTTCTTAGCGTTTATGTTGTTTTTATTCTACCTCTCAGCCGATGCACCAAAAGTTAGACGCACCATCGCACAGGCGTTACCACCTAAACAGCAAGAAGTATTTAGTCGAATTTGGAACATATCTATCAGCAAAGCAGGTGGGTTTGTGCTCACCAGAGTAGTGCTTGCCTTAGTCTGTTTTGTGGTTACCGCACTCTTCTTACTATTGCTTGGAATTCCGTATTGGCTGCCGATTTCACTCTTCACTGCGATAGTTTCGCAATTTATTCCCAATATAGGAACTTATATTGGAATTGCGTTACCCGCATTAGTCGCGTTAGCTGAAGATCTTAAATTTGCAATTGCAGTTATAGTGTTTGGCATTGTTTATCAACAATTTGAAAACTTTATTTTGGCGCCAAAGTTATCTGCCAAAGCGCTGGCAATTCATCCAGCCGTTGCTTTTGGCGCGGTGCTTGCTGGCGGCACCATGTTCGGCGCCGTTGGTGCATTTATTGCAATTCCAGTAATGGCAATTGTGGTTGCAATTATCACTGCATATTTGCAGCGTTATGAGATTACGGAAAGTTAAAAACCTAGCTTCCCTAAGTATTTTGGATCAGATTGCCAATTCGGCGACACTCGAACGTGCAATGTCAGGTGAACACGCATGCCAAGCAATTTTTCTATTCTGATCCGTGACTGCGTACCAATTGCCCGCAGCTGCGCCCCCTTCTTACCGATCACAATTGCCTTTTGGCTATCGCGTTCAACGTGGATGTCAGCAAAGATGTCCATCAACGGCTTAAGTTCATCTCTACCTTCCCGCAGATTCATCTCCTCCACAATCACTGTCACCGAATGCGGTAGTTCTTCGCGCAAGTCCTGCAATGCGGCTTCTCGAATAAATTCTGCGACCAATTCTCGCTCTGGTTGATCAGTTAACTGACCGTCCGGATACAGCGGTGGCCCTTCCGGCAAAGTAGTTAAGATTTCCGTTACTAATTGGGGCAAATTAGTCTCATCTACCGGACTCACTGGCACTACAAATTTCCAATTGAAACCATACTCTGCTTCAAGTGCGATGGCTTGAGTGATCCGCTCCGCAATTTGTGTTGGCGAAGCTACATCGGTTTTAGTAATCACTAGAAATACATTTTTATTTACTTGCAGCACCTGCTGCAAAATGAATTTATCACCGGTACCAATCTGCTCATTTGCTGGAAAACAAACTCCAACGCAATCCACCTCAGAAAGCGAACCAACAACTAAATCATTGAGCCGTTCACCCAATAATGTTTTTGGTTTATGCATTCCTGGAGTGTCAATAATTACGATCTGACCTTCCGGGCGATGCACAACGCCTCGAATCAAACGCCTAGTAGTTTGCGGCCGGTCAGACACGATTGCGATCTTCTCGCCAACTAACGCATTAGTAAGAGTGGATTTTCCGACATTGGGCCGACCAACAAAGCTGATGAAGCCTGAGCGAAATGTCACTTCTTCCCTAACTTTCCGGCGCGATTCTCCAACTGCCCTAATCTAATCAAGCCAATAATTACAATTACTATTCCCAACCATTGTGCTATCACTAATTTCTCACCAACAATAACCACTGCGAGCAATGTGGCAACCACTGGCTCAAGTAAAGTGATGGTGGCAACTGTCGCGGCAGGTAATCGAACTAATCCTTTACCAAAAAAGAAATAAGCCAGCGCAGTTGGAATTATTCCCAAATATATTGCTAATCCAATGCCATTAGACTCAGTTAGCCAACGCCATTCGCCAAAAATTAATATCAAAATTGCGATCGGAACCGCACCACCAAATGCTACCGCAAGTGCGGTGGTGGAATTAACTCCAGCTGAAACCATCGCTTTGGCATTAACTGTATAAAGCGCATAACCAGCACCAGCCAGTAGAGAAGTAATTACTCCTATTTTTAATTCAAGTTCAGTGGTGAAACCAACCAGCAGTAAATAGATTCCAACCGCAACTACAACAAAGGTTATCGCCTGATTTACCTTTATTCGCTCGTTTATCATCAAATAGGACAGCAATGCAGTGAAAATAGGTGCACTTCCTAGCGCGACCACGGTGCCAACCGATACCCCGTTATTGGTGATCCCAACAAAAAACGTAACTTGATAAAGCAAAGTGCCCAGCGCAGCTAACAGGCCGTGCTTAGTGCGCATTAATTGAAATACTTTTCGGTCTCCCCAACTTAGCACCAACAACACCAACGCAATGCCACCAATTATCTGGCGGGCGGCACCAATGTATAGGCCAGAAGTTGCAACATTCGCTAATTTTTGGGCAGTGCCAGTTGTGCCAAACAATAAACTTGCTAATACAACAAAGCCAAAGCTAGCTTTGGTAGATGTTGCAAACCTCATTGATCTTCGTCTGATTCATCTTCTGCTGGAATTTCGCGCTCCGCCAGCACAGTTGCTACTCGATTACGTCTACCAACGCCAGATTCTGCGGTTAGTCGCCAGCCAGCTATCACAATAGAAGAACCAGGAATTGCTACTCGCTCTAATTTGAGCGCCATTAAGCCAGCCACTGTGTCAACTGCTTCTTCATCGTCGCTGGTTAACTTCAGATCAATTAAATTCACAAAATCATCGATATTCATTCGAGAAGCAACCCGATAAGAATCGTCGCTTAATTGCACTACTTCCGGTGCCTCAGAGTCAAATTCATCCGAGATTTCACCAACAATCTCTTCAATGATGTCTTCAATTGTTATCAGCCCAGCAGTTCCCCCATATTCATCGACCACGATGGCTAAATGAACACGTGCTCCCTGCATTTCCTTAAGTAACTCATCAACCAACTTGCTATCGGGCACAAAATAAGGTGGTCGCATCAAGCTATCCACCCGTTGAGTGTTTTCAGCATCTCGATGCTCAAACGTGCGCTTAATCAAATCCTTTAAATAAATTACGCCGACTACGTCATCACCATCTTCCCCAATAACTGGAATTCGACTAAAACCAGATCGCAGTGCTAACGAAACTGCTTGACGTAATGTCTTGTCTTTTTCAATCCAGACCATCTCAGTTCGCGGCACCATCACTTCGCGAACATGAGTCTCGCCCAAATCGAATACGGAATGCAGCATCTGTGCTTCCACATCTTCAATTACTTGATCGGCTTCTGCTATATCTAATAAATCGCGCAGGTGCGAAGTAGAAGCAAATGGACCTTGTCTAAATCCTTTTCCAGGTGTGATCGCATTTCCGATAAAAATTAACACTGTGGTTAATGGCATGAAAATTTGACCAAGCAGCGAAATCGGTCGCGCCAACAACAAGGTAATTTTTTCGGCATGTTGCCGTCCTAACGTGGCTGGTGCGACGCCAATAAAAATGTAACCCACGAAAGTCAGCAGCACCACAACCCATAACACGCTTAAACCACGCTGCGTCTCAATCACTAAAGTTTCAGTAGCTAAAATCGTTGCTAACACGGTAAGTGCTAACTGCACAAATACCAGTGCATTAACCGCTGGGGCTGGCTTCTTAATGATTTTAACTAATCGCTCAGCCGATTTACTGCCGTTATCAGCTTTCTCCTCAATCAGCGTGAGCGAAGTTGAGTCAATTGCAGTTCGAAGCATCGCTGCCACGCCAGCAAAAAACAACGTAACAATCACTGTCAGAATTGAATACCAATTCATCAGTTAGCAACTCCCCAATCAGCTAATATTTGGTCTTGCAGGTCAAACATACGCTTATGTTCTTCCGCTTCCGCGTGATCAAAACCCAGTAAATGCAAAAAACCGTGCACTAACAATAAATTTATCTCGTCCTGTACTGGTTTATTTGCGGCATTTGCTTGATTTTCCGCAACTTTTGGACAAATCACAATATCGCCCAAAAGTGACTCAGCAACCAAATCTGAACTATCGCCAGGGCGAAGTTCATCCATTGGAAAACTAAGCACATCAGTAGGGCCTACTTCATCCATCCAGCGCTTATTCAGCTCTGCGATTGCTTCCTCATCTACGAAAATAATCGAAAGATCAGCTTGGGGATGAACCTTCATCCGAGCAATCGCAAAGCTTGCCAGGGAAGACACTTTTGAGATATCAATCTCAAAATCCGTTTCGTTTAGAACCTCAACTGTCATTTTGAGTTTCTGTCCCTTGATTTCTTGGCTTGTTTTTCATCGTATTTGCTATACGCATCTACAATTCTTGACACCAATTTATGTCTAACCACATCAGTTGAAGTTAAATTACAAAATGCCACATCGTCCACGCCTTGCAAAATATCTTTCACTACCTGAAGACCCGAACTATTTCCTCTAGGTAGATCAACTTGAGTGACGTCACCAGTAATTACCATAGTGGAGCCAAAACCTAATCTGGTTAAAAACATCTTCATCTGCTCTGGCGAAGTGTTTTGGGCTTCATCCAAAATAATGAAAGCATCGTTAAGAGTTCTACCTCGCATGTAAGCAAGCGGGGCAACTTCAATAGTTCCTGAAGTCATTAACCGTGGAATTTTTTCTGGTTCAATCATGTCATGCAGCGCGTCGTACAGCGGCCGCAGATATGGATCGATTTTTTCCGACAATGTTCCAGGCAAGAATCCCAATCGTTCGCCCGCTTCAACAGCTGGTCGAGTAAGGATGATTCGATTAATTCGTTTTTCCTGCAATGCTTGCACAGCCTTAGCCACTGCTAAATAAGTTTTTCCAGTGCCAGCAGGTCCGATGCCAAAAACAATAGTGTGCTGATCTATTGCATCCACATAGCGCTTTTGATTTAGAGTTTTTGCTCTAATGGCTTTACCGCGGGTAGACAAAATATTCGCAGTTAAAACCTCATGCGGTCTCAGCTCTGATTTTTCCTGTAGCCACGAAATTGATCGTTCAACTGCCTCTGGCGTAAGTCCCTGGCCAGTTCTTAACACAGTTAGCATTTCACTAATTAAATTTTCAATTAGCGCAACTGAATCAGCATCGCCGGTAACCGCGATCTCATTACCTCGAGCCGAAATTTGAGTATTGGGAAACTGCTTTTCGATGGTCTTGATTAGTTCATCGCCAGCCCCCAAAACCCCAATCATGGGAAATGCAGGGGGAATCACAATCACCGATTTAACGACAGCTACCGGTTCACTAACGCCCAGTTGGGCCT
>CAYXYW010000019.1:0-15078 GCA_964469855.1 uncultured Bifidobacterium sp.
GAGTTGTTGCCGAAATCGAAACCCAAATATCAGATCGATGCTTGCGCAACTCCTTGATAATTGTTCCCTTGCCCACTCCAGATGGTCCAACCAGCATTAATAACTTCATCGAAAATTCCGCAATGATTCTGTTACGGCAGATAATTGAGCAATTGGATCCTGAGCCATTAACAACGAACGTCCCATAACCAAAATACTTGCTCCTGCTGCAACCGTTTCAGCTGGTGTGGCAATTCTTTTTTGATCTGCTGCTGCATCGCCGGGCATTCTCACACCGGGCACGATCAATTTAAGCTCGTTGCCAAAATTCTTTCGAATAGCCTTAACTTCATGTGGCGAGCAAACAATTGCTCGACAACCAGCAGCAACCGCTTGATCGGTCAATCGCAGCACAAGGTCAGCGATTGGATAATCAGAGAATTGCGAAACATCTGTTTCACTAAGTGAAGTTAAGATCGTTACCGCAGCGATGTCTATTTCTTGCGCCGTTTCAACAGCAGCCTTTAGCATCTCAGATCCACCGGCAGCGTGAACTGTTAATACGCTTGGGTTCAATTGTTTAATGCTTGCAACAGCACCAGCAACAGTTTGTGGGATATCGTGCAACTTAAGATCCAAAAATAATTGAGCGCCTGCTAAATGCTCATTAATTGCCCGAACTCCCTGGTTTCCATCACGCAAATATGATTGCAAACCAATTTTCACCATCATCACCGATGCTGCCAAATTTTTGGTATGGTGAATAGCGTCATCTAAAGATGGAACGTCCAACGCGACAGCAATGGGGGCTCTCAAAGTTCAGCCTCGTATCTTGTGTGAGCATAACCAACAGCATCAGCTAACGAAGCGAAACCTCTTAACCCAAGCTCGTCTCTGAGTTCGCGCTGAATTCGCCATGGTGCAGTTGGATCATTGAATATGGAGGTGCCGATACTCACTGCACTCGCACCAGCGAGAACCAACTCGAGCGCATCTATGCCACTTCTGATGCCCCCCATACCAAGAATAGGCAAGTTGGGCATCGCAGCATGAACTTGCCAAATCGCCCTTACGGCAACTGGTCGAATTGCCGGACCGGATAGGCCGCCAGTACCTCCTGATAGCACTGGACGCATCCGATCTGGATCGATCACCATGCCAAGCAAGGTGTTGATCATTGCTACTCCGTCTGCGCCGGCATCCATAACGGAGCGAGCGATGCTGGTGATATCAGTGACATCTGGAGTGAGCTTTGCAATTATCGGTGTGTTTACGTTCAACACTCGTCGGACTTCGGTGATTGCAGCCGCAGATGCACCAGGGTCGCAGGCAAAAACTTGACCACGAGATTCAACATTTGGACAAGAGATATTAACTTCAACTGCGGTCAGCCAATCAAATTCTCGCAGTTGTCTTGCTAATTTGCCGTACTCCTCGACCGTATTCCCAGCAATAGAAACTACCGTTCTAACTTTTCGCTCGTAAAGCCAGCGTAAATCGTTTTCAATAAACTCCGCGATACCAGGCCCTTGCAGTCCGATGCCATTAAGCATGCCGCTCGGTGTTTCTGCCATTCTTGGTGTTGCCCGGCCAGACCTCGGTTCCAACATAATCGATTTAGTGACGATGCCACCAATGCTTGCAATATCAAAGAATTGATCCAGCTCTTTACCACTTGCCGCACAACCTGATGCAGTGAAAACTGGAGCTGGCACCTTAGTGCTGCCAATTCTTGCGCTGGCATCTACTAATAGTGAATCAACTTTGCTACTCGTAGGGCCGCTACCGCGAATTGATGTGCCGACCATTAGTGCCCAGTCATTCCAGCTGCACCATAAACATCAGGAGGCAGTTTGTTAACATCAGCAAATCTAACTTTGCTGCCATCAAAAATTGGTCCCGCTACACAAGAGCGCAACATCTTTGTTTGTCCATCTTCATCCACAATGGGAAGAACGCAAGTCATGCAAACCCCAATGCCGCAGGCCATGGCTTCTTCTACTGCCACCTGAGCAACTGCGCCATGCGCTGTTGCAATCTCAGTAACCGCAGCCAACATCCCCATCGGACCACAGGCATAAACCACAGCAGCATTATTTTTTGCCATTACCGAAGGCAGCACATCAGTTACTCTGCCCATGGTGCCAATCGATCCATCTTCAGTTGTAATGGTTAATGAGCCACCAATTCGTCGCGCTTCAAGTTGACCATACACCTTCTGGTCAGTTGCTGCGCCCAATATGGTGTCAATTCGACAGCCGCGTTGAGTTAGATACTTCCCCAGCCAAGGCAAATTCGCTGCTCCATAGCCGCCACCAACGAGCACTGCAGGAACGGGATTTCTGGGGATCGGATACGGCTTTCCTAGCGGACCTACTACATCTAACGAGTCATCACGTTTTCTCGCCGCAAGCCAACGAGTGCCGGGACCATCAGCGCTAACTACTATCTCAATTACTCCGCCGTAAACAGATCGATCATCAACTGATGCAATGCTGAAAGCACGGCGCAGCATCATTGCAGAATTTTCGCCACCTACGGCAAGGGTGATGAAGTGACCAGGTTTAGCAATTTCAGCGATACCAGAACAGGCGATTGCGATAACTGAGTAGTGGCCTGCCTTGCGGACACTTACCACTTTCCCGGTGGTCTGAACTGGTTTTACGCTCATCAGCCAGCCATTCTCGAAGACAATGCATATTCTTGCAATGACTTGACAGCATACTTTGATTTCAACCGAGCTTCAATTCCTTCAACCGCGGCTGCCAAACCTTGAATAGTGGTGATTGATGGAATCGATGCGGTAACGGCAGCGGTTCGAATTTCGTAGCCATCAACTCGAGCTCCTGTTCCATACGGCGTATTCACAACTAACGCGATGTCGCCAGCAAGAATCGCTTCAACTGTTGTCTTGTTGGCTGACTGAGATTGATCCGCTTGATGTTGCTTTACTAGCACTTCGCATGCCACACCATGTTTCTGTAAGGTTTCTGCGGTGCCTGTAGTTGCTGCTACGGTAAAACCCATGTCAACTAATCGCTTGATCGGTGCAATCATGGCGCGCTTATCGCGATCAGCGACCGAGACAAATACCTTGCCCGAAGTAGGTAATCCAGCCGAGTAAACAGCGCTTTGGGATTTCGCAAATGCCAATCCAAAATTCTGATCTATCCCCATAACTTCACCGGTGGATTTCATCTCGGGTCCAAGCACTGTATCTACGCCATGGAAGCGACCAAACGGCAACACCGCCTCTTTCACTGAGATAGGACCATGTGATGAACTACTGCGTTGATCGGATGATTTTAGAATTCCTGAATTCCGAAGATCAGCAATAGATTCACCTAACATAATCCTGGCAGCCGCTTTGGCTAGTTGCACATTGGTAGATTTGGATACAAAAGGCACCGTACGCGATGCTCTTGGATTAGCCTCCAGTACATACAGCACGCCTGCGCTAAGTGCGAATTGAATGTTTATTAAACCAACAACATTTAATCCAGCAGCAAGCAATCTAGTACTTTCCGAAATCCGGTCAATTTCAGTTTTGCCTAAAGTGATTGGTGGCAGTGTGCAAGCTGAATCTCCCGAGTGAACACCAGCTTCCTCGATGTGTTCCATAATGCCACCTAGGTACATCTCAGTACCGTCATATAGTGCATCAACGTCTATTTCAATAGCATCATCCAAGAATCTATCAACCAAAACTGGTCGATCTGGGGTAATTTCGGTAGCTCTAGAGATATAACTACTAAGCATCGCTTCGTCATAAACAATTTCCATGCCGCGGCCACCTAACACATAACTGGGCCTGACTAGAACCGGATAGCCAATCTGATCAGCAATTGCTACCGCATCAGAAACAGATGATGCCATGCCATTACTTGGCGCAACCAGCCCTAATGAATTGAGCAACGTATCAAATTCGCCGCGCTCTTCAGCTCGGTGGATATCAGCGGGTTGCGTGCCAACAATCTTTACACCAGCAGCAGCTAATCCAGCAGCAAGACCGAGCGGCGTCTGACCGCCAAGCTGGACAATTACACCTGCTATTTCGCCAGATTTACTTTCGGCATAGATCACTTCCAATACATCTTCAAGTGTTAATGGTTCGAAATACAATCGATCTGAAGTGTCATAATCAGTTGACACCGTCTCTGGATTGCAATTAACCATGATTGTCTCGTATCCAACTTCCTTCAATGTTAACGCAGCATGGACACAGGAGTAATCGAACTCAATGCCCTGACCAATACGATTTGGACCAGAGCCAAGAATGATCACTTTTCGTTTATCGCTGGCAACAACTTCAGTTTCCTGATCATAAGAAGAATAGTGATAAGGAGTAAGCGCTTTAAATTCCGCAGCACAAGTATCAACTGTCTTATAAACTGGTCTTATCTGGAATTTGTATCTTGCATCACGAACTTCATTTTCAGTTATCCCGCGCAAATCAGCAATTTGCGAATCGCTGAAACCATGTCGCTTAGCTGTCCGCATTACTGACTCACTTAATTCTCTTGCTGCAGCAATATAATCCGCAACCTCGTTTATCAAACTTATTTGATCTAAAAACCATGGATCAATTTTTGTTGCGTCAAACACTTTCTCCGCTGGAACGCCAGCGTGCAAAGCTTGCTGGACAAGCTTGATTCTGCCATCGTGAGGTTTCTCGATCAGTTCTAGCCATTGCTCAACTGTAAAAACTGGATACTTCCAATCAAACATTCCATCTGGCTTCTCTAGGCTACGTAACGCTTTCATCAGCGATTCACTAAATGACCGACCTATCGCCATTGCTTCACCAACACTCTTCATTGTGGTGGTTAACCGAGTATCCGCGCCTGGGAATTTCTCAAAAGCGAATCGAGGTATCTTGGTAACTACATAATCCAATGTTGGTTCAAAAGAAGCCGGCGTTTCACCAGTAATGTCATTACTGATCTCATCTAACGTGTAACCAATTGCCAATTTTGCAGCAATCTTCGCGATCGGAAAGCCGGTTGCCTTGCTTGCTAACGCCGAAGACCTAGAAACTCTTGGGTTCATCTCAATGATGATGATGCGGCCGTTTTCAGGATTTACTGCAAATTGAATATTGCAGCCACCAGTATCAACTCCCACTTCACGAATTACAGCTATCGAAAGATCGCGCAGCTTTTGATATTCGCGATCGGTCAAAGTTAGCGCGGGAGCAACTGTGATTGAATCGCCAGTATGAACGCCTACGGGATCAACATTTTCAATTGAACAAACCACAACGACGTTATCGTTTGCATCTCGCATTAGTTCTAACTCATACTCTTTCCAACCAAGAATAGATTCTTCCAATAGAACTTCTGTTGTAGCGCTTGCTTGTAGTCCAGCTGAAGATATTCGTTCCAAATCTTCTTTGTTATAGGCGATGCCTGAACCTGCGCCACCCATTGTGAATGATGGTCGCACTACCATCGGATAACCTAATTTAGCTGCCGCAGCGTCAATTTCTTCTGCACTATGACAGATGAAACTCAGTGCAACTTCCCCACCAATCTTTTTTACAACCTCTTTGAAAGATTCTCGGTTTTCCCCTTTTTGGATCGCCTCCGCATTTGCACCGATAAGTTCAACATCGTATTTTTCTAGAATGCCAGCTTCATGCAGTTGCATCGCCATGTTCAGCGCAGTTTGGCCACCAAGTGTTGGTAATAATGCATCAGGACGTTCCTTAGCGATTATTGCTTCGCAAATTTCCATGGTAATTGGTTCTACATAGGTAGCATCCGCAAAGTCTGGATCTGTCATGATGGTTGCTGGATTGCTATTCAACAGAACAACTCGAATCCCCTCACTGCGCAAAACCCGACAGGCTTGAGTTCCTGAATAATCAAATTCACATGCCTGGCCAATAACGATCGGACCAGAACCAATGACCATAACTGACTTGATATCTTTTCGTTTAGGCATTTTTACTCTCAACTAAAAGTTGTTTGAATTTATCAAACAAATATTCCGCATCATGAGGCCCAGCTGCCGCTTCCGGATGATATTGCACGCTAAATGCTGGTTGATTTACTAATTCAATTCCCTCAACCACTCCGTCATTCAGACAACGGTGGGTAACTCGGCCAGGTCCAAAAGGAGTGTCAAAATTATTTGAGTCAGGAGCAGCAACTGCAAACCCATGATTGTGGGCTGTTATTGCAACTTTGCCCGAAGTTAGATCCATTACTGGCTGGTTAATGCCACGATGTCCAAATTGCAGTTTATAAGTTTCTAAACCCAATGCGCGACCAAATAATTGTTGCCCAAAGCAGATACCGAAAAGTGGAATCTTTTTCTCCAGAATTTGAGAAATAGATTTGATCACCTCGACTGCAGTAGCCGGGTCGCCAGGGCCATTGCTCAGGAATACTCCATCAAATTCCGCAGTCAATATTTCAGCAATTGGGGTTGTTGCCGGAAGTACATGAGTTTCAATGTTGCGCGCTGATAGCAATCTCGGAGTATTTCTTTTTATGCCTAAATCTATTGCCGCAACTCTAAATTCGGTTTTCCCAATGGCAGGAACAATATATTTTGTTAAAGTTGATACTTCAGCAGTTAAATTTCTACCCTTCATCCCTGGTTGCTGTTGAACTATGGCAATCATTTCATCAGTCGATAGCACCGAATCGCCCGAAAATATGCCCGCTCGCATCGCACCTTTATCACGTAAATGGCGAGTAATCGCTCTGGTATCTATACCAGCTATGCCAACGATATTTTGTTCAACCAAATCTTTATCTAAGGTTCGGTTCGCTCGCCAATTTGATGCAATGCGAGATGGATCGCGAACTACATATCCAGATATCCAAATTTGATCGGACTCTGGGTCTTCATCATTCATCCCAGTGTTGCCAATATGGGGTGCGGTTTGAACCAATATCTGGCCACAATAGGACGGATCCGTAATTGTCTCTTGGTACCCACTCATTGGCGTGGCGAACACCAATTCACCAAATGTTTGTCCAGTTGCACCCCAACTGGAACCAATAAAAACTCGGCCGTCTTCTAAAACTAAAGCTGCAGGTTCAAAATTGATCACTTTTGCACCTTACCGTCTTTCACTGAAAATGCTCCATTAAACAAAGTGTGTTTGATTACTGCCGGTAACTCCATACCCTCATACGGGCTGTTATGACTTTTGCTGGCGATCAGATCTCGCGTCAAAGTCCATTTCGCAGCGGGATCAATAAATACTAAATTGGCAACTGATCCACTTTCTATATGTTGACCTTGATCAGTTAACCCAGCTATTCGAGCCGGCGCGACAGACATGCGCTCTGCTAGCTCTCGCCAGGACAATTTTTTTGATTCAATCATGGTTTTAACCAAAGCGGATAATGCGGTTTGCAATCCCAACATGCCAAATGAGGCTTGATCCCATTCGCAATCTTTATGTTCTTCGCTATGCGGTGCGTGATCTGTGCCGACCGTGTCAATGACGCCCGCCGCAAGAGCGTCCTGCAACGCGATGACGTCAGCTTGGGTTCGCAGTGGTGGATTCACTTTGAACACTGGATCGTAATTCTTCACTAAGTCTTCGGTCAGAAGTAAGTGGTGCGGCGTCACTTCTGCGGTAACTTTTACCCCTCGAGATTTTGCATCTTTTACAATTTCAGCTGCCCGGGCTGTCGTAAGATGCAAAACATGGTATCTCGAATCTACATGTTCAGCTATTAAGCAGTCCCTAGCAATGATGCTTTCTTCAGCCACCGCAGGCCAACCACGCAGACCAAGAATTGCAGATAACTCACCTTCATTCATCTGCGCGTCCTTAGTGAGATCTGGATCTTGAGCATGCTGCGCAATGATTCCATCAAACGCTTTCACATATTCCAATGCCCTGCGCATTAATTGTGGGTCTGAAACGCAATGTCCATCATCAGAAAAAATCTTTACCCGTGCGTTTGATGTCGCCATGGCACCAAGTTCAGCTAATTCTTTTCCTGCCTGATCCACAGTTACGGCACCAATAACTTGCACGTCAACTAAGCCAGCAACCTCTCCCAAATGTCGTACCTGCTCGGCAACCCCAGCATTGTCTGCAACTGGGTTAGTGTTGGGCATTGCGAAAATGCAGGTATAGCCGCCAAGCGCAGCAGCTCTGGATGCCGTCAATACCGTTTCTGAGTCCTCACGACCTGGCTCTCGAAGATGACAGTGAAGATCAACAAAGCCTGGTAGCACAATTAACTCACTGCAATCAATAATCTCATCACCATTCGCAGAGTTTGCCTTTTCAATTCCGACAACTTTGCCTTGACTGACTATAAGATCTACTCGAGATTCGCCATATGGCGCAACATTCCGAAAAACCAAAGTTTTCTTACTCATAACTCTGCCACCGCTCCCCCAAGTAGTAAATACAAAACCGCCATCCGAACATAAACACCGTTTTGCACTTGATCAACAATTACGGAACGACTGCTATCGGCTAATTCAGAGCTAATTTCCACCCCACGATTCATTGGTCCTGGATGCATAACTATTCCGCTAGGTTTCATTAGGTTTGCTCGAGTTTTATCTAACCCGTACCTTCGGGAGTATTCCCGAACAGTAGGAAAATATGAAGCTTGCATTCGCTCTTGTTGCACCCGTAACATCATCACAACATCTGCATCAACTAATGCATTATCTAAATTGTAATCAATATTCACCGGCCAACTAGTCATTTGATTCGGTAACAAGGTTGGCGGAGCAACTAAAGTTACTTTTGCCCCCAAGGTGGTTAGCAACCAAACATTAGAGCGAGCAACCCGAGAGTGCATGATGTCACCGACAATAACGATTTTTAAACCAGCTAAATCTCCGTTAGGACTGCCAAATGATCGTCTTATTGTGAACGCATCAAGTAATGCCTGGGTTGGGTGCTCGTGCATACCATCGCCAGCGTTAATGACATTTGCATCTATCCAATGGCTATTAGCTAGTCGATGTGCCGAGCCGCTGGCAGGATGACGAACCACTACTGCATCTGCCCCCATTGCTTTGAGTGTCAAGGCAGTATCTTTCAAGCTCTCACCTTTTGAAACGCTAGATCCCTTAGCGCTGAAATTCAAAACATCCGCTGAAAGTCGCTTTGCAGCTGCTTCAAACGAGATCCGAGTTCTCGTTGAATCTTCATAAAACAGATTAACTACAGTTCGGCCACGTAAAGTTGGAAGCTTCTTGATAGGTCCGTCACTAATGACACTTAATTTCTCAGCTGTGTCCATGATCAATAACGCATCAGACTTTGATAAATCATAAGTTGAAAGTAGGTGTTTCATTTGCCAGTCGCCACCAAAACTTGGTCGACTCCATCAAGTTCCGTCAGTTGAACTGAAACACTCTGTCCCAACGATGTTGGAATATTTTTCCCCACATAATCTGCCCGGATTGGCAGCTCGCGATGTCCTCGGTCAACCAAAACGGCTAATTGAACAGCAGCTGGTCGGCCAATTTCACTCAGTGCATCTAAAGCAGCTCGAACAGTTCGTCCCGAGAACAGAACATCATCCACCAAAATTACTAATTTATTGTCCACCCCACCAGTAGGCACAATGGTTTCAGCTAATGCTCTTGGTGCGCGCAGTCGCAAATCATCGCGAAACATGGTTATATCCAGCGATCCAACTGGAACTTCTGTTTTCTGGATTTCAAAAATCTTTGCCGCGATACGTTTTGCTAGCGGTACACCTCGACTGGGGATACCTAGCAAAACCAGATCTTGACCGGGTGTTCTTTCGATTATTTCATGCGCGATGCGAGATGTGATGCGCGAAATATCATCTGAGTTGAGCAGCATCCCATTGGATGAGTGCTGCCGATTCTCCGCTGCCGGAGTCATACGGCTCTCTCCTTCTCAGCCTCACCGGACTGGATTAAAGGTTGCTGAAACCTACCACATCAGGTTAACGGGTAACCTCACCGGCGCGACCAATCTGATGAACTCGCACGCCATTAGTGGTGCCTGATTTGCCAGGTGGCACGCCTGCAATAACAACAACAATTTCGCCGTCCTTAGCACGTTTAGTTTCAACCAGCATTTGATCAAGGTGTCGAACCATTTCGTCAGTGCTGGTAGCAGGTGCTACTTCAAAACTTTGCACTCCCCAAACTAGAGAAAGCTGGCGCCTTACACGCTCAAGCGGGGTAAATGCGAATAACGGCACAACTGGCCGAAGTCGGGCAACTAGTCGAGCTGACCTGCCAGTTTCGGTAAAAGCACATAGATAGCTTGCTGAAACAGATTGCGCAATTTGCACCGCACCTCGAGTTACGGCATAGGCAGTTGAGCGAATCGAGTCAGTTACCAATTCTGGCAATTTGGTGCCACCATCTAGCTCAATGGTCTCAATGATTGATGACATAACTGAAACTACGTGTGCTGGATCCACCCCAACACTGGTTTCTGCAGACAACATCAGTGCATCTGCACCGTCAAATACCGCATTAGCAACGTCAGATGTTTCGGCGCGTGTTGGACGGTGCGAGCTCACCATCGAATCCAACATCTGAGTTGCCACAATGACCGGTTTAGAAAATTGTCTAGCCAGTGTAATTGCTCGCTTTTGCACAATTGGCACTTGCTCCAGTGGTAACTCCACACCCAAATCTCCTCGAGCCACCATGATTGCATCAAATGCTTCAATGATTTCAACTAATGCATTTACTGCTTGTGGTTTTTCAATCTTGGCTATTACCGGCACGTGGATATTCAACTCATCCATAATCCGTTTAACATCTTGATAATCTTGCGCACTCCTGACAAAAGAAAGTGCGACCATATCTATTCCCGCGCCAAGCGCCCAACGCAGATCCTCTTCGTCTTTTTCTGACAGCGCCGGGACGCTAACAGCAACACCAGGAAGATTAATTCCCTTGTTGTTTGAAACGTTGCCACCTTCAATAACTTCACAAGTAACGTCCGTGCTGGTTTTGGATTTCACTTTCAACGCAACTAAACCATCATCAATTAGAATCGTGTCGCCGGGATTTACATCGCCTGGGAGTCCTTGATATGTCGTACTTGCGCGCTCTTTGGTTCCGCTAATTTCATTAATTGTGATAACGAATTCATCGCCTTGCTTAAGTTCAACCGGTCCATTTTCAAATAGTCCTAATCGTATTTTTGGACCTTGTAGATCAGCAAAGATACCAATGTCGGCATTTTTATTCTTGGCAGCAGTTCGGATATCGTCCAACATCTTTATTTGATCGGTTCGATTTCCGTGGGACATATTCAACCGAGCCACATTCATGCCAGCATCAATGAGTTTTTCAATATTGCTCACTGAGGCGGTGGCTGGACCCATGGTCGCAACTATTTTGGCTCGGCGCATGTCCGAACCCTATCCAATTCCCAACAAAGAAATCAGAACTACACGGTTAATGGTCGAGTTGAGGCTCTAACTGGCCGAGGTAGTGGACTTTGCATTCCAGATAAATATGTATCCACTGACGCTGCCGCAGCCCTGCCCTCCGCGATAGCCCAAACTATCAACGATTGGCCTCTGCCGGCATCGCCACATACAAATACACCTGGAACTGCAGTGCCAAATTGATCGTCTCGAGCTATCGCGCCTCGTTCGGTCAACTCCAGCCCAAGCTGTTCAATCAGCGGTGTCTTTTCGGGCCCAGTAAAGCCCATTGCTAGTAGCACTAAATCGGCTTCCAACACAATTTCAGAATTCTCAACTGGTTCTAGTTTTCCTTCATTCATCTTAACTTCAACTAACTCAATTCCAGTTAACTTTCCATTTTCACCAATGAATCTTTGAGTTGAAACCGCATAAATGCGCTCGCCGCCTTCTTCATGCGCAGAGGAGATCTTGTATGTCATGGGATAAGTTGGCCATGGTTGATAACTAGGCCGATCCTGTGGCGGCTTGGGCATAATCTCTAACTGCACGATGCTTGCTGCACCTTGTCTAATTGCAGTACCTAAACAATCTGCTCCAGTGTCTCCACCACCAATGATTACCACTTTTTTTCCGGTAGCAGTAATTTCTACTTCCGCCGGATCTGCTTCTTCTGCTAATGCCCGATTGGCTAGCGGCAAGTACTGCATCGCTTGATAAATTCCATTGAACTCTCGACCTGGTACTGGTAGGTCGCGCCATTGAGTTGCTCCGTTGGCCAGCACTACTGCGTCATAGCGTCGCATTAATTCAGCGCCATCAATATCAATGCCAACATTGACACTGGTGCGGAACTTAACGCCCTCTGCTTCAAGCTGAGCTAACCTGCGATCAAGCACCCACTTCTCCATTTTGAATTCTGGGATGCCATAACGCAACAATCCGCCAATTCGATCTGCTCGCTCATAAACCGCAACCGTATGCCCAACTCGAGCAAGTTGTTGCGCTACGGCTAAACCTGCCGGACCTGAACCAATAATGGCAACTGTTTTTCCAGTTAGGCGCTCTGGTGGCATCGGCTTGATATAGCCATTTCGCCATGCTTGGTCAGATATTTCATTCTCGACATGTTTGATCGCAACTGCATCTTGATTAATCGCAACAACACATGCAGCTTCACAGGGAGCAGGACACAACTTGCCGGTGAATTCTGGGAAATTGTTAGTGGCGTGCAATCGCTCACTTGCTTCCTCCCATTCACCTCGCCAAACTAAGTCATTCCATTCTGGAATCAAGTTTCCAAGCGGACAGCCATTGTGACAAAACGGGATACCACAATCCATGCAGCGCCCTGCCTGCTCTTGGGTTGCTTCAACTGGGTGCTCTAAATACACCTCTCGCCAATCCCTGATTCGCACATCGACAGGACGGCGAACTGAAGTTGCTCGCGGAGTAGTTATAAATCCTTTTGGATCAGCCATTTACTGCCTCCATGATCGCCGCCAAAACATCTTCCCCAGCTGCCTCAGCTTTAGCTGTGGCCTGCAGAACTTTCTTATAGTCAGTCGGCATTATTTTGGTGAAACGATCTCGAGCCGACCCGGCTGCAAGTAAAGACTTTGCCGCTTCAGAATCAGTTTCATCTAGATGCCTTTGCAGATAAGTAAAGACAAAATCCCAATCTTCATCATCTAGTTCCTCTAATTCCACCATTTCACGATTTACAAAACCAGTTTTAAGATCCAACACATAAGCAATACCACCGCTCATCCCAGCCGCAATATTTCGTCCGGTTTTTCCAAGAATTATCACCCGACCACCGGTCATGTACTCGCAAGCATGATCGCCAGTACCTTCAACCACTGCAATTGCGCCAGAATTTCTAACAGCGAACCGCTCACCCACTAACCCACTGATAAACAACTCGCCAGAAGTTGCGCCATAGCCAATCACATTTCCAGCAATCACGTTTTCACTAGGTTTAAATCGAGCAGCTCGATCTGGTCTGATTATGATCTTCCCACCACTTAATCCTTTTCCAACGTAGTCGTTAGCATCGCCTTCTACCACCAGCGTTAAACCTCTTGGAATGAATGCGCCAAGGGATTGACCGGCCGAACCAGAAAATACAAAGCGAATGGTTTCATCTGGCAAACCAGCGCCGCCATATTTCCTGGTAATTTCAGCACCAAGCATGGTTCCTACGGTTCGATTGACATTGTTGATTTCAAATTTTCCAGTTACCGGTTCCCCGTTGATCAATGCCGGTTGCGCGACTTCTATCAATAAATTGTCCATCGCTTTATCGAGCCCATGATTCTGCTCAGTGGTGTTATGTAGTGCAGAATCCACATCGGTAGGACGGAAAAACAGCGGCTGTAAATCCAAACCAGCAGCTTTCCAGTGATCAACCGCTCCAGCAACATCTAATACTTCTACGTGCCCAATAGCTTCATTCAATGTTCTGAAACCTAATTGTGCAAGTAATTCGCGAACTTCTTGGGCAATGTACTCAAAAAAGTTAACGACAAACTCAGGTTTACCAGAGAACTTCTCTCTAAGTATCGGGTTTTGTGTTGCCACACCAACCGGACAAGTATCTAAATGACACACTCGCATCATCACGCATCCCATCACCACTAATGGAGCGGTTGCAAACCCAAATTCTTCAGCGCCTAATAGCGCGGCGATCATGACATCGCGACCCGTTTTCAGTTGACCGTCTGTTTGAACTACAACTCGATCACGTAGTTGATTTAATAACAGAGTTTGTTGAGTTTCAGCTAATCCCAGTTCCCACGGCGCACCAGCATGCTTTAACGAAGTTAACGGGCTTGCTCCGGTGCCACCATCGTGACCTGAAATTAAAATTACATCAGCATGCGCCTTTGCCACACCTGCTGCAACTGTGCCAACACCAACTTCAGATACCAGCTTCACATGAACCCTGGCTCGATTATTGGAATTCTTTAAATCGTGAATTAATTGAGCCAAGTCTTCAATAGAGTAAATATCGTGATGTGGTGGCGGACTAATTAGACCAACACCTGTTGTTGAGTGGCGTGTTTTAGCAATCCAGGGATAAATCTTTTTACCCGGCAATTGCCCGCCTTCACCAGGCTTTGCCCCTTGCGCCATTTTTATTTGTAGGTCATCAGCGTTAACTAGATATTCTGATGTCACACCGAATCTGCCACTTGCAACTTGCTTGATCGCGCTTCTTTTGGAATCGCCGTTTTCCATAACTACAAATCGCTCTGGGTCCTCGCCACCTTCGCCGGTATTTGATTTACCACCGATTCGATTCATTGCAATGGCTAAAGTTTCATGAGCTTCAGCGGAGATTGAGCCATAAGACATTGCGCCGGTTGAAAATCTCTTCAGAATTTCTGATATCGGCTCAACTTCTTCGATCGGGACTGGTTTGCGGTCTGATTTAAACTTCATCAACCCACGTAAAGTCATCAAACGTTGATTTTGATCATTGACATTTTCAGTGTATTCCTTAAATACTTCATAACGACCGGTTCGGGTTGAATGCTGTAACTTAAATACTGTCTCTGGATCAAATAGGTGCGGTTCACCTTCTCTACGCCATTGGTACTCACCACCAATAGTGAGTTGTCGATGCTTTGGTGAGATGCCGCTGGGCGGATAAGCGATATCGTGACGGCGTTTTACCTCTTCCGCAATTACATCAAGGCCAACACCGCCTAGTTTTGATGTAGTGCCC
>CAYXYW010000020.1:0-4531 GCA_964469855.1 uncultured Bifidobacterium sp.
ATGTTGCCGGCTAAATACCGGTTGCGCCGTCGTGGCGACGTAGCCAATGTGTTAAGCAACGGCCGAAAAACTCCGGCTGGTGCAGTAGTTATTCATTCCTTACCTAAAGCAGAACAACCAAGCGAATTTGCCTTTGTGGTTTCTAAAAAAGTTGGCAACTCAGTTGTGCGACACCGGGTAACTCGGGTGCTGCGACATATCGTGGCTGATCAAGTAACTAACTTTAAGCCAGCTCAACAAATAGTGGTTAGAGCGTTGAGTAAGTCCGCAACAACACCAACCCAAGTTATTAAAGATGATTTTGTGGCAGCGATAGCAAAGGTAAATTCTTATGCTAACTAAATTATTTGCTGCACCATTGTTGTTAATTATTACTGGTTATCGAAAGTTTATTTCGCCACTTACCCCAGCTTCTTGCCGATTACATCCATCTTGCTCTACCTACGCGCTGCAAGCAGTTCAGCTGCATGGTCCGATTAAAGGATTGCTGTTATCGGTTTGGCGATTGCTGCGCTGCAACCCATTTACTAAAGGTGGGGTTGATCCGGTTCCGGCAAAAGGTAGTTGGCGAGCTGATATTGATTTAGCTGGAAATCCAAGAGGGTTAACGAAAGTAGGAAATTAGTGAGCACGATATTTGCGCCATTTATTTGGGTGTTTAATCGACTAGAAGATCTAGTTTCGTGGATTTTGATCACCTTCCACGACCTGCTTTCACCGATCTTTGGTGCCACCTCTGGTTGGTCGTGGAGTTTGTCAATCATTGGTTTGGTGATTGTGATTCGAATTTTGCTGATTCCGCTGTTTGTGAAACAAATTAGAGCAGTTAGAAATATGCAAGCGATTCAGCCACAAATAAAAGAACTACAAAAGAAATACGCTGACAACCGAGAAAAGCTTGGTCAAGAGATGATGAAGCTGTATCGGGAAACTGGCACAAATCCATTTTCATCGTGCTTACCAATTTTGTTGCAAGCGCCAATCTTCTTTGCGTTATTCCGAGTGCTGCAAGGTATTGCGTTAAACAAACCAGAAGGCATTTTTGCTAACGAAAATAATTTGATTCTGGTAGATCAAGCACGCGAAGCGTTAGTTGTTGGAGTGCCAATTTATGCCACTTTAATTAATGCAGCAGAAACCCCGTCAATTCCAGCAACTATTTCCCTTACAATTTTCTTGATTCTGTTTATGTCAGCAACTACTTTCATTACCCAAAAGCAGTTGATCGTGAAAAACACTGCACCAAACAATCCAATGGTGCAACAACAAAAGATTTTGCTTTATGTGTTTCCAATCATTTTCGCAGTAGGTGGCGTTGGTTTCCCAATTGGTGTATTGATTTATTGGTCAACTACCAACTTGTGGTCAATGTTCCAGCAGTTCTGGGTGATTAGAAATTCACCAACACCTGGCTCACCAGCGTTTGAAGCGTGGCAGAAGCGCAAACAAGACAAGCAGCGCAAAAAAGGTATTGCCCCAGAACCTGAGAAGCCAGCTGAGCCAGAGCAGCCGCCAGCACCTCGGCAGCAACCAAAGAAGCAGCCACGAGGTAAGCGCAAGAAAAAAGGCGATAAGAAATAATTTTCCCGATTTATCCTAAAAGTGAGGATTTATGAGCGAGAACCAAACCGTAAAAGTTGAAGATCTAGAACGTGAAGCAGACATCGCTGCGGATTATCTAGAGGAACTACTTGACATAACAGATCTAGATGGCGATATTGAGCTTGATATTGAGGCGGATCGACCGCTAGTTGCTATTGAAGGCGGCGATCTTTCGGTGCTAGTTGGCGAAGACGGCAAAGTGCTACAGGCGCTGCAGGATCTGGCTCGATTGGCGGTGCAGCGGGAAACCGGTGAGCGCAGCCGATTAATGCTTGATATTGGTGGTCACCGCTCAGCTCGGAAAGCCACGCTGGCTAAGTTCGGCACCGAAACCGCAGCAAAAGTGCTCAAATCTGGCAAATCAATCAAGCTAGAGCCAATGAGTGCTTTTGAACGAAAAGTGGTGCACGACGCAGTAAATGCTGCTGGTGCGCTGAGTGAATCTGAGGGCGAAGAGCCAAACCGCTACATCGTGGTGTATCCACCTTCCGCATGACCAATGTTTCCCGTGAAACATTAATCCTGCAGGCTTATCCGGAAGCCGCTCCCCAACTGCAGCAATTCCATGACCTACTTGCCGTCGAAGGCCCGATTCGGGGCCTGATTGGGCCAAAAGAGGTGGAAAAACTCTGGGATCGCCATATTGGCAATTCGCTAGTGCTTGAAACCTTGCTGCCAGAGGGTTGTTCGCTGATCGATGTTGGCACTGGGGCTGGCTTGCCCGGTATCCCAATTGCGATTGTCCGACCAGACTTAGAGGTGCATCTGGTAGAGCCAATGCAGCGACGGGTGGATTTCCTGGAATTAGCAGTTTCTGAGCTGGGACTAACCAACACCCAGATCCATCGAGCCAGGGCAGAACAACTTCATGGCCAGCTAGTGGCAGATCTGGTAACTGCCCGAGCAGTGGCATCAGTTAAAGAGTTAATTGAATGGTGTGAACCGCTGCTCAATTCCCATGGCAGGTTGGTGCTGCTCAAGGGGGAGAAAGCCGAGATTGAGCTAAAAGAGGCGAAGCCCACCATGCATAAACGTGGTCTGGTGCTGGATGATGTTGTCACTTTAGGGGCAGAGCTGCTGGCAGAGCCCACCCGAGCAGTGGTCTTGGTTAGAAAATAAAACCTGCATCCTGTCGGTTTCACGTGAAACAATACGGCCCTCAGGAGGAAAAGTGTCCGAAGTCGTTACCCAGATAACCCCAACGGTAAGAATCAAGAAACTTCCCGATCTGCCAAAACCAGAGCAGACCAGGGTGTTTGCTATCGCTAATCAAAAAGGTGGGGTTGGAAAAACCACCACCACAGTTAACTTAGCTGCTGCGATGGCGCTTAGTGGTCTGCATGTTTTGGTGGTAGATGTTGATCCGCAAGGAAATGCTTCCACCGCACTAGCAATAGAGCATCCAGTTGGCACTCCTGATGTGTATTCAGTTTTAGTTGAAGGCAAACCACTTTCTGCCATTGTGCAAAACTGCCCAACAATTCCTGGTTTGTTTGTTGCACCAGCAACAGTTGATCTAACTGGTGCGGAGATTGAATTAGTGAGTGTGGTGGCACGGGAATATCGATTAGCTCGTGCAATTGATGGTTATCTTGCGGAACATCAAGCAAAGCACGGCAGAAAAATTGATTACGTATTAATTGATTGCCCGCCAAGTTTAGGTTTGCTAACTCTTAACGCATTAGTTGCCGCAAAAGAAGTTTTAATTCCAATTCAATGTGAGTATTACGCATTAGAAGGCGTTGGTCAATTAATTGCAAACGTTGAGTTAGTTCGTGAACACTTAAATCCATTATTAGATATCTCAACAATTTTAATGACGATGTTTAATTCAACAACAAAACTTTCACAACAAGTTGTTGAAGAAGTTAGAGCACATTTCGGCGATCGAGTACTAACTGCTGTTGTACCAAGAGCGGTTAGATTAAGTGAAGCTCCTTCTTATTCGCAAACCATTTTTACTTATGATGGTTCGTCAATTGGTGCGCAAAGTTATTTAGCGGCAGCGACTGAAATTGCAAACAAACAAATTGGAACTAACCATGACTGATCGCAGAGGATTAGGTCGTGGTTTAGGTGCGTTAATTCCACCAACTGAAAGCACTACAACTTCAACTACTAAACCAACTACAACTGAATCACAAGTTGTACCTGGGTTGATCTTGCGCGAGCTACCGCTAAATCAAATTGTGCCAAATCCAAAACAACCAAGAACTGTTTTTGATGAAGCAGATTTAGATGAATTAGCTTTTTCCCTAAAAGAAGTTGGTTTACTACAACCAATTGTGGTGCGACCAGTTGGCAGCACATTTGAAATTGTTGCGGGTGAGCGAAGATGGCGCGCGGCGCAAGCTGCCGGCTTTAAAACCATAACTGCGTTAGTAAGAGAAACCAGCGATGAAGTTTTATTGCGCGATGCGCTGTTAGAGAACTTACACCGATCACAATTAAATGCGTTGGAAGAAGCATCGGCATACGCACAATTACTTGATGATTTTGGTTGCACCCAAGAAGAGTTGGCACAACGGTTAGGTAGATCTCGACCGCAAGTTACAAACATGCTGCGATTGCTTCGATTACCAGTTTCGGTGCAGCGAAAAGTTGCTGCTGGTGTGCTTTCTGCCGGCCATGCCCGAGCACTGTTATCACTAGATGATCCAGCTGCAATGGAGCGGTTAGCTGAGCGAATTATTTCTGAAGGTATTTCAGTTAGATCTACTGAAGAAATTGTTGCATTGGGTCAACCAGAAACTGGCAAACCCAAAGCAATTAAACCAAGAAGTGGATTACCAGCAGCAGCGGCATCAGTGATGGAGCGGTTAGCAGATCGATTAGATACTCGGGTTCGAGTTGAAGGAACTGAGAAGCGAGGTCGGATTGTTATTGAGTATGCCACCTTGGAAGATTTGCGGCGAATTACTGATTTAAT
>CAYXYW010000020.1:4631-14319 GCA_964469855.1 uncultured Bifidobacterium sp.
TGCGCAGTAACTTCTGAAACACATCACCCAACTCCAACCCAGCTGCTGCGATAGCTTGCGGGAACAAACTGGTTTCAGTTTGGCCTGGATTGATATTCACTTCTAAAAACCAGATATTGCCAGCAGCATCAATTATTAGATCGGTTCGAGAAATGTCCTTAAGACCTAGCGCTTTATGCATTTTTATCGCAATTTGATTTGCTTGCTCGGTGAGCTCAGCGCTAATTCGTGCGGGTACAAAGAATTCCGTCATGCCTGCGGTGTAGCGGCAGTCATAGTCATATAACTCATGATCCGGCACTATCTCAACAATTGGTAATGTAGTTAAGTTCCCGTTATCTTCTAACACACAAACTGCAATCTCAGTGCCGGTGATAAATGGCTGCATCAACACAACTGAACCATAAGAAAATGCAGTCACCATCGCACCAGGTAACTCTTCTTTAGTTTTCACCACAGTGGCACCAAGCGCGGAACCGCCATGACTTGGTTTCACCACCATTGGCAATCCAATTGAGCTGATCGCAGATTCCAGCAAAGCGGTTGCACCTAATGATTTAAATGCCTCTTGTGGTAGCACGATTGATTTTGGCACATTGACACCAGCTGCAGCAGCGACTTGATTTGCGATTGGTTTTTCAAACGCAATTCGTGCCGCGGCTGATGGTGAGCCGACAGTTTTATAACCGGCAACATCTAATACTTCACGCAGCGACCCATCTTCACCAACTTGGCCATGAACTAGCGGCAGCACCACATCAGGATTTATCTTTCGTAGCTCTGGTAATAAATCAGCATCAATATCAACCTCAAAAACGTCATTGCCGTTCTCACGCAGCGCTTGTGCTACTCGCCTGCCAGATCGAAGTGAAACCTCTCGCTCCGCGGAGAGCCCGCCTGCTAATACTGCAATTCTCATTAGTTTCCTCCCACACCGAACGTCTTAAGCAACTCTGCTTCTTCACTCATCACGGCAGCAAGTCGTTTCACGCCTTCCACAATTCGCTCCGGTGGCGGATAGCAGAATGACAACCGCAGATTTGAACGACCTTGACCATCAGCAAAAAAACCAGTGCCAGGAACATAAGCAACTAAATGCGTTACCGCGCGCGGCAACATGGCAGTGGCATCAAAACCTGGCGGCAGCGTTAACCAGGAATAGAAACCACCAGTTGGCACGGTCCATTTCACACCGGCTGGCATGTGATCATCTAATGCTGCTAACAATGTATCGCGACGTTGTTTGTAGATATTTCTAAAAGTAGCAACTTGAGCTTCCCAATCTTGGGTGCGCAAATACTCATCCACGATCATCTGGGTGAAATTACTTGGACACAGCGTTGCTGCTTCATTAGCCAGTACTAGTTTTTCACGTAGCGCATGCGGTGCAACTGCCCAACCAATTCTTAAGCCAGCTGAAATAATCTTGCTGAATGAGCCGCAATAAACCACACGCTCTTTATCGTTAGCAGCCATAGGCCGATGAATTACACCATCAAAACTCAGCAACGCATACGGATCATCTTCAATAATTAATACGTTCTCTTGTTCCGCAATTGCCACAATCTCATCGCGTCTGCTCTGTGGTTGGGTGATGCCAGCAGGGTTATGAAATGACGGAATGGTGTAGAGAAGTTTTACCTGCTTACCCTCTGCTTTAACTTTTGCGATCATCTCGCGCATCGCAGTTGGATTAAGGCCATGCTCATCCATAGCAACATGGCGGATATCTGCTTCATAAGCACGAAAAACACCAAGCGCGCCAACATAAGATGGTGATTCCACCAAAATTACATCGCCTGGATTACACATCACTCGAACAATTAGATCAATTGCCATCTGGGAACCAGCAGTAATAACAATGTCATCTGGATGTGCAGTCATTCCAGTTGGTCGCATCACTTCTAACACCGATTCTCGAAGTGAAACATGTCCTTGGCCAGCCCCATATTGCAGCGCAGTTTTGGCATCTTTAGTTAAAACTGAATTCACTACACCGCGGAACATCTCCACATCAAGCGCCTCAACAAATGGCATTCCACCAGCCAGTGAAACCACTTCCGGACGTGAAGCAACAGCAAACAATGCTCTAATCTCACTAGCGCGCATCGAGGTTGCCCGGGAGGCATATGCCTGCACCCAGGGATCTAATCGATTGCCAGTTGAGTTATTGGTCATCGCCGTCCTTTACTGGCTAAGTCTTATCTATCCAGCTTTGCTGCAGCCAGTTGGGTTAGTTAAGTGGCGCAAAAAATTTAGTTAGTGCGCTAACTGTTGCTTCAGCGCTGTTCGCCAACGTAGCAGCATCAGTTAATAACTCTCGATCCGCAGCAGCAGTTAAAAAGCCAAGATCTAATTTAACTGCCGGCATCACTGTTGCCCGAAGCAGCGGCCAAGATTTACCAATCACATCGCCAGCGGCAAAATCAGTGCAATCAAGCACCTCAGCAACTAATAGCTGAGCAAATTCTTTACCGAGCAGCGAATAACCGTGTGTGCCAGCAAAGTAGTAACCAATTACGCCATTAGCTGCGGCATCATCTGCAATGCCAACCTGCACACTTAACACTAAATCAGCATTTTCTGAGTTAGCAAAATCAGCCCGAGTGATGGAATCTGGTCGACCATCCCCGCTATGTGTTAGCAACACTGTTGTGCCTAACGCAGCTAATTTGCCTTCAATTAACTTAACCACTTTGGTAGCAATATCAATCGCTTGATCGCTGAGATATTTATCAATAAATGGATCAGAGCTAATATCTAACACAATAGTTTTATTTGCAATACCAGTTCGTTTATTCTCGTGCTTAACTTTTTCCCGCAGCGCAGTGGCATTACCACCTGCCACAGTTCGGTTTAATCTGTTTAAGCCAGAGATAGTGTGCATACCAACCACACCATCATCAACCACTCCAATTGCTTTTTGAAATTCTTTGACTGCTTTTTCAGTTCGCTTACCAAAAATGCCATCAACATTGCCGGGCGAAAAACCCAGCTGCGTTAATCGCTGCTGCAGCTGCGCCACATCATCGCCGTGGATTAAGTTGCCAACTTGATAGCTAAGCACTCGATCACCAAGTGACCACACTGCTTCATCTAATCGACGCCAAGTTTCTGGTCCAACAATGCCATCCACGCTTAACCCGCGTTGATGTTGGAATTTCTTAACAGCTTGAAACACGCCATCATCAAATTGGTCACTCGTGCTTGGTTGCAACAACTCAAGTCGAACTAAATGATCGCGGATCTCGGTAATTGCCGGGCCACAATCACCAACTGAGAAGCGGGTGATGGTCATTTATTAGTTTAGAAATTCAGCCAACTCAGCAACTAGTGCTGCTTTTGGCTTCGCACCAATGATCTGCTTCACAATCTCACCATTGACATAAACATTCATGGTGGGAATCGAAGTGATTCCAGCAGCTTGAGGGGTTGTGGGATTCTCATCAATGTTGAGCTTCATAATCTGAATTTTGCTGCTGTATTCGCCAGCAATCTCATCCAAAATTGGTGCCACTTGCTTGCATGGTCCGCACCATTCGGCCCAGAAATCAACTAGCACCGGGGTGCTCGCCGCTTTTAGTTCGCTAGCAAAATTGGCATCAGTTAAAACTTTCATGTTTGTCATATTTCTCCTTAGCTATGGGAAAGCCATCGTTCCGCATCAAGCGCAGCAGCGCAACCACTACCTGCGGCAGTAATGGCTTGGCGGTAGGTGTGATCCACTAAATCGCCACAAGCGAATACGCCTGGCAAGTTAGTAGCAGTGCTGCCTGGTTTAACCAGCACATAACCCTCGTTATCTAAATCAACTTGACCCTTAACTAGCCCATTTCGTGGATCATGGCCAATAGCAATGAACAAACCAGTTATTGCCATACTGCCAACTTCACCAGTTACGGTATTTCTAGTATTGATGGAATTTAGTTTGCCATCTTTAGCAATTGCTTCAGTGACTTCAGTGTTCCAAACAAATTCAAGTTTTGGATCTGCCTCAGCTCTTGCTTGCATGATTTTTGAGGCACGAAGTGAATCTCGGCGATGAATTAAATAGACCTTTGACGCAAATCTAGTTAAGAAAGTTGCTTCTTCAACTGCGGAATCGCCACCACCAACCACAGCAATTACTTGCTCACGGAAGAAGAAGCCATCACAAGTTGCACACCAAGAAACACCATGACCAGATAGCTCTTTCTCGCCTGGAATGCCAAGCTCACGATAACCCGAGCCCATTGCCAAAATAACTGACTTTGCCCAGTACTCATTACCGCGATCATCTTTCAAATACTTAATCGGTTGATCTAAATCTGCTTGCACCACATCATCCGTTACAAATTGCGTGCCAAACCGTTCTGCTTGACCGCGCATCTGCTGCATTAATTGCGGACCCATAATGCCCGTTTCAAAACCTGGAAAGTTCTCAACTTCAGTGGTGTTCATTAGCGCACCGCCAGCAGTTACCGCACCTTCGAAAAGCAGCGGATTTAATTGTGCTCGAGCTGCGTAAATTCCAGCTGTGTAACCTGCTGGACCGGAACCAATGATTGCTAATTGTGCTGGATTTTCTTTTGTCGACATGGTGGCTATTCTAGTTAAGAAGGCGTGCCATAGGCGGCCACTCTGGTAATTTGCACATTTTCACCAGCGGGCAGTTCTAGCCAAACAGTGAGGTAGCTGCCGGTAACAAACCTTGGGCCAAACACAATCGCGGTGCTTGCTGCCTCAGTTAACTCACCTAATTTTCCAATATTGGATTTCTCAGTTATTGCAGTGTCTGTCACCTGTGCCATTAAGTTAACCCCAGCCACTGCAAGGTCAATTTCAATCCGCTGCACCGTGCGCCGCTCTTTTAGTTGAATTTGAATGGCCTGACCATCAGCAACCGTGAAGCTGCTACCTGGAGTAATCAAAGTTGTTTTGTCGCCAGTGATCACATTTATCTGCGCCACCGGTAGCAGCTCATTGCGTAGATCAGTACCAGTTTGATTGTCTGCTAACGGATTAGTTGTGGTTGAGGTGGAAAGTGAAGTGAAAACTAATGCCGAGCCGGCAATTAATAACACTGCAATTGTTGCCAGCGCTGAAATTAAACCCGATCGACTAATGGTTGATGGTGGCAGATCAATGCCAGGCAAATTATTAAATTTAGTTTTAGTGCTGCTAAACACTTCAGTAAGAGTGGCAATTGGTCGCGTTAAATCCACCGTTGGATTTACCGTGGGCAGCGTCAATTTAGCTAAGTTGTCCCAACTTGCTGGCAGTTTTGGGGTTAACTGACTTGGTAGCGCAACTAAGCCATTGCTAGTTGGTGCTGCTGGTAGCGTGCAATTAGTTAGCAGTGGCCAACTCGCCGTAACGGCGGCATAACCAATAGCGCCAACTGCGCTGAGATCAGATTCCGCTTCAGTTATGCCAAACGGCTCAATTAACACACTTGAAATACCAAAACCGCGAATCTTTATTCCGCTACTAGTTAGCACCACATCATCTGCAGTTAGGGCACCGTGATAAATCTGTTGCTGATGTGCGGTAGCTAGCGCCTCAATTAGCGACGTAACAACTGGTTGCGCATCAGCAAGTGGTGCTCGACCTAACACTCGCTCCGCTAACGTAACACCATGCACCCATTCGCTGACTACACCAAATAATTTCTCATCGCCAACCACATCAAGCACTCGCAAAATCCGCGGATCATGCAAATTAGCTGCAGCTGCAGCACTGGCCTTTAATTTCAAAACTCGAGCATCATCAGCGGGAATTGTCCAGATTGAAACATCGCGCTCTAATTTACTATCCCAACCCCGCCACCAGGAAGCGCCATTAACCTGCTTAATTCGCTCAGTTAACTCGTAATGCTCAAGATGTTTAGTCATTCGATTTTCTTCGCAGCAGTGAGGTAAGTTCAGTTAACTCTTTAACTGGCCGGAACTGATTAAGCGCAATAAATGCAGTAATTGCAACGGTAAAGCCAATTATTAGGTGCAAAATGGCATACCAAGAATTATTAGGTAACCAGTTATCAACCACACCAACCACCACTCGGCTTAACGCAACAGCTGGCACTGTAACAATAATTAATCGAACTGAGGTATGGAAAATTAAATTGAGTTTTAATTTCAATTCGTTGCGCAACACAAAATATAACCCAGCAGCAGCAACGATGTAGCCGGCAACGTAACCAACGGCAAGACCGGTTACCCAATAAGTACGAGTGGTAGTTGCCACAAATATTGCCGCAACCAGTAACTGCACCAAATTCATTGCAATGGTTAGGAAAAATGGAGTTTTAGTGTCCTCTTTGGCATAAGCAGCGCGAGAAAGTAAATAAAACATAGTGAATGGCAATAAGCTCAGCGCAAATGCACTTAATACTGTGCCGCTAAGTCCAGTTTGCAGATAATTGGCATTCCCTCGAGCAAATAGCGCGATCATGATGTCTCGACCATGTGCCAAGATCATTAGCGAGATAGGAATTATTAATACCGAGAGCATTCGAAGCGCTCGTTCAATATCAACTCCCACCGCTGCCATATCTTGAGCATGCGCAGTTCGCACCAAACTTGGCAGCAACGCAGTAACTAATGACACCGTTAATACAGCGTGTGGCAGCAACATAATTAAATGGGCATTTTGATAAGCAGCAACACCAACTGTGTTAACTGATGCATCATTTGCGGTAGCAGCAATTCTGGTAACAGCGGCATAACCAATTTGATTGACCAACACTAAGCCAACGCTCCAACTGGCTAACCGGGAAGTTTTTGCTAACCCAGAATTCTTAAAATCAAATCGAGGACGATACTTATAACCGGATTTATAAATTGCCGGAATCAATATTGCAGCTTGCAACACAATTCCTAAAGTGGTGCCAATTGCGAGCAGCACCATCGCGTTTTCGGAGATGATGTTTGCGTTATTTACCCGAACTGTGGTTAAAAATATTAACCCAGTTGCAATCACCACAATGTTATTAATTACTGGCGCATACATTGGTAACACAAATTTGTCCCGCACGTTCAATACCTGCGATAACAAGGTGAACACACCATAGAAAAATATCTGTGGCAGGAGAAAGCGGGCAAACAACAACGTTGCGCTCTTATCCGCTTCGGCCCAACCAGATGGCAGATAGATCTGCACTAACCATGGGGCTAGCAGCACCGTTAATACTGTAATTACAAAAAGAATTAAGCCAGTTGCAGTTAGTAATCGATCAGTGAATGCTTTACCGCCATCGGAATCATCTTTCATGCGACGAACTAACTGCGGAATAAACACTGTGTTAAGCGCACCACCAACAGTTAAGATGTAAATAATGTTTGGCAGCGTATTACCAATTGCATACGCATCTGCCAGCGGACCGAAGCCAAGCGCTGCCACAATCACCATTGTTCGCAGCAGCCCAGTGATTCGAGAGATCACAGTGCCAACTGCCATTGCGCCGGTGTTGCGCAGCACTTTTGAAATTCGTTCCATCACTCACCTTTGCTGAGGTTAATTATGCTGACTTTCCCGCCGTTTTCTAAGTCTGCCTCGAAGCGAAATCACACTTAATAGAACTAATACCCCAAACGCACCGTAAATAACCAGCTGCGCCACGGTGCGATATTGCGAAACCTCAATCTGCAGCGGAGTTGGTGTGATGGTGGTTTCTTCCCCCAACTTTCCTTGAATCACCAATTGCGCAAATATGCTGCCTGGTGTTATTACTTCAATTGGTAGCTCAACTACTTGCTTTGCTTGTGCCGGTATTTCAACCTCAACTGAATCAATTCGCACTACTGCCGTACCAAGCCCTTGACCGGCTAAATAAAACTTAACTGCAGTATCGCGGTTATTAGTTAACGTAACTGGAATTACACCAACTGCATCAGGTAGTACCACTTTATTACGCGATGAAATTTTCAGTGAATTCACTTCTGCAACTAATTCTTGTTTTACCTGCTTGGCATACTCATTTCCGCTTGGTCTAGCTAGCCACCACCAATTGGATGCGGCAGCAAGCGCAGCAGTGGTTAATTCTGGATTTGGTGATGCTGCTGAAGTATTTGCTAGCGTCAGCCAATATCTTGCTATTTGATCTAAATTGCGTAGATGTTTAACTGAGAACACTCGCGCAGTGCCAGAGATATTTGAAGTTGACTTACTTTCAAGTTTTGTAGAAACTTGCTTTGCTGAAACTACTTTCAACCAAGGTGATTGGTTAATTGCAGCAAAAAACGCAGTTGCATTTGGAAAACTAGGCGCCCAACCGACCGGCGGAGCGATTGCTGCGGCATTAGTTAGCGCTGCGCTAGCAATTACATACTGATTAACCATTGCTGGCGTGGTAGCAGTTGCCAATAGTTGGATAAGGGTTGGATCAACTGTTAACTCAGTTAATGATTTCTTGTTATAGCGGAATTTAGTTGCGGGTTGATTTATCTCGCTAATTACATAGTCCAACCCAACCGTGATGGCATTTCGCATACCATCACCATCAACTCGGTGTCTGATCTGCCAACCAGCAACTGGTAGTTCAGGCCTGGTTAGAACAGATTTAGTCTCTGCTATTGCTGCCGTTAATAGGCTTTGTAGTTGATATTTGCTAACCACATTTAAATCCGGATTCGCCGCAGTAATTCCATTAATTCGGCCAGCCACCGACAGATTTGTTTCGGTTAATTTGGCTGCGGTGGTGCCATCAATAAACCAATCAACATTTTCAACTGCGCCAACCGTCAATAATGTTTGTTGAGTTGAGATCTCATCGCTAGTTGGTGGCACCGAGATTGGCACCAAGACCACTAACTCTTTAGTTGGCAAGTTGCCAGTTGTAATTGGCACTGCTTGCTCACCCAGCACACTGTTTTTGCTGATGCTACGTAGCACTAGCTGATAAACCCCAGCAGATAAATTTGGCATTCGAGTTCGTTGAATTTTGACTTGCGAGTTCTGAACCACTGCCTGCGCGAGCGGTATTACATCTTGCGCAATTTTAGTTAAATCGGTAATCGGCGAGCGACTAAGCCATAACTCAACAGTTTCAATCTGCCTAGATTTAACGGTTGCGGTAATTGTTAGCGGTGCATCAGCTTTAATAACAGTTGGATTAACTGAAGTAATCTCTAATAAGTTATCTGCAACTGCAGCGTTGCCAGGAACACTAATTGGAATAACTAAAACTGTTAGAACAATTGCCAGCAGCTTTCTCACCAAAGATCTCCCAACAGACCTGGCACTTTAGTTAGCAATTTAATCTCATCGTCATAGCGCAATCGGTGCTTCAAGTCTAAATATGGTACCCAAGCAACTTCATCAATCTCTTGATCTTCTGCGCTCAACTCAAAAGTTTCGGCTAACAATAAAAAATGATGCACGGTTTTTTGAATTCGCTTATCAGTTGCGGAGAACCAGAATCTAATCGTGCCAAGCGGTGCAATTACTTGGCCAGTAATGCCAGTTTCTTCTAACACCTCACGCGCTGCTGCTTGCTCTTTAGTTTCGCCGCGTTCAATATGGCCCTTAGGAAGCGACCAATTGAGTCGATTTTTCCGGTCATATCTACCAATTAATGCTGCTGGTCGATCGGGATGATCTAAATTCAAAACCAAGCCACCAGCGCTAGTTTCCCGAACATTTCGCAGCACCCGCGGCGGGGTTAACCCCTTACCTGGGGTTAATCGGGGGCGGCGCGCTGCAGACATAC
>CAYXYW010000021.1:0-14199 GCA_964469855.1 uncultured Bifidobacterium sp.
CTCGGCCAACTGGCCGGGGGAGTTTTTGCTGGTTGGATTCTGCTCTGGGCGAACGGCTTGCGATTTTGAGTGCGAAAGGCATTTTGGTTGCTTAGGGTTGCGGCATCTTCCCCGACGAGAGGAATCTCAGATGGCACGGCTTGGCGATGGTGCAGACCTACTTAAATGCTCATTTTGCGGCAAAAGCCAAAAACAGGTTAAGAAGTTAATTGCCGGCCCCGGTGTTTATATCTGTGATGAATGCATTGAGCTTTGTAATGAGATCATTGAAGAAGAGTTAGTTGAAACCACTAACTCTTCGATGGCGGAGCTGCCAAAGCCAAATGAAATTTATGCTTTCTTAGATAACTATGTAATTGGTCAGGAACTTGCGAAAAAGACGCTCTCAGTTGCGGTCTATAACCATTACAAGCGAGTTCGCGCTGGCGATCAAATTCGCCGCAGTGATGATTTCGTAGAACTTGCTAAATCCAATATCTTGCTGCTTGGTCCGACCGGCTCAGGCAAAACATTATTAGCGCAAACTTTGGCACGCATGCTTAATGTGCCATTTGCGATTGCCGATGCTACGGCGCTAACTGAAGCTGGTTATGTTGGCGAAGACGTTGAGAACATCTTGCTCAAGTTGATTCAAGCTGCTGATTTTGATGTTAAGCGAGCCGAGCAGGGAATTATCTATATTGATGAGATTGACAAAATTGCGCGCAAGAGTGAGAACACCTCAATCACGAGAGATGTTTCTGGTGAAGGCGTGCAGCAAGCGCTGCTTAAGATTTTGGAAGGCACCACCGCATCAGTGCCACCGCAAGGTGGTCGTAAGCATCCGCATCAGGAGTTCCTACAAATTGATACCACTAACGTGCTATTTATTGTTGGTGGCGCATTTGCTGGCTTGGATTCCATTATTGAGCAGCGGGTTGGTAAATCAAGTTTAGGCTTCACTTCTAATTTAGTTGAAGATAAGCAATTAACTGATCCAGCTACCATCTTCTCGCATGTGCTCCCAGAAGATTTGTTGAAGTTTGGTTTGATTCCAGAGTTTGTTGGTCGATTGCCTATTGTGACTTCAGTTTCTGGCTTGAACCGCGAATCGTTAGTTCGAGTGTTAACGGAACCAAGAAATGCGTTAGTGCGTCAGTTTGAGCGACTATTTGAATTAGATGAAGTCTCACTTGAGTTTGGTCCAGGCGCAGTTGATGCAATTGCCGATCTTGCGCTTGCTCGCGGCACCGGTGCTCGCGGCTTGCGATCCATTTTGGAAGGCGTGCTGCTAGATGTGATGTATGACGTGCCAAGCCGAAATGACATTGAAAAAATCATTATTGAGCAATCAACTGTGACGCATTCCCAACCACCAAAGATTGTGCATCGCGGTGGTGCTGGCTCTTCCGAGCGCTCGGCCTAAGCCAGCGTTGCGGTAACTGAAAGCGTATCTGCGCTTTCCCAACTTAAGTTATCAATGCCGCCAGCAGAGATCAGATCTGCTTGCGCACTCTGCAATCTGGCAATGCTCTCGGCTGGACCAGCAATAACTGCATTGGCAATGCGAGCTTTCATTGATTGCTGAGCATCAGTTTTCACTCGGCGAATATCAGCAATTACTGAACCAATTTCGCGGTGCAGTTTGGCATCACCAGTCACACCAGCTAATTCAGCGGTGGTTGGCCAACTTTGTTGATGCACTGAGCCGGCTTGCCACCACGACCAAACTTCTTCAGTGACAAACGGCATTACTGGTGCAAACAGCCGCAACATAATCAGCAGCGCTTCAGCGAGTGCGGCTTTTGCTGATTCTGCAGCCGGATCATCTTCCCGATATGCCCGCTCTTTAACTAACTCCACGTAATCGTCAGTGAAAGTCCAAAAGAATTGCTCAGTTAATTCAAGCGCTTTGGTGTAGTTGAACTCTTCATATGCTTTAGTCGCACCGGCAATTACTTCAGCCAGCGCGGCCAACATCGCTTTATCGTGCGGCTCAGTAATTTTTGCTTTATCTGGTGCGGCACCAAGACCTAATACAAACTTAGATGCATTAAGTAATTTAATCGCAAGCCTTCTGCCAATTTTCATCTGACCAACATCAAATGCAGTGTCAGTGCCAGGTCGGCCGCTCGCGGCCCAATATCGCACTGCATCTGAACCGTGCTCTTCAAACAGCGCAATTGGTGTTACTACGTTGCCTTTGGATTTAGACATCTTCTTGCGATCGGGATCTAAAATCCAACCCGAGAGCGCAGCGTGCTTCCAGGGGGCAACGCCAAACTCTAAATATGACCGAACCATGGTGGAAAACAACCAAGTTCGAATAATGTCGTGACCTTGTGGTCGCAGATCCATTGGAAATACTTTTTGGAACAACTCATCATTAGTGCTCCAGCCACTAACAATTTGTGGTGTCAGGGATGAGGTGGCCCAGGTGTCCATCACATCAGGATCAGCAGCAAAACCATTTGGCTGATTTCGCTGTGATTCAGTAAATCCTGGCGGGCAATCCAAACTTGGATCAACTGGCAAACTTGCTTGGTCTGGTACTAACACCCGGTCGTAGTCAATTTCGCCGTTGCTATCAATGCCATACCAAACTGGAATTGGCACGCCAAAATATCGCTGTCGCGAAATTAACCAATCGCCATTTAAGCCAGAAACCCAATCGCTGTAGCGGGCCTGCATAAACTCTGGATGCCAGTTAATGTCATCACCAAGTTTGATCAGCGCAGCGCGCAGCTCTGGTTGACGACCACCGTTTTTGATGTACCACTGTCTGGTGGTAACAATTTCAAGTGGCTTGTCACCTTTTTCAAAGAACTTAACTGGATGGGTGATTGGCTTTGGTTCGCCATGAAGATTGCCAGTTTCAATTAACAACTCAACTGTTTGCTCGCGCGCGGTATGAACGGTTTTGCCAGCCAATCTGTCATACGCAGCAATTGCGGTTGGTTCAGTTAACCAACTTGGTGTGGTTTGACTGTATCTACCATCCCAACCAATAACCGGACGAGTTGCAAGTTGTAGTTCACGCCACCAAGTAACGTCGGTCAAATCACCAAAAGTACAAACCATGGCAATTCCAGATCCTTTTTCTGGATCAGCTAATTCATGCGCCACTACTGGAACTTTTACATTAAAGATTGGGCTTATCACTTCACTGCCAAAAAGTGGTTGGTAACGCTCATCAGATGGATGCGCCACCAGCGCAACACATGCCACAATCAATTCTGGTCGAGTAGTTTCAATGAAGACATCACTGCCGTCTAATTTCTTGAATGAAACTCGGTGATAAGCGCCCGGCCGCTCTCGATCTTCTAACTCTGCTTGCGCAACTGCGGTTTGGAATGTGACATCCCACAGCGTTGGCGCCTCTGCTTGATATGCCTCACCACGTTCTAAATTCTTTAAGAATGCTCGCTGTGAAAGAGCTCGGCATTTGTCATCAATTGTTTGATAGGTGAGTGACCAATCAACTGATAATCCTAAATATCGCCAAGTTGATTCAAATGCTTTTTCATCTTCAGTCGTTAGCTTCAAACACAACTCAACAAAGTTGCGTCGTGATACTGGAATTTGATCTTTGCCAGGCTCTGCTGGCGGGGTGAAGTTTGGATCGTAGGGCAAACTTGGATCACATTTAATGCCATAATAATTTTGCACGCGGCGTTCAGTTGGTAAACCATTGTCATCCCAACCCATTGGATAAAACACCTCAAAACCTGCCATTCGCTTATATCGCGCGATGCAATCAGTGTGGGTGTAAGAGAACACGTGACCAATATGTAATGAGCCACTTGCGGTAGGCGGTGGTGTATCAATTGAAAAGATTTGTTCCCGGGCGTGATTGGGCTGGAACTTGTAAAGCTGATTGGTTTCCCAGGTTTGATCCCAGCGAACTTCCAGGCCATCAAGGCCTGGCTTTGCCGGTAGTAACGGATACTTAGGTTGGTCGGTCACGGTCAGATCCTAAGGAACTACCCGCTCTAGACTGCGCCGTGTGCTGAAAGACCTTGCCGATATCACTGCCACCTTTGCTCAACGGGCTGCCGAGCACCGAATAAATCCCTCATTGAATCGAGTGCGAAAGGTGCTGGACGCCCTTGGGGATCCGCAAGGAATGTTTCCTGCGATAGTGGTTGCTGGCACAAACGGTAAGAGCTCAACCACTCGATTAGTTGATTCGATTGCCAGGGCGCATGGCATTCGCTCCGGTGCTTACACCTCACCTCATTTAGTCAGCATGACCGAGCGAATTTTGCTGGATGGTCATCCCATCTCGGAATCGCGATTTGTGGAATCGCTCAATGAGATCTACCCAATTATTTTGATGATGGAAGAACGAATCGGCGAAAAGCTAACTGGGTTTGAATTAATGACCGTGTTAGCACTTAGTGAATTTGCGGAAGCGCCGATGCATATGGCCGCGTTAGAAATTGGAATTGGCGGTACTTGGGATGCAGTTAATGTGGTTGATGCTGGTGTAACTGCAATTACCACTATTGATTATGACCATCAGAATTGGTTGGGAAATACCATTGAATCAATTGCAGGTAATAAAGCAGGTGTTATTAAACCAGGTGCAATATCAGTGGTGCAGCGACAAATTCCAGAAGCGATGGAAGTTATTGAATTAACTGCAAATGAAATGCAGACTAAGTTGTTAATTCAAGATAGAGACTATTCAGTTACCACCACAACTGCAGTTGGTGGGCAGCTGCTTTCCATTAGAACGCCACGAGAAAATTATCAGGATCTATTTTTAGCGGTGCATGGTGGGCATCAAGCAGTTAACGCGGCAACTGCGCTGGTTGCGGTAGAAAATTTACTTGGCGATGATGATCCGCTAAATCCTGCGGCAATTGGTCATGCGTTTGAAACTTTTAAAATGCCAGGACGATTAGAAGTGGTTCATAGATCACCTACTGTCATTATTGACATTGCGCATAATCCAAACGGCGCTGAAGTTTTAGCAGCGGCGCTGCCGGCAGCGATGACATTTAGTAATTTAACTTGCGTGTTAGGCGTGCTGGACGATAAAGATGCCGCCGGAATTGTTACCGCGCTCGCGCCGCTAGTTGATCATTGGATAGTAACGACAGCACCAAGCGAACGGGCGATAGCAGCAGATGAGTTAGCAGCTGAAGTAGTTGCAATCGCTGGTGCTGCACGAGTAGAAGTTATTTCAAATATTGCTGAAGCAATGGAAGCGGCATTAGTTGCTGCCGATAACGCAGGTGCTGGTAGCGGAATATTGATCACTGGCTCTGCCACGGTAGCCGGTGCCGGTAAAGCAAGGTTCAGTAAATGAATAAAGGTCAGCGAATAATTGGTTCTAGTGTTTTAGTTTTTGAAGCAATTGCAATTTGGCTAGCAATTCCCGTTGCGATTCAAAATCACGGTATTTCAGCAGCAGTGGCTATCTCTGTTGGAGGGTTGCTTGGTGTGATTGCCGTGCTGATCCCAGCTGGTTTTCGCCGTGGCTGGGCAATTCCGGCAGGCTCAGCGCTGCAGCCAGTAGTAGTTGCAACTGGTATCTGGGTGCCGTCGATGCTGTTTATTGGGGGACTTTTCGCATTTTTATGGGTAGCGGGGCTGCTATTGGTAAGGCGGGCGGACCGAATTCGTCAGCAGCGGTTCGGCTCTTAGAAATCGCCCACTACTCTTACGCCTGAAATAGGAGATATTTGTGCAGCGTACGTTGGTATTGATTAAGCCGGATGGCGTGGCTCGAGGACTTGTTGGTGAGATCCTGTCTCGGATTGAAACTAAGGGTTGGAAGTTAATTGCGATGGAGCTGCGCACTCTAGATAAAGCAACTGCGCAGGCGCATTATGGTGAGCACAAAGACAAACCATTTTTTGGTTCGTTGGTTGATTTCATTACTTCAGCCCCACTTGTTGCTGCCGTAATTGAAGGCCCGGAAGTAATTGCAAATTGGCGCACCATGATGGGCGCGACAAATCCAACAAATGCCGCACCGGGAACAATTAGATTTGATTTAGCAACTGAAACGCAATTCAACGTAACGCATGGTTCTGATTCAGAAGAAAGTGCAGCGCGAGAGATTTCATTGTTTTTTCCTAACTTAACTAAGTAATAACTGGAGAGGCTGAGCATGAGCAATAATTTCATTGGACGAGATATGGCGGTTGACCTTGGTACCGCTAATACCTTGGTATACGTCCGTGGATCTGGCATTGTGCTTAATGAGCCATCAGTAGTTGCAATTAACTCCGATAATGGAAACATCTTGGCAGTTGGTTCCGAGGCGAAGCGGATGATTGGTCGAACTCCTGGCAACATCGTGGCAGTTCGCCCACTTAAAGATGGTGTGATTGCAGATTTTGATACTACCGAGCGAATGCTTCGCTACTTCATTCAAAAAGTTCATAAACGACGTTTCTTGGCAAAGCCACGAGTTGTTATTTGTGTGCCAAGCGGCATTACCGGTGTAGAGCGACGCGCAGTTGAAGAAGCCGGCTACAAAGCTGGTGCTCGCAAGGTTTACATCATTGAAGAACCAATGGCAGCAGCAATTGGTGCTGGCATGCCAATTCATGAACCAACTGGCAACATGGTGGTTGACATAGGTGGTGGCACTACTGAGATTGCAGTTATCTCACTTGGTGGAATTGTGGTTGCGGTTTCAATCCGTGTGGGTGGCGATGAACTTGATGAAGCGATCATCGCATATGTCAAGCGCGAGTATTCATTGTTATTGGGTGAGCGCACTGCTGAAGAAATAAAAATGAAAGTTGGCTCTGCATTCCCACTGCCTAATGAACCAGAAGCTGAACTGCGTGGTCGTGATTTAATTACTGGCCTACCACGCACCGTAATTTTGCCTGCGGAAGAAATTCGCAAAGCCCTGGAAGAGCCAATTCAAGCGATCGTTGATGCTGTTAAGAGCACGTTGGATCGCACCCCACCAGAACTATCTGGCGACATTATGGATCGAGGCATCATGCTGACCGGTGGTGGCGCGCTGCTCCGCGGCCTTGATGAGCGACTACGCCATGAGACTGGTATGCCAGTTGTGATTGCCGAGAATCCACTTAATTGCGTAGTGCTTGGTTCGGGTCGAACTGTCGAAGAGTTTGAAGCGCTGCATCGAGTACTAGTTTCTAATCCAAGGGGCTAGTTAAGAATGCGCGATACCGGGCGAGTGCGCTTGGCGTTAGCGCTGTTGTTTCTAATTTCAATTACCCTGCTAGCAATTGGGATTCGATCAGGTGAAGCTGGTTTAGTTTCTTCGCTGCGGGCCACGGCATTGCAGATCACGGGCCCAATTCAAAGTGGTGCAACTTCATTAGGTGAATCATTTCGAGTAATTGGCAATAACCTTTCGCGAATAACTTCCCGCGATGACGAGTTGGCAGCACTTAAAGCAGAGAATGAAGAACTGAGATTTAAGTTATCTCAAACGGCGGATCAACGACGTAAAGCAATTGCGCTGGACCAACTGCTGCGAATAACTCCGCCACAAAACTACAAAGTGATTCCAGCGCAGGTAATTGCAATTGGAAACACTGGAGATTTTCGATGGACCATCACCGTTGATGCCGGCAGCAAAGATGGCATCACCATGAACAGCACGGTTGTTGCTGGTACCGGCTTAGTAGGTCGAGTGATTCAAGTTGCAGATGATTACGCCATTGCATCACTGTTAATTGATAAGAATGTGAAAGTTGGGGTACGGATTGAAGGCAGCGGTGAAATTGGTTTTCTTTCAGGTACTGGAGCAATAGATCAACTGTCGCTGCAGGTGTTTGATCCATATGCCAAAATGCCAATTGGGGCACGAATTTTTTCTTGGGGGTCGGATACTGGAAAGCCATATATGCCTGGGTTACCAATTGGACGGATCGCAAGTGTCGATGGTTCGCCTGGTCAGTTAAACCGAACTGCAAAAGTGATTCCTACGGCAGACATTTCAAGTTTAGAAATCGTAGGTGTGATCATCTCGGCAAAACGAGATGCAATTCGCGATGCCTTACAGATTCCAAGTGAGTGAGATATGCGCAAGTATGGCTATATCCTGATCTTGCTGGTGATTTTTGCGATTTTGCAGCCAACCCTGTTATTTAGTTTGGGAATCTCGGTTTACATGCCAGACATTGTTGCAGTGATAGTGGCAGCACAAGCTTTTACTAGAAGTTATCGATTAGGCGCAGCAATAGCGGTGATTGCTGGCATCTTTGTGGATTTGCTTTCGCCAAATGAAGGACTGCTGGGTGTATCGAGCATTGCCTATTTGGTAATTGCCGTTGTGGTGCACAAATATGTCAGGGCACCTCATGATTCGCCGTGGAAGCCAGTATTTGCGGCAGCTGCGGCACCGGCGCTGGCAGTTTTGGTTCGAGCTGCGGTGTTAGTTGTCACCAATCAACCAGCTGCGCTAAGTCAATTACCAACCTATCTCGGCTCACAGTTGATTTTTGGCATTGTTTTTGCCGCATTTTTAGTGCCAGTGATTGATTTGCTGGATCGTCCGCTCTATCGTGATTCATTACCATTGCGGGTGAGTGCATGAGAGATCAATCAATTCTGCGATTGCAGGTGTTTAAGTGGTTTGTTACCGCATTATTAATTACGCTACTCGCTCGGTTATTTTTTATTCAAGTACTAACGGGTGAAGATTACGCAGCCCTGGCGGATAAAAATCGAATTAGAGAAATTTCCACGCAAGCAGTGCGAGGCTTAATTGTTGATCAAGCCGGAAGAGCGCTGGTGGCAAATCGCACATCGCTGGTTATCTCAATAGATCGACGCGCCATAAGCGAGCTGCCCGATCAAGGCGAAGACGTGTTGTCTCGGCTATCAAATCTACTGAATACCACAGTTGCGGACCTGCGAGATCGAATTACGCCATGTGGCGCAACTGGTGCTGCACCACCGCCAATTTGTTGGAACGGTGCACCATTGCAACCAGTTCCGGTAGCTAGAGACGTCGATTCCAAATTAGCACTTCGGATTATGGAAAATACACTGCGGTTTCCTGGCGTAACTGCAGAAGTAGTTGCGGAGCGAGTGTATCCCGCGCCGTTTGATGCCAACGCGGCACATTTACTTGGCTACATCGGTCCAATTAGTGCTGAAGAGTTAGCGGCAGCAGATACCACAGCTGGTTATCAACGAACCAGCATTGTTGGTCGTGCTGGATTAGAAAAGCAATATGACTTATTGCTGCGCGGAAAAGATGGCAAACGTCAATTAGCAGTAGATCGAGCAGGCAACGTGGTGGGTCAAGTTGGTGAAAACCCGTCTGTGCCAGGAAATTATTTAGTCACCTCACTTGATGCGAAGCTGCAAGGAGTAGTTGAACGGGAACTGCAAAATGCGATTGATCGCGCCCGGGCGAATAATTTCAAGGCTGATGGTGGTGCAGCAGTGGTGCTCGATGTGACAAATGGCCAAGTGTTAGCAATGGCGTCATATCCAAGTTATCAACCAGAAATTTGGCTAGATGGCTTAACCAATAAGGAATACAAAGCGTTAATTTCAGAAGCAAACGGCGTTCCGTTGCTGCATCGACCAACTCAAGGACTTTATGCGCCAGCATCCACGTTTAAAGTTGTGATGACTGCTGCGGCCGAAAAAGCTGGCCTGCCACTTAATGGTCTGTATAACTGCTCACCGGATGTCACTATTTCATCTAGAGTATTTCGAAATTATGAGTCACGTGCTTATGGCCCAATTTCATTATCACGAGCACTTGAAGTTTCTTGTAACACGGTGTTTTATCGAATTGCCAATGAGCTATGGATCAAAAGTGGAAAAGATGAAGTTAGAACTGGCCGCGATCCAATTGAAAAGATGGCCACCACGTTTGGTTTAGGAAAAATTACCGGTATTGATCTGCCCAGTGAATCTGCTGGCCGAATTGGTGGTAGGGAATGGAAGCGGCAGAACTGGGAACGCAATAAAGATGTTTGGTGCAAGCGCGCTAAAACGGGATACCCAGAGACAGCCAAACGAGATCCAGTTTGGGCTGAGACGCTGCGACTTTACGCGGCAGAAAACTGCCAAGATGGCTATCTATTCCGAGCTGGTGATGCGGTAAACATTTCCATCGGCCAAGGCGACACGGTAGTGACTCCGCTACAGGTTGCAGTTGCTTATGCTGCGATCGCAAACGGTGGCACGTTGTATCAGCCGCAGTTAGCAAAAGCCATTATTGACGTAAACGGAAATGTCGTTCAGAAATTTGAACCAAAAGTAACGGGTCAAGTAGGAACATCGCAGCGAGTCTTGGAGTATTTGCGCAATTCATTAACGGGCACTGCTACAAATGGCACAACCGCTTGGGTATTTCCAGGCTTCCCGCTAGAGCAAATTCCAATTGCTAGCAAAACTGGAACCGGTCAGGTGTTTAATAAACAAAGCACCTCGTGGCTAGCTACTTTTGCACCAGCGAATAAACCACGGTTTGCGGTGGTCATGATGGTCTCGCAGGGCGGCACCGGCTCTGGCACTAGCGGCCCAAGCATCAGAAAAATTTATGAGGCAATTTTTGGCGTAACCGGAAACACCATAACTAAATCGGCCGCAATTTTTCCGTCAGGCAAACCATTAACTAAATTGCCTGAAGTAGATCAAAGTGGTGCCACCGTGGTAATTGGGGAATCAACGGTTCGGAGTGAGCGATGAGCGAAGCATTACGTGATGCCTCGCCAATATGGCGAAAGGTCAGTACGCCAAAGATACGCAGGCAATATCGCCGTTACGACATCGCGCTGGTTCTAGCTGCATTGTCGCTATCGCTGTTGGGTGGATTACTCGTTTGGTCATCCACCAGAATTTCAGCTGGCGAATCTGGCGATCCAATTTTTTTCTTAAAGCGACATTTAGTTAACTTAGGGCTTGGCTTAATTCTTTGTTTAATCGCTTCGCAGATCAGCCATCGGCTGGTTCGGGCTTATGCACCAATTTTGTATGTGCTTTCAATTGTTGGTTTGATTGCGGTGCTACTAGTTGGCAGCGTGGTGAATGGCGCGAAGTCTTGGATCGCAGTTGCTGGCTTCACGGTGCAGCCGGCAGAATTTGTCAAAGTTGCAATTATTGTTATCTTGGCAACGCTGCTTGCCGAAAAACGCGACGCCGAGAATCAACCGCTGAATTTGATTGTGCTGGTCTCGCTTGCGGTAGTTGCAATTCCAGTGCTGTTGATTTTATTGCAACCTGATTTAGGAACTGTGCTGATGATTTTGGCAACGTTGTTTGCCATGCTTGCAGTTTCTGGCGTAAGCAGGTGGTGGCTGATTGGGTTAATTACGGCTGGCATCTCCGCAGTAGCGCTAGTTGTTGCTTCTGGTGCGTTAGCGCAGTATCAAATTGATCGATTTACTGCTTTTCTTAATCCAGAGTCAGATCCGTTAGGTGTTAGCTATAACGTGAGACAGGCAGAGATTGCCATTGGCAGTGGTGGCTGGTTTGGTAATGGGCTATTCCAAGGTTCACAAACAGCTGGCCAGTTTGTGCCAGAGCAACGAACCGATTTCATTTTCTCAGTTGCTGGTGAAGAGCTAGGCTTTTTTGGCTCATCTTTAATTTTGTTACTAATGCTGTTTATTACTTGGCGGCTAATTAAAATTGCAACCAGAGCCGAAGATCTGTTTGGCAGATTAGTAGCAGTTGGAATTGCAGCCTGGATTGCAATTCAAGGTTTTCAGAACATTGGCATGAATCTGGAGCTGCTGCCAGTAACTGGGGTGCCGCTGCCATTTGTCTCCTATGGCGGGTCCTCCATGATGGCGCTTTGGCTGGGAATTGGGGTCATTTTGAACCTTGATGCCACCAAGCGCCGCTGATAGTGCCAGTTGGTGTGCGATACTTACGCCAAGCGGTAGCAATATCGCCCGTATTGGCGGTAGCGCCAGGAGAGCGTCGCTGAGGAAACCCTCACGCAGACCTTGCCCAGGTGCAGCCCCACCACAAGCTTCACGCTAGTTGCGCCGCAACCAAGCGTCTTACTTAATGCCCAACCGGGCCACAGGAGTTTTCAGTGAGTACTCGTTCGAGTGCTGGAAGCGCAGATAAAGCTGCAGCAAAACCAGCCAAAAAAGCAACCAAAAAAGCAGTAAAGAAATCCGCCAAGCCAGAAGCAGAGAAGCCAGCTAAAAAAGCTGCGGTGAAAAAGGCGGCATTGGCGCCAGCTTTCGTTGCGCCGGCAACCACAAAATCCGAGCCAACTAAAAAGACCACAAAGCCAACCAAACCAGCTAACCCAAAACCTGCTGCTGAAAAATCTGAAGCTAAAGCTGCACCTGATGAGCGCAGCAGTGCGCGACGTCGTCGTCGTGGTGGTCGGGGTCGCGGTGGGGCAAAGCCCACAACTGAAGCAGCTGTTGAAACTAAAACAACAACTTCAGAAGCGCCAGCAAAAACTGCTAAGCCAGCAATTGAGTCTGCAACTGAAACAGCAAATCGCCGCCGCCGGCGACGTCGTCGCGGTGGTAGTGGCAGTGCAGTTAGCACTGAAGTTGCTGCAACTGAACCAACTGCAACTGTTGAAGATCGCAGCTCAACGCGAATAAATGCGAAGCGATCTCGTCGCCGAGACAATCGAGATAATCGTCGCCGCACACCGTTAATTACTGAAGCGCAATTCCTGGCGCGCCGGGAAGCTGTTGATCGGCAAATGGTGATTAGGCAGGTGGCAGATAAGACGCAAGTTGCCATTTTGGAAGACAAGATTTTGGTTGAGCATTATGTCGGCTCATCTGTTTCCTCGTCGCTGATTGGCAATGTCTATTTAGGACGAGTGCAGAACGTGCTACCTGGCATGGAAGCGGCATTCATTGATATTGGCAAAGGTCGTAACGCAGTTTTATATGCCGGTGAAGTTAACTGGGATTTAGCTGGACTTGAGGGTCAACCAAAGCGAATTGAGTTAGCACTATCTGTTGGTGACCCAATTTTGGTGCAGGTAACTAAAGATCCAATTGGTCAAAAAGGCGCCCGACTAACCAGTCAAGTTTCGCTGCCAGGTCGTTATTTGGTTTATGTGCCAGATGGATCAATGACTGGCATTTCAAGAAAGCTGCCTGAGAATGAACGAATTCGATTAAAGCGAGTGTTGCGCAACATAGTGCCAGATGGTGCGGGCGTAATTGTTCGTACTGCTGCTGAAGGTGCTGCTGAAGATGAACTAGAAAAAGATGTGGCACGACTAAAAGCACAATGGGAAGACATTCAAAAGAAGCGAGATCAAGTTACGCCACCAACCTTGCTTTACAGCGAGCCTGATCTAGCAATTCGAACTGTGCGTGATGTGTTCAATGAAGATTTCAGCAAGTTAGTAGTTTCCGGATCTGATGCCTGGAACACAATTGAAGATTATGTTCGCTATCTAGCGCCAGAATTGTTGGAGCGACTAGAAAAGTGGACCGGAACTGAAGATGTCTTCACTAAATTTGATGTTGATTCACAGTTAACTAAAGCACTAGATCGCAAAGTTTATCTGCCATCTGGTGGTTCATTAGTAATTGATCGGACTGAAGCAATGACGGTGGTTGATGTCAACACTGGTCGATTCATTGGTAGCACCGGAAATTTAGAAGAAACCGTTACGCAAAACAATTTAGAGGCTGCCGAAGAAATTGTTCGCCAATTAAGGTTGCGTGATATTGGCGGCATCATCGTGATTGACTTTATTGATATGGTGCTTGAAGCGAATCGAGACAAAGTAGTAAGACGATTGGTGGAGTGTTTAGGTCGCGATCGAACCAAACATCAAGTTGCTGAAGTCTCATCATTAGGGTTGGTGCAGATGACCCGCAAGCGAATTGGTCAAGGATTGCTGGAGATGTTCTCTGAGCCATGTGAAGTGTGTAACGGCCGCGGCGTGAAAGTTCGGATGGATGCCCCAGGTGTGCGACACAGCCATAAACCAACCAGAGAATCACAGCCAGAACCGGTTAATGCCGTTGAGCCGGAAACTGCAGTGGAGCCAGCGGATGCAGAGCCAGTTGCCCCCGCTTTTGCCCCACGCGGTGAGCAGGTAGTCGAGAAAACCGGGGGACGGCGGAACCGAAAGGCCGCTAGCCGCCCAGCAGGTCCGCCTAGCTAGGGGGCATTTTCAGCGAGAATTTCTCGATGAAGTAATCTACGCCTTCGGCCCAGGCGCAATCGCCGGCCGAATCGAGTCAGGAAACACAACATGTACGCAGTAGTTAAAGCCAGTGGCCGCCAAGAGAAAGTAGCGGTTGG
>CAYXYW010000022.1:0-14147 GCA_964469855.1 uncultured Bifidobacterium sp.
ATTTAGCCAATCAATCATGGCTGGCAAGGCATTTGATGTTTTAACATCAATTGAAATCGTTGCCGTTGGGAAAGAATGAACCAATTCATCGAGAAGGGCCCAGGGTTCAAGTCCGGAAATGGGAAATTGTTGTAATTCATTAAAATCAATTTCATGAATGTCTTTACGTATTCCAGTTAATCGAAATATATTGGGATCATGACTTAACACGAGTTGACCATCGCGCGTTAGGTGAATATCAGTTTCAAAGTGGCGGACATTTTTGTTCCAAGCCGACTGAAAAGCGGCTAGGGAGTTTTCAATCCCATCGCCGCGATGTGTCCAGATTGTGGTCATGGTTGCTGATTCGTGGGGGAGCAACGAGTTGGTTCATTTAGCCAGGTTTGCCAAGTGGTTAAGCCTTCCCGAGTACTACCGGTTCGATTATGAAACTGTTCACCAGTTCTATTTCTGGCAATAGCGTTAAAAGCTGCCATCTGCGCGTCAGTGAGTGGTGCAGCCCAGGTGTAATCAGTGTCTTTGCCGGTCAATTTAGCGATCCAATGCGCTGTGGAATGGTTTAGATCGCCAATATTGCGATGCGTCCCTGCCGTTCTACCCGAGGATGAGAATTGCCAAATTGCGTAACCATCAAAAAGTGACCAGGGCACAATCGGTGCAGGCTCGCGAAGGTGAACCCCGTAATGAGCTATCCAGAGTGGATATCGAGCAAATTGCAAATCCGGTTCCATATGTTTAAGAAAGAAATTGGCGTAGGAATAGATCATGGGAGGCCGCCCGATTCTCTTCTCTGCCTCTTGCAGGAAGGTCAGCGCCCAATCGGTCAGATCTCGTGGGGTCCAGCGCTCGACGGCGGGAATTACCTCAAAATCAAGCACCAGGGGCAATCTGCCGGGTCGCCACTTACCGTATGTTCTTGCAGCCTGCCTAGCCTGTGAAATGGCGTCTAAACGACGCTCTACCGGATTAGCGCCTCTGGGATAGGCATAGTGGTAACCACCGACCAAAAAACCAGCCAATTCAGCGGCTGGCCGATCTACTCGCCACCATCTCTTGGCAATTTGATTAGCCTCCCTGGTGGCACCGTCAGATAACTTGATAATCGCGTATTCAAATCCTTGAGCTCGAATTCGATCGAAATCTAGCAATTTGTCGCCAGGGTGGTCCCATCTAGATATATCAATACCAAAAACGCCGGAAACCTTCTGCATTGCTGGATTAAAAGCAAAGGGTCGATTTCGATTCGGTCTTGGCAAAACCGCTGGTTCATATTTAGGCCTGGCCGAGCAGCTAGGAATTACTTCCTCAGTTTCCCCAATTGGCGATATTTGTTCATTAGCTGCAGTTGGCAAAATAGCCAGGGCTGAAAGCAGAACAAGGATGATCCCTCGTGATATTGAACCGATAATGTACATTATGTAAAGTAAAACCCCCAGGGATTGATACATGGATCATACGAATTAATCCTGATAACTAAGCCGATTAAGCAGTTTGTCTTTTAATACGTCGAACGGAAAGTTCGTCAGGAACTGATTCAATCAGCTCTCCTGAGCCTTGCAACAGAGCCAATTCGCCAGCCATATCTTGCCAGATTTGCCCGATAGCAATACCAAACACTGCCTGTCCCCCACGAACTAGATCAATCACGTCTTCAGGGCTGATACATTCATAAACTGAAGCGCCATCGGACATGAGGGTAATGCTGGAGAGATCAGCTACGCCACGGTTTCGCAAATGCTCAACGGCTGTTCGGATGTTTTGTAGCGATACCCCAGCATCTAGCAGCTTTTTTACAACTTTAAGCACCAGCATGTCAGTAAATGAATAAAGCCGCTGCGAACCTGATCCTGCAGCAGATTGCACGCTAGGAATTACCAACTCTGTCCTAGCCCAATAATCCAACTGACGATATGAAATACCTGCCACAGTGCAGGCCACCTGACCCCGATAACCAAGGTTCAGGTTCGGATTCTGCGATTCTGTAATTTCGAACAGGCTGGGTTGCGCAACGCCAGTGGCGGTTTGATCAGACACCGAGTCCTCCAGGTCCTACTGCTGATGGGAAGTCAAGGGAATACAGCGGACAGCGAACTCTACGCTCGGGATTAGGGCGGGGTCAATTAATCGACAGATCGACACGCCAATTTAGGAGAAATCTTCAGGGTTGATTTGCTCCAAAAACTCCCTAAATTTCGCCAACTCAGTCTCTGAGTCTGCCTCTTCTTCAATTGCAATTCCAGCCTGCGACAGCACACTCTCGTCGCTGTAGATAGGAATATTAAGTTTGAGTGACAGTGCGATAGCATCCGAAGGCCGTGCTGAAATTTTCATTCCATTAGTAAAAACCAGGTCAGCATAAAAAATCCCGTCAACTAACCTGGAAACTTCGACCTGTTGCAGTTCAGCATTGAATTCTTGAATTAGTTGAGCTAGCAGATCAATAGTTAACGGACGCGCCGCTTCAATCCCCTGCTGCGCCAAAGAGATAGCTGACGCTTCCGCAGCACCTACCCAAATCGGAAGGTATCGTGTACCTGATACTTCGCGCAGCAAAACAATAGGTTGATTGCCTGGCATTTCAACCCGAACTCCGAGTACCTCGATCAATTTCATAGTGGAAATCTACCTGAAAAACTTTTTAGGACAACTGATCGCGCAAATACTCAGCAATTAACAGTTGGTTGAGCCCACTAAATTTATTCAATATTTCCAGCACAAGCTCATCTGCGCGCTGATCCGCTTGCCTTGCTTTACGCTCCCTGATTGGTTTTGACACAGTTTCTGCTAGCGCAATTTGACGTTCAGTAGTGAGTTTCAGCGCCCGTAAATGTTTAATTGGTACCCCAAGCTCCGCGAGCGTCATTACAATTTCAATAATTCCCTTTGAACCAGCGTGTACTTTTTCGCCACGAAGACTAATGAGACCTACTTCTGCTACTTCCTTTATGAGATCTCCTGAACAATGACACATTGTTGCCAGTTCGGGTATCGTCAACCATACATTTGCAATTGGTGAATCAACTTGGTCGAAGCGATTTCGAACATCCGCGATTTTCTCAACCAGGGAATATTTTCGATTCATTCGTATCGGTTTTTCTACACCCGCATCCACATTATCTAAATGCTCTTTAATGACTCGAAGGGGCAAATAATGCTGATACTGCAATTCAAGAATGTATCGAATTCGATCGCGATCAAAATGGGTGAATTTACGATAACCACTAGGAGCGCGTAATGGACTGATCAGTCCTTCAGACTCTAGAAAACGAATTTTAGAAATTGATAAATCTGGAAAATCATTACTCAAAGCTGAAATTACTTCCCCGATTGAGAGAAGCTGCTTTTGCGCTAAATTGCTTTTCATTTGGTTTCAGGATCTGGCAACAGAAATGCGAACCGGTATTTTCCAATCTGCAATTCCTCGCCGCCAAATAATTCAATTTCGGTTATTCTGTTCCGGTTAACATAGGTGCCATTAAGTGAATTCAAATCTTTAATGATCCATTTAGAATCCATAAACTCAACCGTTGCGTGATTGCGGCTGACTGTCACGTCATCCAACATCAATTCATTATCTTCGTTTCGACCAATCGTGTTTACCGTTGGATGCAATACGAAGGCATCTCCTACCTGCGGGCCCTTCACTACAAGTAGGGCTGCTAATCCTGCTGGAATCGATATTTGAGACGCCGAAACCTCCGATTGCGGTCCAGTTACTCCTTCAACTACTGGAATCGCTGAGGTAGCCTCAATCAACTCACGTTCTTTGTCGTGATCCATTGCGCCTCCTCAGTTAGCGGTAGATCTTGGCGCAAATATTCGAAAAAGTCTAATCCAATGGTTGAGCGTTAACCTGTGGTCTAATGCTTACTACGCTCGTTATCTCTAATTCTTCTTGCTCTTGAACATTCGTAATAGCACCAGCAGTTTTTAGCACATCCAAAATTCCCCCAGGAATTTTAATTGCGGTTGCCAGCGTAGTTGGATTGCCTATCACCTTGACTTGATAAGGTGGCAACACAGATCGATCACCAATTTGTAGTCCACCGGTTATTTCTGAGATACCGGTACTAGCTACCACTCTGGCGTCATTAACTGATATCGCTTCTGCACCGGCGTCCCGCAATTCGTTGATTAAGTCAAAAAATACTGTTGCGCTTACATTGATTCCAGGATCCGCTATCGTCATCTGCAGTCCTGGCCCTGCTACCCCAACGGTTCCTGAAAAAACGCGGAGTGCTTTTTCTCGATTCTCCAAATCTCGAATTACCGCATCTTCATTGCCTCGCTGTAGGTCTGTTGCTAGTGACTCTAGTCGCCGCACTTCCCGCGCCAGATCATCTTCACGAGTTGTTAATTCATCAAGGATACGAACAAGATCTTCTTGCCGAGCGTTTCTAAGGTAATCAGGTTGATTAACCAACTGCAATCCCCAAGCAAGCAATAGCCCGGTACCAGCAGAAAAAAGAATCAATATGAAATTTTTCCGAGACACCTTCACGTTAAGCCTTTAGCACTAGACGTCGAATAGCGGACGCATTCACGAAAATTCTCATCGCTAAAACAATCAAGACGCCTGTAGATAATTGCGAGCCGATTCCCAGTTGATCGCCAAGAAAAACCATGAAAGCAGCTAATGTGGTATTCGATAAGAAAGAAATAACGAAGATTCGATCTGAGAATCTTTTTTCTAACGCTGCTCTACCGGCGCCGACCACAGCATCGAGAGCAGCTACTAGGGCGATGGGCAGATACGGCTGAATCCAAAGCGGGATCTCTGGTTGAACTAATAATCCAACAACCAGACCAATTATGAGAGCAACTGCACCAATCATTCCAATATCCTAACTGAGACGCGATTCTGAATCGGAGTGACCGCAGCTGGAATAGATATTTGTTTCACCTCGGTTGTTTGAAACCTAACCCCATAACCCTCCGATATTTCTTTGATATCCATTCCAGTGTCGCCAGTGCTCATTTCTCGCACCATTCTTGCTGAATTACCAATCGCCAATATCTCGTATGGCGGAGTCAGGGCTTGATAACCAACCAAAATAGCTTCACCAGCAGACCGGATTGCAGAAGTAGTGGTAATCCGTATCCCGTTGACCGAGATCGCTGATGCACCATTTGCCAACAATCCATTAACAACACGAGCGATATCACTATCGATAACAACACCTAAGTCAACGCCATCTTCAATACTCGGTTTTATCGAAGATTGAATTGTCACTCGAACCCCATCACCACGCAAACTAGTATTGCCAACCAAGAGGTCCAGTTCGGCAATACTCTCGTTCAGGCGCTGAATTTTCCTGGATTGTGTTGTTACTTCATTTCGAACCGTGTCAAGGAAAATAACCTGATCAGTTAATTGTTGCTGCGTAACCGTTAATTGAGTTTGCACAGCTGCAATTCGCTGTTGGAGCTGTTGCCGAGTTGTTTCCTGCACTGGAACCAAATCTCTGGTCAATCCAATTGCTATGCCAAAAAAAATTCCAATCACGATAAACAAACTTACACCGGCTGTAACACTGCGGAATCTTGGTTTCTGACCTTTTGGAATGGGAGGTCCTAAGGTGTGATTCGCGTCGTCTAGCACCAGATACAGCAATCGCATACTGTCTTCACGTTCAGTCACCGGCACTGGAGGCAATCCACTCATTTCAGCGCCTCACCCCTAGCCTCATGTACTGAACCCCAGCTAACCAATAAACAATTAAACCCCAATAAATTCCAGCAGAAGCAAAAAGTGATAACTGATCAAATTCCATTGTCCTCGCCACGAAGATCATGGCAAACGCAACAAATAGAATCCAAGTGCCGAGCTTTCCAAGATAAACCACAGTTACATCCAAATTTGCACCACGAAACAATTTTACCAATACCACCGTAATGTCCCGGCCAATAATTCCAACAAGAATCCATATGGCAATAACATTGCTTATAACCATTGCCAGCAATACCGAAATCACAAAAACTCGATCTATCAATGGGTCTAATAACGAACCTAATTTGGTTACTTGATTAAATTTGCGGGCAATCCAACCATCGATAAAGTCTGAAATCCCCAATAAAGCTGCCAGTAAAGCTGCGCTTCCCCATCGATTCTGAACAATAAGAATGACCAGGAGCGGAATCAAAAACATTCGAGACAGCGACACAAGGTTTGGCACCGATTTAAGTTCTTGCCAATTCGGGGTGTCGATCACTTTCACTCCCCTAGTGTAGGCATCATTGGGGTGTGTTGAGTATTCAAGAACTTGATGATTTGATCATCCGCGTTCCGGACTACCCCAAGCCTGGAATCATTTTTCAAGATATCTCGCCGGTGCTGGCTAATCCAGCTGCTTTTGTTTCCTTGGTTAACCATATGGTCTCTCCGTTTCGAGACATGCAAGTAACCCATGTAGTCGGAATTGAAGCAAGAGGTTTTCTGTTGGCCTCAGCAATGGCTCACGAGTTGCGCGCTGGATTGGTACCGGCTCGAAAGATCGGTAAATTGCCTAGGCCAACCTACAGCGCCGAATATGATTTGGAATACGGAAAAGCAGCGATAGAGATTCATCAAGACGCGTTGGTTAAAACCGACCGCGTGTTATTAGTTGATGATGTATTGGCGACAGGTGGCACGTTGGCTGCGGCTATCTCAATCCTGGCGAAACAGCAGACTGAATTAATAGGCATCGCCGTGCTCAGTGAAATCACTTTCCTAAACGGTAAAGCGAAACTACCAAACGTACCGATCCACTCCATAATCAAATAGTCGGGTTGGCGGGATTTGAACCCGCGACCCCTTGACCCCCAGCCAAGTGCGCTACCAAGCTGCGCTACAACCCGTTATTCCCTGTTACGAATCCGTTGCTTAAACCGCAATGGTGTCCCAACAAAATCAAACTTTTCGCGAAGGGTTCGTTCTAGGAATCTGACATAACCTTCATCTAAAACACGTGAAGCGAAAAGTGCAAAAGTAGGCGGTGCCACCGCTACTTGCGTAGCGAAAAGGATCTTCGGCTGTCTACCCCCTCGCAGAGGATGAGGATTAGCCATTACAAACTTTTTAACTAATTTGTTTAACTCTGACGTTGGAATCCTTCTTTGCCAATTATGTAAAACCTTTTCCAATGCAGGCGCTATTCGCGATACTGATCTACCAGAGGTCGCGGAAATGTTTACTCTTGGAATCCAACGTTGTTGTTGTAAATCCTTGTCAATCTCTCGCTCAAGAATAACTCTTCTTTCGTCATCCACTAGATCCCATTTATTAAAACAAAGAAGAATACCCTTGCCAGACTCTGTAGCCAGATTAATGATTCGTCGATCTTGATCTGACAATTCTTCCGCTGCATCAACAAGGATTAGTGCGATATCAGCTCGATCAATAGCGCTTTGCGTTCGCAGCACGGCATAGTATTCATGACCACTATCCTGCTTAAATTTTTTCCGAATCCCTGCGGTATCAATAAAAATCCATTCGGTATCACCAAGTTTCACGTATTCATCAATTGGATCAACTGTGGTGCCAGCAACATCACTCACCACAGCCCTGAATTGACCTACCAAATGATTCAACAAACTACTCTTACCAACGTTGGGCCGACCAAGTATGGCTACGGAATTGGCACCACAATGTGATTTATATCGGGTCGGCTCACTAGGTAAGTTGGTAACAATTAGATCTAGTAAGTCGCCAGCATTTCTACCGTGTAATGCTGAAACAAAAAATGGCTCACCCAGACCCAAATTCCACAAACTAGCCGCATCGGATTCATCTTTAGGAGAATCAACCTTATTAGCTATTAACAGGATAGGAATTTTCGCCTCACGCAATTTTCGAATCAGTAATAAATCATCATCAGTTGCCCCAACGGTGGCATCAATAACAAGCAGACACAAATCTGCCTGAGTCACTGCGAATTCCGCTTGTCGAGCGACTTGTTCGTATAGTCCTACAGCGCGTGGATCCCATCCGCCAGTATCCACAACAACAAAATCGCGCCCATTCCATTCAGCTTGATACGAAACACGATCGCGAGTTACTCCTGGTGTATCTTCAGTAACCGCGGTTCGTTGCCCAATAATTCGGTTCACCAAAGTTGACTTACCAACATTTGGTCTTCCTAAAACAGCCACCACCGGTAACCATTCATCAATCAACCCTGGATCTAAATTTTCAGAATCGTGTTCATCGTTGAATGTGAATTCTTTGGTATTAGCAATTTGGTTCAGTAGATATTCAATGACATCTGACAATGTTGAGGTAGAAGTATCAACCAAAATGGCGTCATCAGCGGCAAGCAAGGGTGATTCCTGTCGATTCTGATCACGATCATCCCTATTTTTAATATGTTCTACAACCTTTTCATTAGATATGCCCAACTCTGATCCTCGACGATTTGCTCGGGTTTCAGCGTCAGCAGTTAAGAAGAACTTAACATCTGCTTCCGGTATCACTACTGTTCCGATATCTCGACCTTCAACAACTATCCCCGAACTGTTTTCTCGAGCATTCTGAATCAAACTTCGTTGCAGAGCTAACAAGGACTGCCGCACTTCAGGTAGCGCGCTGTATTGGGATGACAGATCCGAAACCGATAGAGTTCTAATCTTGGCCGTAACATCTTGCCCGTTTGTGCGAATCCATTCACAGCTCGGATCGGTGCTTATTTCTAAAGATAGATCATTCAAGAAGTTCTTTAACGCGGACGTGTCGTCAGTTTGCACCCCTGCACCTGAAGCAGCTAATGCAACTGCACGATACAACGCTCCTGTATCTAAATAGGCAAAACCAAGTTCCCTAGCCACGCCTTTCGCGGCAGAGGACTTACCAGTCCCGCTTGGACCATCAATTGCGACCTGCACAAAATCGTTAATCACGCAATTCCCAGCCTTCGGCCCGATAACTTTCCTTTGCCCGATCTAGATCTGTTGGATTGACAAACAACTTTACGACCGCCAACGGCCGATTAAGAATATGTTCGATGTAGATATCTTCAATATTCAAACTAATTTTTTGTGCCAAAGCAAACAAATTCGCTAGCGAACCAGGTTCATCTTTAACCAATATACTGATTTCACCGAACCTAGTTGCTCGTCCACCATGTTTTCCAGGTAAATTACTAGCTTTAAGTTGAGCATTTTGAAAATAGCCGAATATTTCATTTCTGTTTTTCTCGCCTATATATTCGCGTAACCGATTCAATTTATCAATCATTTGATCTAAAGTTGAAGTTGCATTTGCTTGGTTGGACATCAATATTTGAGTCCAGAGTTCAGGATCGCTCGAGGCGATTCGAGTCATGTCTCTAAAAGCGGGGCCGGCAACATCGAGGTTTATATTGGCTTCAACTGCAACTGATGCTAACGTTGAAGAAATCATTTGTGGTAAATGAGAAAGAATGCCAACCACGCTGTCATGCTCTTCCGCAGTCATCTCAACAGGAATAGCGCCAAGACTGACAACAAAGTTTTTGACTTGTTGCATGCTTTTTTCATTATCTATATTTGGACAGATGATCCAAACTCTATTCGCAAAAAGATTCGGATCGGCGGCATCTGCTCCCATGGCCTCTTTGCCAGACATCGGATGCGTACCAACATATCTAGCAGACAAACCTTTTTCCATCAATTTTGATTGATAAGCATTTTTGACAGATGCAACATCAACAATTACGGCATTTGGATACTCATCGCATGCCCTCTGCAGTTCCTCCAAAACGAATAATGGTGGAACGGCAACAATCACTAATGAAATATCTGCTGATGGAATTTCTTGTTGATCATCACCTTTTGCTGACAATTTTGACAAAACTGTCGAGTCTAGATCGGAAACTTGATGCGGGACGCCTTTCTGAGTGAGCGCGAGCGAAATACTGCCTCCAATTAACCCGCCACCGATGATCTTTACTCTCAGATCACTCATTGGGCGATATCTAACCGAAGAACCTCGGCTCCCCGTAAATAAACATGTTGAATTTCATTTCGAGGCTTTGAGGTGTTAACTTGCATCATTACTCTAATTACCGGTTTAAGAGAATCAGTCACATCCATCTCAACACTGCACATGAGAGGAATATCTTTCCAGCCAAGTTTTCTTGCGGCCGCTGCTGGAAATGCTGAATGAATATCTGGGGTTGCAGTAAAGAAAACACTAATCACATCATCTAATTCAATCCCATTTCTTTCCACCATAGTCATCAACAATTCCGCAACCGCATCATCCATCTCAACTGATGAATCAGAAGCCAGCTTCGTGGCGCCTCTTATTGCTCGGATACTCATGCCACAACCTTATTCAGTTAGACCTGCGGTTCGACGCAGCGCCTTCAATTCTCCGCTAGAAATTCGCCGGATCTGACCAGATTTCAACTCCCCCAACTCAACTGGGCCAATTGCAATTCTAGTTAGGGAGCGCACTGGTAAACCCAGTTCTTCAAAAACTCTACGCACAATTCTGTTTCTGCCTTCATGCAATACCACTTCAACTAGCACCTCAGACTTGGTGCTATCTAAAACTCTGAATTGATCAAATCTGGCCAATCCATCTTCAAGCACTACACCCAATTTCACCTGCTTTCCAATGTCTTTTGGCAGCGGTGCAGGAAGACGGACCAAATAGGTCTTAGAAACACCAAACGCGGGGTGGGTTAAATGGTTCGCTAATTGTCCGTCATTAGTAAGTATCAGCAATCCATCAGTATCAGCATCAAGCCTACCAACATGAAAAAGTCGCTCTGATCTATCGGCAACATAATCCCCAACGCAAGGACGATGGAGGTCGTCATGCATAGTAGTCAGTACACCGGTTGGCTTATTGAATAGCAGGACCGTCTTCTCGGCAAAGGGTGAAATCAGATCACCATCAACTCTAATTTCAACTTCTTCAGGGTGCACTCGGACACCTTGCTCGGTGACAACCGCACCATTGATTGTCACTCGACCTTGATCGATAAGGTCTTCACACATTCGACGAGACCCAATCCCTGCGGCTGCTAAAACCTTCTGTAGTCGAATTCCCTCATTCGATTTAGATTTCATTCCGAATCCGTTGCAGCATCGGTTAGTGCTTCGATAGCAGCTATGTCAGGTAAAAATTGCTCTATGGCAGGCAAGTCCTCTAATGAGTTAATTCCAAGTCGTTCTAGAAAAAGATCAGTGGTGTGCAGTAACAAGGCACCACTTCCTGCCTCAGTTCCTGATTCTTGAATCAATCCACGCGCCATCAAGGTTCGGATAACTCCATCAACATTTACGCCACGTATAGCAGCCACTCTTGCTCTAGTAGTCGGTTGTCGGTATGCAATCACCGACAGGGTTTCTAGCGACGCCTGAGTTAATCTCGCATTTTGACCGTCTTTGACATACCTCTCCACCAAATCTGAACAAACAGCTGCTGAGTAGAAGCGCCATCTTCCATTAACCTCACGAATTTCAAAACCACGTTTTTGACTTAAATATTCCTGTTGAAGATTTTTAAGGGCGGCTTGTATCTCTATGTCAGGCACACCAATATGCATCGCTAAATCTAATGAGGTAATTCCATCATCTTGAAGCAAGAGAAGAGCCTCAATCGCGCTGTTTAAGTTTGGAGCACCTAAGCCATGCTCCTTGTCCGCAGAATCGCTTGGTATCTTAGTTTCAATCTCGTCACTCATCTTCATCCTGTTCTGAACTTTCTTCATCAAATTCAGTATCTATTTCAATTTGAGTGGCGTCATCACCTAACCAAATCAATTCAAGTGGTCCCAACGGCACTTCTTGATTGAAATTAACTAAACGCTGTCTAAGTAGTTCCAGAATTCCGAGGAATCTGGCCACTACGTGTCCCGTTGTTTCACAATCTCGCACTAACTGTTTGAAAGTAATTTTTTGCGAAACTTTCATCATCTCAATAATGATTAAGGTTTGTTCTTTAACGCTTACTAATGGCGCATGAAGATGAGAAGTTGAAATATCTGACAACTGACGTGGCAGCAGTGACTTGACTGCCACTGCGGCGAATTGTGCTGGTGAAATATCGATAATAACTTCTGGCAATAATTGATTGAAGCCGGGATCAAATCCGGCCGTTCGTGGCCATCGCCGAGGTGCGAGTTCGAGCATTTCCTTCAACACACCAGAAACTTGTTTGTATGCTCGATATTGCAACAATCGAGCAAAAAGTAAATCGCGAGCCTCAAATAAGGCGATGTCCTCTTCGTCCTCAACTTCGCCACTTGGAATCAATCGGGCAGTTTTCAGATCCAATAATGTTGCAGCAACAACTAGGAAATTACTTATCTGCTCCAAAGGTAATAATGCGCCATGTTCTTTTAGGTATTTCAAAAAATCATCAGTAACTTGGCTCAGCGCCAATTCGGTAACTTCAAGTTTATGTTTAGCAATCAGTGATAAAAGTAAATCAAAGGGTCCAGCAAATTCATCTAAGGTTACTTGAAAGGCTAACTGATTCGGCTCTGCCGTCATCATGTTTGTTAAAGTCATGCAAGTCGACTCAACAATTCCTTAGCAACTGCTTGATACTGAGACGCACCTGAATGTTTTGGCTCAATTTCGATAAGAGGCTTACCTTGAACTTGAGCATCTGGAAACTTAATCGTCCTGGTAATCGGAGTCTTAAAGAGTTGGCCTTTAAATGCATCCTTGATCCGCGCCAATACTTCGCGCGCGTGATAGGTTCTTGGATCGTACATAGTTGCTAGAACGCCATCGATCTGGAGTTTAGGATTAATTCTGCCTTGAACCTTCTTTATTGAATCAATTAGCAACGCAACACCGCGAAGCGCGAAATATTCACACTCAACTGGAATTATCACTCCGTTAGCGGCTGCAAGCGCATTGATCGTTAGCAGTCCTAATGAAGGTTGGCAATCGATAAGTACAAAATCATAATTTCCTAGTTGCTGATTAAGTACCGAAGCTAGTACTTGTTCCCGGCCAACTTCAGATACCAGATGCATCTCTGCTGCAGCCAAATTCATTGCACATGGCAATAAATCAATTCCAGCAGCGGCATTGCGGATTACAACATCGTCGAAATCAATACCAGGTTCGGACATTATTAATTCATAAACGGTTGGACGTCCCTCAACAACTTTGACGCCAAGTCCAACCGAAAGCGCACCTTGTGGGTCAAAATCTACTAACAGCACGCGTTTCCCGGCAGCAGCGAGAGCGGCACCTAGGTTGATTGTTGATGTGGTTTTACCAACGCCACCTTTTTGATTAACGACTGCAATCACACGGGCAGGATTGGCTACTGACTGGTTAAAACTGGATAGGTCAAAATCCAACCCCTCCGACTCCAAGTCTGCTGACACCACTCCCCCTTAGGTTGGGTATATCCTAATGAATCGCCCGGGGGTGGCTATGGGCATAAACGCTACGCAGGCCATCTATAGAAATTTTGGTGTAAATCTGCGTGGTTGCCACTGAGGCATGCCCCAATAACTCTTGCACTACCCGAATGTCAGCTCCTCCCTCCAGCAGGTGTGTGGCGAATGAATGGCGAAGAGAATGGGGCGTGAGGTCTGCAATACCAGCGTCGGTTGCTGCCTTTTGCAGAATTGCCCATACTCCTTGTCGGGTCAATCTGCCACCGCGCTGGTTACGAAAAACTGCTGAAATGTCGGTAGTTAATCCTGATCCGAAGTTAGGGCGGGAAGATACTAAATACTGATTCAGCGCAGCGTGAGCAAATTCACCTATAGGCACCAATCGCTGTTTGTTTCCTTTTCCACTAAGCCGAACGGTTCGTTCGGTTAAATCTAAGTCATCAATATCTAGTTCGGTCAATTCAGATATCCGGCACCCTGTGCCATACATAAACTCAACAATAGCTAAATTCCGATAGCCAACTAGATCCTTCTTATCAACTGCTTTTATCAAATCCTGCATCTGCGAGATAGATAGCGCCTTCGGTAGCCTGCTTGGTAATTTTGGTGTCGAAATTGAAACCGTTGGATCGGACTTAATTAAATTCTCTTTTAGCGCAAACTTAAATAGTCCTTTCAGAGCAGCAAAATGTCTAGCTATGGTCGTGGGTGTCAGTTTCAAAGCTGTTAACTCGGAAATGTAAACAGCAATCACATCTGTAGAAACTTGTTCAATCTCTACTACTTTACTATGTTCTAACGAAATGGAAAATC
>CAYXYW010000023.1:0-13103 GCA_964469855.1 uncultured Bifidobacterium sp.
AAGGCTTAATTTCTCCAAAGCCTATGAAAACCCTCGCCTTCGGGCGGGGGTTTTCACTTTTTCCGGAACCAACTGACAGCAATAAATAGAGTGTGGCATGCTGGGAGTTATGGAACTAGCAGAACGCGGACCAGAGCATCCCAGCAGCGGGTTGACGGAATCTTTTCCAGTGCCACAACGCTTTTTTGATCGCGAGATATCGTGGCTGGCATTCAATGCTCGGGTGCTGGGAATGGCAATGCAATCGGATCGACCGCTATTAGAGCGGGTTAAATTCTGCAGCATAGTTTCCGCGAACTTAGATGAATTCTTCATGGTGCGCGTGGCTGGCTTGAAACGAAGAGTCTCCGCCGGAATTGCAGTGAAATCACCGACCGGAAGGCTGCCTCGAGAAATTTTGACTGAAACTCTGGCAGGCAGCTGGGATTTAATGCAGGCGCAGGCAAATTTATTTCAATCCCAATTACTGCCGCAACTTGCTGCTGCGGATATCCAGTTACTACATTGGCAAGATCTAACGGAAGCTGAGCAGCAGCAATTAGTTGAGTTCTTTGAACGAGAAGTTTTTCCGGTGCTAACCCCGCTGGCAGTAGATCCCGCTCATCCATTCCCCTACATCTCTGGGTTATCACTGAATTTGGCAGTGATGGTGCGCAATCCAGCAACTGGACAGGAAATGTTTGCTCGGGTGAAAGTGCCACCGCTGCTCGATAGGTTTATTCAGGTAAGCCCACAACGGTTTGTCCCGCTAGAAGAAGTAATAGCGGCAAATCTGCCTGAGCTATTCCCTGGCATGGAGATTGTGCAGCATCATATGTTTCGAGTCACGCGCAACGAAGATGTTGAGGTTGAAGAAGATGATGCCGAGAATCTGCTGGATGCGATGGAGAAAGAGTTAACCAGACGCAGATTTGGCTATGCGGTCAGACTTGAAGTTGAGCAGAACATTGATCAACATATGTTGGATCTATTAGTTGATGAATTAGAAGTTGATCAAAACGAGATCGTTCGATTACCTGCACCGCTTGATCTTCGCGGGCTCTCGTTAATCTCAGATTTGAACCGAGATGAATTAAAGGACCCAGCCTTTCAGCCAAGAACTAGTCCTGAGTTAGCAGCAGTTGAAACTGCGAATGCGGTAGATGTGTTTGAAGCAGTTAAGCATCAAGATGCGCTGCTGCACCACCCATACGACTCATTTGCCACCTCCGTAACGCGGTTTATTGAGCAGGCTGCAGAAGATCCCAAAGTGTTAGCAATTAAACAAGCGCTATACCGAACCAGCGGTGATTCGGCCATTGTTGAAGCGCTAATTGATGCTGCGGCAGCTGGCAAGCAAGTACTGGCTGTAGTTGAAATTAAAGCCCGGTTTGATGAAGAGAACAACATTCAATGGGCTCGCCGCATGGAACGAGCTGGCATTCATGTGGTTTATGGTCAAGTGGGACTTAAAACCCATTGCAAACTCACCCTGGTGGTGCGAAGAGAAGAAGACGGAATTCGACGTTACGTTCATATTGGAACTGGTAATTACCATCCTCGAACTGCCAGGTATTACGAAGACATTGGCATCATTACGTCAAATCCAACCATTGCCGATGATATTGCGACGCTGTTTAATCAACTCTCTGGCTTTGCTAATTCAACCTCCTTTGATTCTTTCTACGCCGCACCAAATTCTCTTCGTGCTGCCTTAACCACGCTAATCAAACGAGAAATTCATAATCAGTTAGCCGGAAAACCCGCTGGTATTCGAATTAAATGTAATGCGATTGTAGATGAACGCATGACAGATCTGTTGTATCAAGCATCTCAAGCTGGGGTAAAAATTGAATTGCTGGTTCGCGGCATGTGCACACTTCGACCAGGCGTGCCTGGGTTAAGTGAAAACATAACGGTAAAGAGCATATTAGGCAGATTCTTGGAGCATTCCCGAATTTATGAATTCATTAACGCTGGCGATCCAGAGGTGTTAATTGGTAGCGCTGACATCATGAATCGAAATCTAGATCGTCGAGTTGAGGTGCTGCTAAAAGTTCCAACTGTGGCGCATCGAACACGACTAAAAGAATTATTGGATTTAGCGTTGGCACCAACAACCTCATCTTGGCAGTTAGATGCTGATGGAAACTGGAATTATGCTGGCGATAGCACCACCACAGATTATCAAGAAGAACTAATTAGCCGTTATCAGTTAAGAGGTGGAAAGTGATTCAAGCTGCTGGCGTAGTACTTATTAGGCAAGGCAGCGAACCACAAGTGCTAATCATTCGGCGTGACTATCGCAATGACTGGTCCCTACCAAAGGGAAAACTCGAAGCTGGTGAATTAGCGGCTGTTGCCGCAGTGCGCGAAACCTTAGAAGAAACTGGCTATTTGGTTAAATTAGAAACCGCGCTAACCCCAGTTACCTACGAATCAAATGGCAATCCAAAAACTGTCTACTATTGGAGCGCAGCGGAGTTAGCATTTGACCACAGCGTGGTGCCAAACGATGAGGTATCGCAACTTCGTTGGGTAACAATGGCCGAAGCGACAGAGCTGCTCACTTATCAGCGAGATGCGGCGGTTGTTGCCGAGGCGTTAGCGATAGCCGATTCAGGGGTGAAAACCGCAGTTGTGCTGCGACATGCAATTTCAACTAAACGAGAAGATTTCACTGGCGAAAATGATCTCGATCGACCGCTGGCGGCAGCGGGATTCTCGCAATTACCAGAGATTGCTGCGCTGCTCTCTGCTTATGGCATTTCAGCGCTAATCAGTTCGCCGGCAATTCGCTGTCAGCAAACACTTAAGTTTTACGCCGACCAAGAAGGTATTGAGATTGCCGAGAATCCGCTGCTGCTTGAAGATAATCACGATTTCACTGCGGCCGAATGGAAAGCGCTGCTTACCCATCACAGTTCAATTGCGATGTGCACTCACCGTCCAGTAATTGATGAATTAGCAAAATTCGAACCAGACGCGGCTGAGCTGCTAGTTGATCTGCCTCCGGCAGGTGCGGTGGTGCTTTGCTGGAATAGTGCGGGCGAACTTATCTCAGCGGAGCGTCATCAGATTTAGTTCATGTTTCAACTAATTCAGAATTTCGTTGTATCCTTGCCAAATGTCCGTACTCAGTCCGGGAAAACTCAGCCCTAAGCGAGATGTGCCAGCACATATCGTGCGACCGCCATATGTCGGTAAACGATCGCCGGACCGGTATCGCGGATCAGAGATTCAAACGTCCGAAGTAATTGCTGCCATGCGAATTGCTGGTGCTTTAGCGGCAGATGCGGTGCAGTTAGCTGGCAAAACAGCTGCCCCTGGCGTTACCACTGATGAAATCGATGCTGTGGTGCATGAATTTCTATGTGACCACGGGGCTTACCCATCGACGTTGGGATATCGAGGCTATCCAAAATCCTGCTGCACTTCCCTAAACGAAGTTATTTGCCACGGCATCCCAGACTCCACCGTGATTGAAGATGGCGACATCCTTAACGTTGATGTCACCGCATATATCCATGGTGTTCATGGCGATACCAATGCTACGTTTCTTATTGGCAATGTTGATGAAGAATCAAAGTTATTAGTTGAACGAACTAAAGAAATGCTAGATCGCGCGATAGCAGTGGTAGCGCCTGGTCGCCAAATAAATGTGATTGGCCGAGTCATTGAAGCGTATGCCAAAAGATTTGGCTATGGCGTAGTTGAAGATTTCACTGGACATGGCGTGCATACCGTGTTTCATTCTGGCTTGATCATTCCGCACCTTGACGATCCAAGCGCAACAACCATCATGGAAGCTGGCATGACATTCACCATCGAACCAATGATCACGCTTGGCACTATTGATTATGACGTTTGGCGAGATGGTTGGACGATCACAACTAAAGACAAATTACGCACCGCACAATTTGAACACACCCTAGTTGTTACTGAAACCGGTGCTGAAATCCTGACCTTACCGAGCGGACAAATATGAGCGAAGTAAAGTGGCTATCCCCCGCTGAACAAAAAGCCTGGCGCAATTGGATTGCGGCTTCAAGTCAATTGCCAGCTGCACTATCTAGGGACTTAGAAGCGCAACATGGGTTGAGTCTTACGGATTACCAGATATTGGCTTACTTAAGTGAGAGCCCAGAACATCAACTCCGAATGTCTGAACTAGCTGAAGCCACGTTGGCTTCCAGATCGAAATTGAGCCACCAGATCAGCAAGTTAGAGGATTTAGGGTATGTGCAACGCCGGACCTGCAAAGTAGATGGTCGTGGCCAATACGCACACCTAACCGCAAAAGGGCTGCGCAAAATTCAAACTGCGGCCAAAGATCATGTCGCCTCGGTAAGGCGACACTTAGTTGATGTATTAGGTAAAGACTTCCTGGAATTAGGTAAACTCACGCAACGAATTGCAGATCAATTAACCAATACTGAGGCTGGTGACGACAAACTCAAGTGAGTCAGTTCTTAATGTCGTTCTGTAGCACCCAATATGTCTGAGTTACTCTCAACAGATATTGCAGAGCGATCCCGAGTCTCGCTTCGAAAAATCTATTTTTATCTTGGCCTTGGCGTAATGGCTTGGGCGCCAAGATTTCCAGAACTGCAAGATCAATTAAATATTTCAGTAAGTCGGTTCGGCTTTTTGCTCAGCTTCAGCAGCGCCGGCTCAATTGTGGCATTTGCGCTAATGGGTCATTTAGTGCACCGCTGGGGCGCGAAACCAGTGCTTTATTTATTTGGACTATTCACTTATGTCGCAATGGTGATAGTGACATTGAGCAGCTCACCAATTTTGTTTCAATTAACATTAATTTTGTTCTCTGCGTCAGTAGTTGGTTATAACGTTGCGCTAAATGCCCAATCAATTCTGATTCAAAACAGTCTTAATCGTTCAATTTTGGGCCAATTTCATGGCACCTGGAGCGCAGGTGCATTTTTAACTTCTGGATTGAGCGGAATTATTGCGCCGCTTATTTCACTGCAACTACACATGTTAATCCTTGCCGCAATCTTGTTTCCGCTAGCAACTTATGAAACCACAAAATTAACAGAGCGAAAAAATTTAACTACTGTTGCCGAAGTAAGTCAGCCAAAACCAGCTATACCACCAATCTGGCGCGCACCTAAATTGCAGTGGATTTTGAGCATCGGCATGACCTCCGGCGTATTAGTTGAATTCATTGGCGCTGATTGGATCACTATTTACACTCATGAGCATCTCAATGTGCCAACTGGACCAGATGCAATTCCAATCACCGTGTTCATGCTGGCTGTGATCATTGGTCGGTTGAACACAGATCGCTTAGCACGGGCAATTGGGATGGATAACTTAGTTCGGATAAGCGGTTATGTTGGATTTATCGGCGGAGTTATTGCAATATCAGGATCTCATTTCATGCGAGATATCGGAATCTGGCAGGCACTGCTAGTTGCTGCATTTGGCTACTTTCTGGCCGGACTGGGCACGGCTTGTATGACGCCAGCATTTTTCAGCGCTGGCAGCTGGATTAGTCAAACACCAGCAGCGGTGACTCTTTCCCGAATGGCGATGATGAACCATGTCTTGGTCTGGAACTTAAAGCTTTTGATTGCTGGACTTGCTGGAGCATTTGGTATGCATATTGCGCTGCTAATTCCAGCAATAACCATGTTATTGACTGTAGCGCTGGCAAAATTTGTTAAACCTCCAGCCGGGATTAATGCTTGATCGCGTCAGATGTAATTCAAAAAATCTGCCAAATCGATCCGGCATTTAATTCTGTTGCGCTTAAATTCCCCAACTACCCGTTGATTCAATCAACAAGGCATAGTGAAAATTCTTTTGAATCCTTGGTTCTAACAATTATTAGTCAACAGCTCTCTGGAAAAGCCGCAAAAACCATTGCCGATCGGTTAAGAAATTTAGTTCCAATAACACCAACCACTTTGCTGGCCGCTGATTTCGCGCAATTGAAATCAGTAGGTCTATCGGGTGCAAAAGCAAAATCAATTTTGGCGCTCAGCGAACAGATAACTGCAGGTTTGGATCTTGCGGAATTAACTAAGCAGCATCCAGAACAAATTCGTGACCGACTAATTCAAATCTGGGGCGTGGGTAATTGGACGGTCGATATGTTTTTAATGTTTGACCTGCGACAGCCAGATATCTGGCCGATTAATGACTTAGGGGTTCAAAAAGGATGGCAGCTGCTGCACGAGTTACCTGAGCGGCCCACTCCTGCCGCACTCAGCCAATTTGGTGAACCATTTTTAGGTATCCGCTCTGCCGTAGCATGGTATTGCTGGCGGGCCTTAGAACTATAGAAAGCACAACTAAACTAGGTATGCTTCGCAATGGGGGAAAAATGAAGAAATCAGTATTGGCAATTGTTGCAGCGTTTATGATGGTTGGTTGCGGATCGCTCACCACAACTGATGGTGGCTCGGATGCAATTGCGCCAACATACGATCAAGCGACCAACAAAATTGGCATGGTTGATTCCATTGGTATGGCTGAAGGCCAGCAGATTATTCAAAGTGCATCGGTGACGCTGCGGGTTGATGATGTTTCTGACAGCGCGAATCAAATTGTCAGCTACGTGGAGAGCATTGGCGGCAGAATCGATTCTCGCAATGAGTATCGAGATCCAGCCAGCAGTGAAATCACTTCAGCCGATCTGATGATAAAAGTTCCTGCCGATCAACTGGATTCCGCTTTAGAACGACTTAAGTCTTTTGGCAATCTAGAAGGATTTTCCAAATCTGCCGGTGATGTAACACTTCAGGTGATTGATCTGGATGCACGCATCACTTCGTTGGAAGAATCTATTGCTAATTTACGCAAACTCCTTGCCGATGCCACATCAGTAACAGATTTACTAGCGGCTGAAACAGCACTATCGGACCGACGAGCAGAGTTAGATAGTTTGAAATCGCAACGCACTTACCTTGCTGATCAAATTGAATTATCTGCGATTTGGGTTAATTTAGTGCCGAAACGTGCGTTAGATGCAGTAGAGCCAATTGGATTTATTGCCGGGCTTGAAACCGGTTGGAATGCGATCGTTGATTTTGCGGGCAACTTAACCACTTGGGCTGGCTTAGCACTGCCATGGCTTGGCTTGCTAATCGCATTGCTGATTATCTTCAAGATAATCGCAGCGATTAGACGCAGCAGTCGAATAGGTTAATGTCGAGCAGCAGTCAACAACTGCTGCCAACTGCCAGCTAAATTGCGACAAGTTTGTGCTGAAGGCGCATCTGGTTGCGTTTTCAGCCAATCAGCAAAATCTTGGTAACTGGGCTTAGTTGTGCTTGCTAAATATTTTTTGGTAATCAATATGGCATCTGCTTTAGTAAATTGACGTCGATAAACTCGATTCCCAGTATTTGAATTGATATTTGCCTGTTCAGTTGCGCTGCGCCAACTTCCAAATCTTTGAATTATCAACGCGCTGCTGGGCTGAGCCAAAGTTCGCAAATGGTCGTATTTCAAAACCGACAATTTGCCATCGATGCGCATCGCGACCTGTTGAATAGCTGCAATTACCTCTGCATCGGTGTAACGCTGCGCTGCCATCTGTCCCCTTGCTGTTGTGTCAGATCCAGTTATCATTCTGACATGACTGGTAACCTAAAAATGTATGGCGCACCATGGTGTGGCGATTGCGTCCGATCTCGAGCCCTGTTAGATCGACTCGGTGTTAATTATGAATATCACGACGTTGATCAAGATGAGAGCGCTAAAGAGTTAGCGATTGAAATTAGTGGTCGAAAGAATATTCCAGTAATTGTGTTTCCTGATAAATCTTTCCTAGTTGAGCCAGGCGACCTGGACTTAACTGATAAATTGATTGAAGCAAACTTGCTGCCGGCGACTGAGACGATGGAATAAGTAGCTATACAAACTAGTTTTGATTGGCAATTGAATAAAGCTTAAATAGTGGTTTCGTTGGATGGATTTAATGTCGGTTGCAATAAGTCATTAATATTTCGACCCATCGTGGTCTACATCTGTTAAAGTTCCCAAACTCCTAGTAATTCCATAATTATGGCAGTTGCCAACAATATTAAGAAAACAGCAAAAATTCGTTGTAATAGCTTTTTCTTGATTCGACTAGCAAATTTGGCACCAGCAAAACTACCAATCGCCGCCAGTGCTGAGATGATGAAAACTAAATTCCAGTCTGAACTTGTCATTGGAACACCATCAATCACCCGCCAGATCAGCGCAATGCTGGAGTTTGACAGCATGATTAACAATGACGTAGCAGTTGCAACCGAGATGCTTAATCCCATTCGCAGCACCATCGCTGGAATCAACACCACGCCGCCGCTTATGCCTATCAGGCCAGTGATGAATCCAACGGCAGCACCAACTGCTATCAGCGTATTAGTGCTTACTAACGGTTCGATACCATCTTTATCTTCAGTGGCTCGATTCCACATTGAATACGCGGCATAAAACATCACTACAACCAATAGTGCTTCTAAGATTTCTTCTGGCAGTCGAACTGCAATTGCCGAACCAATGCTGGCAAATGGTGCGCCAATTAACCCCAGCACCAAGGCATATCGCAATCTAACTTGAGCTAAACCGCGACCTAATAGCCCGGCCAAACTCGCGGCAACCACTACTAGCAGCGATCCGGTAGCAGCCTGAATAATGCTGAAATCAACGGCCACCATCAAAATTGGAATTGTCATCATCACGCCACCTGCGCCAATTAAGCCCAAGATGACACCCACCAATAAGCCGAGCGCGACACCCAACAGATCCATAACTTCACTTTCGCTACCTGCGCACCTTAGAACACTCGCGGCATTGAGGTTGGCAGCAGCCCAAATTTCCTAACCAAGAGTTTCGTAAGATACTTAGCCCATGCTCAGGGTTGTGATGGTCGTGGTCGCGCTAGTGCTGCTGTTTGCGGCATTGATTGACCTCAGCCGTGCCCCAATGGCAAAGCGTGCGAAATGGTTCTTCATTGTGCTAATCCCGGTAATTGGCCCACTCGCCTGGTTTTTCTATGGCAATAAGCCAGACCTTGGTGGCTCAGCCAAAAAACGCGTTGTTGGGCCAGACGATGACCCAGATTATTTATGGCGCATCGAAAAAGAACTTCGGAAGCGCAACAAGAAAAAGGATGAAAACTAGTGCAACCTGCTGATTATCTCAGCAAACATCAACGCTTCATCGCCATTATGGATGAGTTTGATGTTGACACCATTGTGCTTCGTAAGTCTCCCAATACCACGTGGATTTCAGGTGGCCGGGTGCATGTCCATTACTGGTTGCCATAATTACGTGGATAATCGTTGCTGCCGGGTCTCTCGGCCTTATGGTTTTACTTAATGTTGCATAACCATTTAGATATTTAGTTGAATTAGCACATGACAAACGTTGCGGCTTTTAATCTAACCGATCCCGACTTTGTTGCAAATCCGTATCCGATTATGAAAGAGCTCCGAAATGCCGGAAAACCAATCTGGCATGACCAGATGAACATGTGGCTTGCGCCACGACATGCTGACGCAAACGCGGTGCTTCGGGCTAAAACTTTGGGCAGAATTTTTCAACCTAAACAGCCAGAAGAATTGTGGGAAACCTTCAATTGGTTACACGCCGATTCAATCCTTGATAGCGAACCGCCTAAGCACACGAGGTTACGTTCGTTAGTTGCCAAAGCTTTTAATCGCGGTCAGATTGATCGGTTAGCGCCACGAATTAATCAAATCGTGGCAGATTTACTAACTGATTGTGAAGCGAAATTAGCAGCATCCGGACAGTTTGATGTAATTGCAGATTTTGCTGAACCATTACCGGTGATGGTAATTGCTGAACTACTTGGCGTTCCCGAATCTGAGCGAGAACATTTACGGCCGTGGTCACAAGCAATCGTGAAAATGTATGAGTACGGCCATACGGAAGCGCAGCAGGCGGAGGCGAGACAAGCCGGAGCAGATTTTGCGCAGCTAGTTACTCAGATGGTTGAGCATCGAAAACAAAATCCGACCACAGACTTAGTAACTGAACTAGCCTTAGTTGAAGAATCTGGTGAGAAACTCAGTTTGCGCGAACTCATCGCAACTTGCGTGCTGCTGCTGAATGCAGGTCATGAAGCAAGTGTTAATGGTTTTGGCAATGGTTTTGTTGCCGCAATGCAGCGGCCTGATCAAGCTGCGCTGCTTCGAACAAAGCCATATGAAATCGCACCGACTGCTGTGGAGGAATTTCTTCGGTTTGATGCCCCGCTCCAACTATTTGAACGAACCGCTACTGCAGATACTGAAATAGGTGGCATAACGGTAACGACCGGTCAGAAAATCGCCGCATTACTAGGTTCTGCGAACCGAGACGAGCAGGTTTTTCCTAATGTGGATCAGATGGATCTCACCCGAGATCCCAATCCGCATATTGGTTTTGGCGGCGGTATTCATTTCTGTCTAGGGGCACCATTAGCTCGGCTTGAAATGACCTCATCTTTGCCAGCGCTGTTTGCCAAGTTTCCAAACTTAAACTTAGTCGGGCAACCTGTGATGCGACCAACCTTTGTGCTGCGTGGATATGAAAGTATCGCGGTTAGCGCATAGAGTTAGTGCATGACAAAAACTTCTGCGGACGTATTGATTATTGGTGCGGGACCTGCTGGTTTATATGCCGCTTATTACGCTGGCTATCGCGGTATGACAGTTGCCGTTATGGACTCGCTGGATGAAGTGGGCGGTCAGATCTCAGCCATGTATCCAGAAAAATTGATTTTTGACGTTGCCGGTCATCCAGGAGTTAAGGGAAGAGATTTAGTTAATAACCTGGCTAAACAAGCAAATGCTTTTAAGCCAACCTACCTATTGGGTCATCAAGCTGAAGAGTTATCCCATGCTGGTGATGAGCTAGTAGTTAAATCTCATCGCGGCGATGAGGTGCAAACTAAAGCAGTAATAATTACTGGTGGCATTGGCACGTTTAAGCCACGTGCGTTGCCAGTTGGTGAAGATTATGTCGGTAAAGGCTTGGTTTACTTCGTACCAGATTTTTCACAGCATGCTGGTAAAGATATTGTGATTGTTGGTGGTGGTGATTCTGCCTTTGACTGGGCGCTAAACCTGCAACCAATCGCAAAATCCATAACTTTGGTGCACCGGCGCGAAGAGTTTCGAGCCCATGCCACAACAGTTGAGCAGGTTAAACAACTTGGCGTGAAGATAATTACCTCAAGTGAAGTGACCGCGATCGCTGGAGATGATTGGGTCACAGAAGTTGTGGTAACCCATAAGACAACTAAAGAAGTAACTAAGTTGCCAGCACAAACAGTAATTGCTGCGCTGGGCTTTGTTGCCAACCTTGGTCCGTTTACTAAATGGGGTCTTGAGGTGCAAGGTCGAAAAATTGCGGTGAACACCAAAATGCAAACCAATACGGAACGAATTTATGCTGCTGGCGACATCACCACTTATGACGGAAAAGTTCCGCTGATCGCAGTTGGCTTTGGTGAAGCCGCGACTGCGGTTAATAATGCCTATGTAGCGATTAATCCAGATGCCCATTTAAATCCACCACACAGCTCGGGAGATGCTGAGTAAAATCGAATCGAGTTGAGATGAAACGCGCGGTATTGCTGCTGCCAGATCAGTTGAATTTGCATCGCGGCGCGTTAGCGAATTCTTCGCCAGCAGACACTTCGATTTTAGTTGTTGATAGCGATCGCTATCTGGCTAGCCGGCCATGGCATCGGCAACGAATATTTTTATTTTATTCAGCGTTAGCGCATTTTGTTGTTGAACTAAAAGCTGCGGGATATCAAGTGACCCAGCTACGCGCGGCAACCATGGCTGATGGAATTGCCCAATTTAAAGCGGAGCAGCCAAACCTTGAGCTAATTGCAACTGAACCAAATTCCATTTCGCAGCAATACGCGCTCTCGCAATACGGAATTGAGTTAGTCCCAAATGACTTCTTTTTAACCTCAAGAGCTGAGTTTCAGGCTTGGGCTAGCACGCAGAAATCACTCAAAATGGAGAACTTCTATCGGCAGCAGCGAGTACGACTGAATTTATTGATGGCTGGCGATGAACCAGTTGGTGGGAAGTGGAATTTAGACCATGAAAATCGGCTGCCACCGCCAAAAGGTAAATCTGATTATCCGGCGCCGCGCAAATATGAACTAGATGAAATAGATCAAGCGGTCTGGCAAGATTTAAGTTCACGCGAAATTACGTTATGGGGCGAACCACCAGATGGCAGCTGGGCTACCACTAGAGCTGGTGCGCTGCAACGACTAGCAGATTTTATTGAATTTGGGCTGGCTGATTTTGGTGCGTATGAAGATGCCATGCCAAGTAATTCATGGAGTGTTTATCACTCGCTACTCACCCCGTATTTGAATATTAGCTTGTTAACTCCAGATGAGGTTATTGCGGCAGCGATTGCCAAATATGAATCCGGTGGCATTCCGCTAGCCAGCATTGAAGGATTTGTTCGACAAATTATTGGTTGGCGAGAATACATCAACGGAACATATTGGCATTTTGGGCCAGGTTATGAAAGAAGCAACAACTTAGCAGCCAATAGAAAGTTGCTGCCGCTTTATTGGGATGAAACAAAAACTAAGATGAATTGTGTTGGCAGCATTGTGGCTGATGTGAAGGCACGCGGTTATGCCCACCATATTCCAAGGTTGATGGTGTTATCTAATTTGGCGCTATTAGCCGGGGTTGAGCCTGCGGAATATTTAGATTGGATGACAAATACGTTTGTTGATGCATTTGATTGGGTGATGGTGCCAAACGTAATTGGCATGGGGCTGCATGCTGATGGCGGCAAAATGATGACCAAACCTTATGTTGCAGGTGGCTCATACATTTCCAAAATGGGACAGTTCTGCGGGAGTTGTCATTACGATCCAAAACTACGAGTTGGTGAAACCGCCTGCCCATTCACTACGTTGTATTGGGACTTTTTAGATCGACATCGTGATGAATTCTTAAATAACCATCGAATGCGGCAACAATATTTCGGCTTAGCTAAATTGTCAGATTTTGCTGAATTAAAACAGCGAGCACAGCAGGTTTTAACTGGATTGGAAAACGGAACAATCTGAGTGGGCCGCGAGGGACTCGAACCCCCGACACCCGCCTTGT
>CAYXYW010000024.1:0-12992 GCA_964469855.1 uncultured Bifidobacterium sp.
TCGACAAGCGAGCAGAGACACCCGTGGCAAACATCAAATCTCAGATTAAGCGAGTTAAGACCAACCGAGCTGCTGAAGAGCGCAACAAGCCAGTTCGATCTGGGCTGAAGTCCAAGATTCGTAAATTCCGAGAAGCCGCTGCAACTGGCGATGTCGCTCAGGCCGAATCAGCATTTAAAGATGCTGCAAAAGCGCTAGACAAGGCTGCTTCAGCTGGCGTGATTCATAAGAATCAAGCTGCTAATCGCAAATCAGCCATTGCACAAAAACTAGCTTCGCTGAAGAAGTAATTACTTCCGCGCAATATCTACTAAGAATTTTTCCACTACTGCAGTTCGAGCTGTTTCATCCATGCCAATTCCGTCAGCGCCACCTTTGAGCTGAGCATCAATTTCAGCTAATCGATTAGCAAAATAAGCCAGCGCAGCTGGCTTCCAACCTCTAGCAACTTGGCGTAACGCCCGAACTTTCCACGCCATACTCTCTGACCAGCCAATGCTGCGGGCAATCTCTTCATCACTTTGGCCAGGTGCAGCACCCATGATGCGCACCATTGAACGCAGGTCTGCCGCTACCGCTGCTACTACCTGCACATTTGCGCCAACACCATCATTGAGCACCATCCATCTAAATTTTTCTAACGCTTGCGCTAAATCACCTGACCAAAGTCGATCTGAAACATGATAACCGCGAATTTCTGCAATACCATCAAAATATTGAGTCACCATTTCTGCTGTAATGTTCCCAGTTGTGGCGGCAGTTATTTGATCAATTGCGCCGGCAAGCAACCTAATGTCATCGCCTAACGAAGTTCGCAGCGCATCAACTGCATCCGGTGAGATCTTTCGCTTGAATCGGGCGGCCTCTGCAACTACAAACGCCTTTATGTCACGAGCACCCGAAATATCCTTCGCTTCAACTACCTCGCAAACCTCTTTAAGTGCTGAAAGTAGTTTTTTATTTTTATTACCATGGCGGTGTCGAATAATCAGCCAAAGCTCCGGATCATTAGTTGCTACCACGTCCAGTAACTCAGCAGCTGCGGATTCATCGAGTAATTCAGACCCCAAAATAACTACTAATCGATTACCGCCTAATAGGGTTGCTGAAGTTGCAGCAAAAATATCGCCAGAGCGCAGTTCGTCTGACGCTTCAACCGTAACTAAGTCATATTCGCCTAGCCCAGCAAGCTGCTTTCTAACTGAGGCAATTGCCCGCTCTGCCAAAAATTGTTCGGTGCCAGTAATTAAGGTGCGATAGGCGATCTCCACGGGCACAGCATGCCATGAAATTATCTGGCAACAGCAATTAAGCCAGCAGGTCCTGCTACCAGCGCAATATCGCCAGCAATATCAGTTCGAACCAGATCTGCTCGCTGCTGCCAATTGGAAATCGTGGCTGCAGCCGGATGCCCAAATCGATTCTCACCAACACTTACGATTGCTAACTTTGCACCTGTCCAAGCGGCAAATTCTGGGTCTTGAAATTTAGAGCCGTGATGTGGCACTAATGCTGCCGTCACCGAAACGCGCTGTTGCTGCATCAATTTTTGTTGACCGGTAGGTTCAATATCTCCGGTAAATAGAAACGAATATTCTCGCCAAGTTATTTTGAGTATCAAACTTGAGTCATTTTCATTGCTAAGTTCAGCTGCTGCTGCCGGCCAGATGCATTCAATTACGTATTCACCAATTTGGATCGCGTTACCAGCTCCAAATTGGGATACCTCTAATTGATGCTTCGCAGCAAGAGCCATCACTGCATCAAATTGGTGCTTAGGGTTGGTGTTTGGCGAGATATAGATGACATCAGCTTTTCGGTTAAGCAGCACACCGGCAAGACCGCCGGCATGATCAGCATGAAAATGTGAGATGAAAATTGCCGGTGTTTGCCGAACCCCAACCCGGCCAAGGCATTGATTAATCGCCTGTGGTTCTGCGCCAGTGTCAATGACAACTGCAGCAGCGCGGGAAACCGGCAGTAGCAGTGCGGTCCCCTGCCCGACATCACAAGCCACTAAAAATGTGTGCTTTGGTAGCCAACCATCAAAATATCTTCCAACTGCAACTAGGCCCGGATACAGCGTTATCAAAGTGAGCAGCAAGATCAACATCAAAGATCTGCTTTGTTTTCTTGATAGCAGCCAAGCAATTAGAAACGTCGATAACAAAAAGCCAATTAGTGCTGGTGTTGAAACTAATTGCAGTTGCGCACCAGGCAGCGTTGCTGTCCGAAGTGCAATCTGTCCGATAACTTCAGCTGGGATGCTTGCAAAAAAACTCACCGGAAAGGCCAGCGCGGGATGGATAAGTGCCAATAAAGCGGCAATTAAGCCAAAAACTGTGGTGACTGCAACTAATGGAGCCGCCAGCAAATTTGCTGGAATTGAGACCAGCGGAATTACACCGGTCAATACTGCAAGTAACGGTGCTGTTAGCCAAGATGCCGCCACTGTGGCAGCAATTAGCGTGGCAACTAAATCAAATGGTGGTCGCCATGGCATGGCCTGAAGAATTTTTGGCGCAAACCAAATCAAACTTGCAGTGGCTGCAGCGCTTAACAAAAAGCCCCAACTCAACCACAGCCAAGGATTGAACACCGTTAATAAATAAATTGCACCTAGCAATATTGAACCAGTGGTAATTGCTCGCTGACTATAAATTGCTAATAACGCAATGCTTCCCATTGCACTGGCTCTAAGTACGCTGGCATCAAAGCCTACGATCAAAACGTATCCAGCTAATGCAATTGCAGAGATCAGCAGCAAGCTGCGATTCCCCAAGCCAAATAACATAAACACTGCAACTGCTAACCCAAGCACGATAGTTACATTGCCACCACTAACTGCAGTGAGATGCGCCAAACCTGAGCCGCGCATGGCAGTTGCTAGTTCGAGAGATTGCCTACTGGTATCACCTAAAACTAAACCAGGAACCAGCGCCGCACCATTAGGAAAATAGCTAGGCATGGCTTGATGTGAACCAGTTCTTACCTGATTAGCAAATGAGTAAGCCCAATTCGCCTCGGCGATGATTGATGGTTCATCCGATACCCGAAGCAGGCAACAACTGCGTGAATTTGTTACGTAATCAACGAAATTTACTTCCGCACGTAGTGTTTGTCCGCGAATATAGGGAAATTCTTCAAGTCGGAAAATAATCGTTGCGGGAACCTTCAACTGCGTCCAAATAGCCTCTTGCTGTACTTTATTGATTTTCACCATTACGGTGAATTGAATTTGTTCTTGATCAGAGGCATATCTAGCCAGCGATACCCTAGGTTCACTTCGTATTTCAAACTCAATAATCAGATTCTTAGAATCTTTCAGCAGATCGGCAGCCTGCTTAAATCGCTGTTGTTGCAGCTGCCATGAGGCCATGATGGAACCTAGATATATCGCAAAAAGTAAAGCCCAACTTAACCAAACTCGATGCCTCAAAGCACTATCAAATCTTTAATTTTTGCAAACAGCGCATCACCGATTCCGCTAACATCTTTAATCGAAGTGAGCATTCGAAATGGTCCATGCTGCTCACGATATTCAATTATTCGAGCAGCGATTGCCGGTCCAATCCCAGGCAATTGATCCAATTGCACAGCATCTGCCTGATTGATACTAATTTTGTTGCTGCCTTGTTGTTGGGTGCTGTTTCCAACCAGTATCTGCTCACCGTCAAATAGCACGCGCGCTAAATTGAGCATGGTCAGATCTGCCGATTTTGTTGCACCGCCGGCCGCTGCAATCGCATCAATTACTCGTGAGCCAGAGTCCAGCTCATATACTCCGGCAACTGCAACTTTGCCAGCTACATGAACATAAATTTTGCTAAGTTCAGTTTCCGATTGTGCGATTGTGGTCGGCGCAACCACAATTTCAGTTGGCCGACCTTGAAACCAGAACCAGCTACCGAGCAAGATGCTAGCAACTGAAACAATTACAGCTGCGCGAAAAAGTTTTGGGTCAATATTGGGCAGATTTGGAATATGCATCTCCCAATTAGACAAATAAAATCAATTAAGTATTTGAATATCGGAAGATTGTGGGAAAGTTTTAGTTGTGACTAAATCACAATATTGACTACCTTTGGCGCTCGGACGATAACCTTCTTAACATCCTGTCCCGCTAAAGCTTGATTAATCGTAAAATCAGCTAACGCGATCTTTTCTAACTCGATATCAGTGATATCTATTGGTACGTCAACTCGAGATTTTACTTTGCCATTAATCTGCAGCACACAGGTAATCTCTTCCGCAACCAACAACGCTGGATCCACTTCTAGCCAGCCAGCAGTTGCCACGCTTGGTTGATGTCCCAGGTTCTGCCACATCTCTTCTGCGGTGTATGGCGCAAACAATGAAATAAGCACGGCGGTTGCTTCAGCACATTCTCTAACCGCAGGATCTTGCGGCCCAACACCGCTGTCAATTGCCTTACGGCCCGCATTAACTAATTCCATAGCTTTAGCTACTGCAACATTAAATCGATAACTTTCAACAGCTAACTGCGCATCATTTACTAACTTATGGGTAATTTTTCGCAACTCAATATCGCCAGTTTTTGGATCCGCACCAACTAGAGCTGTCACATCTTTACTAAACCGCCAGGCACGCGCTAAAAACTTTTTGGAGCCATGTGGCGAAACATCTGCCCAATCAATGTCATCTTCTGGCGGTCCAGCAAAGACCATGGACATCCGAATTGCGTCTACCCCATGCTCATCTAATTCTTCAGATAACTTAACTAAATTGCCTCGAGATTTACTCATCGCGGCACCATCCATCAAAACCATTCCCTGATTCAATAATCGGGTAAATGGTTCAGTGACTTTAACTAAGCCCAGATCAAACATAACTTTGGTAAAAAATCGGGCATAAAGTAAATGCAAAATTGCGTGCGTGACGCCACCAACATATTGCCCTACCGGCATCCATTGATCAGCTAACTTCGGATCAAACGCAGCGCTGTCTAGATTTGGGGTTAAGTAACGCAGGAAGTACCAAGAAGAGTCCACAAAGGTATCCATAGTGTCTGGATCACGTTTTGCACCGGCACCACAATTAGGGCAAGTGGTGTTTACCCAATCAACTGCGGCACCCAGCGGGGATGCGCCCTTTGGCGTTAAATCTAATCCCTCTGGATCTGGTAGCACCACTGGCAGCGCACTCTCTGGCACTGGAACTTCACCGCAGGCATCGCAATGAATTATCGGAATTGGGGTGCCCCAATAGCGTTGCCGGGAAATTAACCAATCCCGCAATCGATAATTTACGGCAGAATTTCCTAAGTTTTGTTCAGCAAGATACTCAGTGATTTTGGTGATTGCGTCAGTTTTAGTTAACCCATTTAAGATGCCAGAATTAATTAACACACCATCACCGCTGGTGGCTATAAATGTCTCTGCTGGATCTGCTTCACCGGTTTGCACTACCGTAACAACCGGCAACTTGAATGCCTTAGCAAAATCTAAATCTCGTTGATCGTGCGCTGGCACGCCCATAATCGCGCCAGTGCCATAATCGGCTAACACATAATCGGAAACATAAATTGGCAATCTTTCGCCGTTAACCGGATTGATGGCATAACGATTTAAGAACAGCCCAGTTTTCTCGCGATCAGTCGCTAATCTTTCAATCTCAGTTGCTTTCTTGACCTGTTCTAAATAAGTCTCAAATTCAGCAAAATGATCGGAATCTTTAGCTAACTCAAATGCTAAATCAGAATCTGCAGCAACAACAAAAAAGGTTGCGCCAAATAATGTATCCGGTCTTGTGGTGTAAATGACGACAGGTTCAGTTCGTCCTTCAATTTCAAACTTAACCTCAGCACCAATGCTGCGACCAATCCAGTTTCGCTGCATCGTTAACACTTTATCTGGCCACGCACCGTCAAGCTGCGCCATATCAGTTAGTAATCGATCAGCATAATCAGTAATTTTTAGGTACCACTGAGTTAACTTTTTCTTGGTTACCGCAGAATCGCAGCGCTCACATAATCCAGCAACCACTTGCTCATTAGCGAGCACCGTCTGACAAGAATTACACCAGTTGACATTGCTTGCCTTGCGGTAAGCCAAACCTTTGTTGTACATCTGCAAAAAGAACCATTGATTCCATTTGTAATACTCTGGGTCTGAGGTAATTAATACTCGGTCCCAATCAAATGAGCAGGCATATCTACGCATTGATGCACGCTGCAGCGCAATATTTTCATAAGTCCAGGTTTTTGGATTTAAGCCGCGTTTAATTGCCGCATTCTCTGCTGGCAAACCAAAAGAGTCCCAGCCAATTGGATGCAGCACATTAAAGCCGCGTTGCACCCAATATCTGGCTAACACATCACCTAACGCATATGCCTCAGCATGGCCCATATGCAGATCACCAGATGGGTAGGGAAACATATCCAACACATATTTCTTCGGTCGATCATCATCAGCTCGACCACTCTTAAACGGTGCTAACTCATCCCAAATTGGTAGCCACTTTTGCTGCAGCACATCGGGTGCTGGCAGCTGTGCGCTACGGTCTTCAGTCATCTGGGTTACACCTGATTTCCTAAGCATGGATTGATTCAGTTGAATCAATCTCAGATTTGTGGAGCTAAGGGGATTTGAACCCCTGACCCCTTGCATGCCATGCAAGTGCTCTACCAGCTGAGCTATAGCCCCCAACCTGCGGTTAAGTCGAGAATCCTAGTGCTTAGGCATCATCACCAATCGCTGGCTCAGGGAGCGAGCCAGCGTTGTATTCATCCAATCGCCATCGCTGCACCGAGTCTTGCGGCTGTTCGGTAAGCACGCTCCAGGCGCAATTAGTAAGCACGCCCAACGCGCCCCAGTTATCTCGTGGCAACTGCAGCAATTCTGAGATACCAGCACGCGCTGCACCACCGTGTGTTACTACCAGCAGCGTGCCGCCCAGCGGCACATCAGCTAATTCTTGATCAATTGCAGCCACAAATCGTTTCGCAACTTCAGTGCGAGTTTCACCAGTGCCGCCAGGTCGGATATCGCCGCTGGTGGACCAAAGCGTTAACGTCTCTGGATCTTCTGCAAATATCTCCGGCCAAGTTCTGCCTTGCCAGCTGCCACAATGAGTTTCTCGCAACCCAACATTTTGATTAACTAATTGCCTAGTTTTCTCCGCCACTAACTCTGCAGTGATAACTGCTCGCTGCAGATCGCTCGCCACAATTTTGCTAAATTCAATATGAGTTAATATCTCAGCAGCACGCCTGGCCTGCTCTATTCCCACCGTATCTAATGGTGGATCTTCTTGGCCTTGGAATCTGCGTTCCGCATTCCAGGTGGTGCGACCATGTCGCAGCACTACTACTCGCCGAGTAATTGGGTCACGGCGAGATTTTGAAAATACCACTGAATTAACCATGCTCTCGTTATCGTTGATCTGCTTGCACAATATCTAACTCAACAACTGGACAATCTCGCCAGAGTCGCTCTAAGTCATAATAAATTCGCTCTTCAACATGCTGCACATGCACCACAACATCATTGAAATCCAGCAGCGCCCATCGGCCTTCCGCAACGCCTTCTTCATGCACGCTCTTTACTCCAACGGATGCTAACTTCTCTTCAATTCCATCCACAATGGCTTTAACTTGGCGATCATTTGCCGCGGAAACAATTAAGAAAATGTCAGCCAGCGGAAAAATCTCCGAGACATCTATTGCCACAATCTGAGTGCCAAGTTTGTCTGATGCTGCCTGTCCAGCCAAAGTAGCTAATTCAATCGCGCGAGTAGATGCGGTCAAAATATTCCTGTCTTGGCTGGATCTGGATTTGGATCAGCATCCAAATATAAACGATGTTTTTGAATATGAAATGCCACACCATCTGGCACTAAATAGCGAATTGGCTCGCCCCTGGCAACTCTTGCCCGAACATCAGTTGATGAAATCGCGAGCGCTGGTATCTCAATTAGCGTAATTGCTTCTGGTGGTAAACCAGGATTTTTCAGATTATGACCAGGTCTGGTAACGCCAACCAAATGTGCCATCTCAACTACTTGCTCATGATCGCGCCAAGTCAAAATTTTAGATAACGCATCAGCTCCGGTGATGAAGAACATCTCGAGTTCTTCGCCGTATTGTTTGCGCAGATCTTTTAACGTATCGACGGTAAAGGTTGGGCCGGGTCGCTCAATATCTACTCGACTCACTTCAAATCTCGGATCTGCTGATGTCGCAATTACCGTCATCAAATATCGATGTTCGGCAGCGGTAACTTTGTGATCTTCTTTTTGCCAAGGTTGTCCAGTAGGAACAAACAGCACTTGGTCTAACTTGAACCGATGCGCAACTTCAGATGCTGCAACTAAGTGCCCGTTATGGATTGGATCAAACGTGCCACCCATGATGCCAAGGCGTTTTGTCCTTGGATCGAGTGAATATGCCATTTACCGATCCCGGTTCATCCGAGTAATGATTACCACCAGCAAAGTGAGCACCACCATGGCAGCGATGCCATATTGCAGCGGGGTCCACGGCAATTCGTAAGTTGCTTCACCTTCAGCGGCTAATAATTCCATCATCTCTGCTCCTTTGGGCTAAGTCTAATTGCGCACCTGGCCATCGCCAGATACCACATACTTAGTTGAAGTTAATTCAGCAATACCCATCGGCCCGCGGGCATGTAATTTTTGGGTTGAGATGCCAATCTCAGCACCAAAACCAAATTCCCCGCCATCAACAAATCTGGTTGATGCATTTATCAAAATTGCGGCACTATCTAATTCATTAGCAAATCGAGCAGCGTGCGCTGGGATATTGGTAACGATAGCTTCAGAGTGGCCGGTTGAGTACTTCTTGATATGAGCTAACGCAGCATCAAATGAATCAACAATGCCAGCAGCAATATCTAATGAGTAATACTCCTGATGCCAATCGGCCTCTGTTACATCAGCAAAATCAATCCCCGCAGCTTGGGCATAAGGCTTAATTGCAGCATCACCATGAATAGTCACTTGCTTTTCTTTCAGCGCAGCCAGCAATTTAGGTAGCACTTCTGCGGCAATTGATTGATGCACCAATAAAGTTTCTGCGGCATTGCAGACGCTCACCCGCTGCGTTTTGGCATTGAGCACAATATTGATGGCATTATCAATGTTTAACTCTTCATCTAAATAGACATGGCAATTGCCAACGCCAGTTTCAATCACTGGCACAATTGAGTTAGCAACCACTGATTCAATTAAACCAGCGCTACCGCGCGGGATTACCACATCAACTAAGCCACGAGCTTGAATTAAATGCGTTACTGCATCATGTGAGCTGCCCGGAACTTTTACAATGCAATCTGCTGGCAAACCAGCGGCTTGCAGCGCATCTCGCATCACGGAAACTAATACTTCATTGGTTTTATCACCAGTTGAGCTGCCACGAAGCAACGCAACATTGCCGCTCTTCAAGCACAGTGCTGCTGCATCAACGGTGACATTAGGTCGCGCCTCATAAATCATGGCGATGACACCGAGTGGAACTCGGCGCTGCTCAATAGCCAGCCCATTTGGCAGTGTCCAACTTCGAGTGATCGTGCCAATTGGATCTGGTAACTCAACTAATTCCAACACTGCATCTGCTATTGCTTTGATTCGCGCCGGGGTTAGCGTAAGTCGATCAATTAGCGCAGCTGATATCTGCTCTGCAGTAGCTTGGGCAATATCCGCCTGATTAACTGACACGATCTCATCAGTTCGATCCACCAGCGCTTGCGCAATTAACTTAAGTGCTTGGTTTTTTTGCTCAGCAGAAGCAATTGCTAAATCGCCGGTGGCAGCTTTTGCTGCGGCCGCAGCAGCGAGCACCTGGGCTTTTAGATCGCTCATGAGTTAAGGGTATTAGATGCTGGGTTAATCAGCACTAGGTCGTCGCGATGCACTGCTGGTCTGGCAAATTCTTCGCCATATAACTGCGCTAATTCTTGGGTGGATTTACCAATCATTTTTATTAGATCATCATTGGCAAAGCCAGCTAAGCCGCGAGCAATAACTTCACCAGTTGGTGCGATCAAATCAACTGGATCGCCAGCATCAAATTCGCCAGCTACTTCAACCACGCCAGCTGCTAACAGCGATGCCCCGCGATCCAATACTGCAGAAACTGCGCCAGCGTCTAACTTCAACTGGCCACTTGATATTGACGCATGCGCTAGCCAGAGCGATCTGGCACTGCTTGGCGATTGAGTTGCATGAAATAGCGTGCCAATTGATTCGCCTGCCAGCGCTGCTGCTAGTTGATCCACATGACAGATCAATGTTGGCACGCCGCCTGCTGCTGCAATGGAAGCTGCTTCAAGTTTGCTGCGCATCCCGCCACTGCCAACTTTTGATCGCTGATTGGTGTCAATACCAGTTGCCGCAAAATCTGCTAAGGAGTGCAGTTCCGCAATGGTCTTACTTGCCGGATCATCTGGTGGGCCATCTAATAAGCCAGGCACATCAGTTAACAGCAACAACGCATCCGCATCAACTAAATGCGTCACTAACGCGGCGATTCGGTCGTTATCACCGTATTTAAGTTCTGACGTAGCTACCACATCGTTTTCGTTCACAATTGGTAGCACACCAAGTTGCAGTAATGATTCAAAAGTTTGTTTCGCATTTCGATATCGACTGCGTCTGGTGATGTCCTCTTGAGTTAGCAGCACCTGACCTACTGGGAAATTGTGTGCTGCGGCATAAGTTGAGTACTGCGCAATAAGCAATCCTTGGCCAATGCTGGCTGCTGCTTGCTGCTGCGCTAATTCAGTTGGTCTGGTTTTCAGATTCAGTGCTGGCAATCCGGCAGCAACTGCACCACTGGAAACTAATACCACAGATTTTCCAGCTGCTTTGATGTTGGCAATGGCAGCAATGATCTGCGCTAATCGAGCTGAATTTAAACCACCCGATGCCGAAGTGAGTGAGGATGAACCAACTTTAATCACTAACCGTTTCGCGGCGGCGATATCAGCGCGACTACTCATCGTCTTCATCCTGGTCGTAATCAATTACCTCGTCTAATCTTCGATCAGTTCCGCGCGGACCAGCAGTTGGCTCGCCGGCGATGATGCTTGGCACCCAATCAAAAATCACACCATCTGCTTCGCTACCAATAATTACTTCAGTGCCAGCAACTGCGCCTAACTTAGTTAACTCTGCCTCAACGCCAAGCCGCGCTAACCGATCAGCTAAATAGCCAACTGCTTCTTCATTGGTGAAGTCCGTCTGCTGCACCCAGCGCTCTGGCCTTGCACCACGAACCACGAATCTATCGCCTATGCGCTTCACGCTAAATCCAGAATCATCAACTGCTTCTGGGCGCAACACAATTCGGGTGCGCGCAGGCGGTGGGGTTAACTGTTTTAGTTGTACTAACATCTCGCCTAGCGTCAACAGCAATTCGCGAAGACCCGCTTTAGTAACCGAAGAAACTTTAAAAACTCGAAGGCCCAGCTTCCGGAAATGATCCTCTTCCATTTCAGCTAACACTGCGCCATCTGGCATATCTACTTTATGCAGCACAATCACTCGCGGTTTATCTGCTAAGTCGCCATATGCGGCAAGCTCTGCTTCAATTACTTCATAATCTTTAATTGGATCACGATCTGGCTCTAACGTTGCCGTGTCAATCACATGCACAATCACCGCGCAGCGTTCAATGTGCCGTAAAAACTCAAGACCTAATCCTTTGCCAGTGCTAGCACCTGGAATTAACCCTGGCACATCAGCAATGGTGTAGGAATAAGAATCAACGCTCACTACCCCTAAATTTGGCACTAACGTAGTAAACGGATAATCGGCAATTTTTGGTCGAGCAGCGGAAGCAGATGCAATCAGCGATGATTTGCCAGCGCTGGGAAAGCCAACCAGCGCAACATCAGCAACAGATTTAAGCTCTAAAACAAAATCGCCATTGCTGCCCGGTTCACCTTTTAACGCAAAGCCAGGTGCTTTGCGACGACTAGATGACAGCGCAGCATTACCTAAGCCGCCGCGGCCACCTTGTAGTAACACAAACTTGGTACCCGAACCAACTAAATCAATAATGAACTCACCTGCGGTAGTTGTCACCACCGTGCCATCGGGAACTTTCAGAACTAAATCTTCGCCATCTGATCCGGCTTTAAAATCACCTTGACCAGCTTTACCGCCGGTTGCTTGATAATGTGGCCGATGATGAAATTCAATTAGCGTATTCACTGATGGATCTACTTCCAAAATCACATCGCCACCGCGACCGCCATTGCCGCCATCAGGTCCGGCTAGTGGTCGAAATTTTTCGCGCTTAACTGACGAACAACCATCGCCACCTTTGCCGGCGGAGACATGCAGCACAACACGATCAACGAACGATGTCATTGCTGCCTCCTAAAAATAAAAACGGAGCGAGCCGAAGCCCGCCCCGTCGCGAAAATTGAGATTGTTAGTTATGCCAGTACGTTGACTACTCGGCGACCACGTGCGGTGCCAAATTCAACTTTACCTGCAGCTAGCGCAAACAAGGTGTCATCTTTTCCGCGACCAACATTTTGGCCCGGGTGAAAGTGAGTACCGCGTTGACGAACCAAGATTTCTCCGGCGCCAACTTCTTGGCCACCAAAACGCTTTACGCCAAGACGCTGAGCATTGGAGTCGCGACCGTTACGGGTGCTAGATACACCTTTTTTGGATGCCATGTGATTACTTCCCTGCGCTAATTCCGGTTACTTTTAGTCGAGTTAGATCTTGACGGTGACCAATTCGTCGACGATAACCAGTTTTGTTTTTGTATTTCAAAATTGTGATCTTCTCGCCGCGCTCTTCAGCTAGTACTTCAGCTTTTACGCTTGCGTTAGCAGCGGCTGCACCGGTAACAACTGATGCGCCATCAACCAACATGACAACGGGTAGCTCAATTGAAGCGCCTGGCTTTTCGGCAAGCCGATTGACCACAAGCACATCGCCAACCGCTACTTTCTCTTGGCGGCCACTGGCTTTAACTACTGCGTACATGTTGT
>CAYXYW010000025.1:0-12888 GCA_964469855.1 uncultured Bifidobacterium sp.
TTGTTGAGTTTGGTCAGCTAGAAACTCAATTGGCCGATTCGGCAATTCATTTAGATCAAACTAAGGCTAGAGAAGTAAACAAAAGGTATGCACAACTGCGCCCCATTGTTACTACTTATCAACAATTTCTGACGCTGACGGATGACTTAGCTGCGGCAAAAGAATTTGCCCAAACCGATGATGCATTTGCGGAAGAAGTGAATCGAATTGAAGCAGAACTGGAACAAGTTTCTGATCGGGTGGAGCAATTACTAATCCCGCGCGACCCACTTGACGATAAAGATGTGATTTTAGAAATCAAAGCTGGGGAAGGTGGCGACGAGTCCGCGCTATTTGCTGGTGATTTAGCTCGAATGTATATGCGCTGGGCCGATCAACGCGGCTTGAAAACCGAAGTTCTCGATTCCGTTGAAAGTGATCTTGGTGGTTACAAAGACATCTCAATTGCAGTTAAGGCAAAAGGCAATGCTGAGCCTGGTGAAGCACCATGGGCGCTGTTGAAACATGAAGCCGGCGTGCATCGAGTGCAACGAGTTCCGGTAACTGAATCGCAAGGTCGAATTCACACGTCAGCAGCAGGGGTATTGGTTTATCCAGAAGCTGAAGATGTAGAAATTGAGATAAACGCCAACGATCTCCGAATTGATGTTTATCGCTCTTCTGGCCCTGGCGGACAAAGCGTTAACACTACTGACTCCGCAGTGCGAATTACTCACCTTCCAACTGGCATTATGGTTTCTTGCCAAAACGAGAAAAGCCAGTTACAAAATAAAGAATCGGCACTTCGAATTTTACGGGCGAGATTGTTGGCAGATGCTGAAGCAAAGCGTGAAGCAGAAGCGCAAGCCACTCGCAAATCACAAGTTCGAACGGTGGATCGAAGCGAACGAGTGCGCACCTATAACTTCCCGGAGAACAGATTGACTGATCACCGCAGCAACTACAAGTCTTACAATCTGGATCAGATTCTTGAAGGCAATTTGGATGATGTGATTCAGTCCTTAGTAGATATTGAACGTGCCGAGCGGATGCGAGATGCCGGGAAGTGACCGCGATTCGACAGTTGCTGGTTGATGTTGAACGCAGATTTCAGCAAGTTGGGATTGATTCGGCACGAACTGATGCTGAATTATTGTTGGCTCATTCGTTAGGCATTAGCCGAAGCCAGCTGCTAATTGCAACTGAACTTTCAGCGGATCAATTACATGCTTATGAATTGCTGGTGCGCCGCCGGGTGCTTAGAGAGCCGCTGCAATACATAACTGGCAGTGCGCCATTTAGAAATATCGAATTGAAAGTTGGTCCTGGCGTATTAGTGCCAAGACCAGAAACTGAGTTAATAATTGACATCGTTAAACGATTTGCTACGCCAGGTATTGCATTTGATTTAGGTGCTGGTTCTGGCTGCATTTCGCTGAGCTTGGCAACTGAGTTATCTGGTTATGAAGTTTATGCGGTAGAAAATTCACCTGCAGCCACTGAATATTTAGTAGAAAACATTGCAACCTATCAAACTAAATTTCAACCTAATTCAACTGTTACTGCACTTGTTGCAGATATGAATGAACTGCTTGAGTTGAAACCGGAATTACTAAGTCGAGCACAAGTTGTGATGGCGAATCCACCATATGTGCCGCAAGATAGTAAAGTTTCAACGGAAGTTCAATACTTTGAGCCTGAAGCTGCGGTGTTTGCCGCCAACCAGGGCTATGCTGTTATTGATCAAGTAATTCAGATCGCCAAAAGCTTGCTCGCGCCTGGTGGGTTGATTGTGATTGAGCATCACGAATCACACGGCCTTGCTGGGGTTGATGCTGGTGTGGTGGGAAGATTGCGACGAACTGGCTTCTTCAAGGATGTAAATGTGGTTGATGACCTGACCCAGCGGCCGCGCTTCAGTTATGGCATAAGGAACTCTGAATCATGAGCATCGTGGTAAAGATGACAACTGATGCGGAACGTAATCGCGGTTTAGTTGCTGCTAAAGCAGCTTTGATGCGCGGCGAATGTGTTGCAATTCCAACTGACACGGTTTATGGCATTGCGGCCAATCCCTTTGTACCAAAAGGAATACCAAGTTTATTAGCGGCAAAACAGCGCGATCGTGATTTACCGCTACCAGTGTTCGTACCAAACTTAGATGCTGCGTTAGCGTTGAGTTATCAAGTTTCTGCTGCGGCAAAATTAATTATGGAGAAATTTTGGCCTGGTGCACTAACTTTAATTACTAAAGCCCACCCAACGTTAAGTTGGGATCTTGATAGCCCTGATGGCACCGTGGCACTTCGAATTCCGCTGCAGCGAACCGCGCTGGAACTGCTCACTGAGACTGGACCGCTTGCAGTTACTTCAGCAAATTTGACCGGACAGTCAGCAGCAACTGACATTTCAGCAGTGCAACAGCAATTTGGTAAATCAGTTTCAGTGTATTTAGACAGTGGTGCAACTGCAGGTGAAGCGGCCAGTACCATTATTGATGCCTCCCAGGCTAAGTTGCGAGTGGTGCGGGTGGGCGTGATACCGATTTCCAAAATTGTTGAAGCAACAGGCGTTACCGAATTGATTGAGACTGAACATGAATGATTTGTTTATTGGTGCTGGCACTGCCCTTAATGTAATTACCATCGTGGCGGGCGCAATTATTGGTGGCCTATTGGGAAGTCGATTCTCTACTCGACTGCGTGAGTTAGTAACTGACGTGCTGGGCTTAGTCACCTTGTTTGTTGGCATCACCAGCGCCATGGTTATTTCATCAGCAGCACTTCATGATGCAGTTGGCGATGGCTTTGCCATTTTGGTACTACTTGGTGCATTGCTTATTGGTGGCATGTTGGGCACGTGGCTGAAGATAACGGAACGGTTTGATGCTGCTGGCACATTTCTAAATACCAAATTCAATTCAGGTGGGGAGTCGGCCCGGTTTATTGAAGGATTTGTTAGTGCATCGCTGTTGTTTGTGATTGGACCGCTAGCCATCATGGGATCAATCTCTGATGGGTTAGGAACTGGCATAGATCAGTTGGTGCTGAAGAGCTCACTGGACTTTTTTGCAGCTATGGCGTTTGCGGCATCCTTTGGCGCATTTGGTGTAGCGGCCTCGGCATTAAGTGTGGGTGCATATCAGGCGGCATTTACGGTGATCGGGGTGATGGCTGGAAATGCGTTATCTGTCGCGCAGATTGATGCGCTAACAGGCACTGGCGGTGTGCTGCTTATTGGCGTGGGATTGCGACTTTTGGCGATAAAGCAGACAAAAGTTGCCGATTTGTTACCTGCTTTGCTGATTGCACCGCTCTTGGTGGCTTTACTCACGAGCAGATGAGGCTAGGCTCTGTCCCTCAGCACGTACTGGAGGGTATCGAATATGCGAAGAGGGCTGCTGGCCACGATGGCGCTGTCCCTGGCTTCGATTGTCCTCCTAACTGCCCCTGCTTCAGCTGAATCTGGCAGCATCGGCGGAAATATGGTCGATGAGCTCGGCGCCCCTATTGCGGACGTGGAATTCAATATGACCGGACCAAATGATTACGATGAATCAACTCAATCCGATGCCGCTGGTAACTGGTCCTTTGAGATAACTGAACCTGGGCAATATTTTGTAACTATCAATCCAGACTCGCTGCCATCAGGTGTGGGATTAACTGAACCAGACAAAGTGACACGTTCGGTAGTGGTATTTAAATTAGAAACCGCACCACCTCCGGTTAGATTCTTAACGGGGCCAGGGCCAGAGCGCGCTTCGACCTTTGATCGGGCAATGCAGTTAACGTTAGATGGATTAATCCTTGGCATCACCATTGGTTTAGCTGCAGTTGGATTGAGTTTAATTTTTGGCACCACTGGTTTAACAAACTTCGCACATGGTGAGTTATTAACTCTCGGTGGGTTAGCAACTTATTTCTTCAATCGGATGGGTGTGCACTTAGTGCTCGCGGCACTTTTGGGTCTCGTTGTGGCAATCGTGCTTGGTGGTTTTCTGCAAGATAGATATCTGTGGAAGCCGCTGCGAAAACGCGGCACCGGCTTAATTGCGATGTTGGTTGTATCAATTGGTCTTGGTTTGTTAGTGCGATACGTATTTCTTTACATTTTTGGCGGCAATAAGGAGCAGTACTTGCAATATGCCGGTCAGCCTGGTTGGCAAATTGGTCCGTTCAGCATTACGCCAAAAGCCACAATTGGAATGATAATTGGTGTTGCTTTAATCGCGCTCACAATTTTGTGGCTGCTGAAGTCTCAACTGGGTAAAGCATCTCGTGCGGTGGCTGACAATCCAGCACTTGCGGCCGCAAGTGGCATTGATGTGGAACGCGTGATTATGGTGGTTTGGATTCTGGGTGCCTTCTTGGCTGGATATGGCGGCATCATGATGGGTCTTAATCAAGGTGTGCAGTGGATCATGGGCAGTGACGTGCTGTTGCTGATATTCGCTGCAGTTACCTTAGGTGGATTAGGCACCGCATATGGCGCCATCGTGGGAAGTTTGATTGTTGGACTCTTTATTCAGTTATCAACGCTAGTAATTCCAACTGAACTTAAATATGTTGGTGCGTTAGTTGTGCTGATTGTGATTTTGCTAGTGCGACCACAAGGCATTATGGGTCGCCGAGAGCGGATTGGATAAGTATGGACTGGATATTTATCTTTCAACAGGCAATTAGCGCAGGCATTGGCGTAAACGCAATCATTTTTGCGTTAGCAGCAATTGGCCTAAATATGCATTTTGGCTACACCGGACTTTTAAATTTCGGTCAAGCGGGCTTCTTAGCAGTGGGTGCTTACACGGTTGCAGTACTGGTAGTTAATTTTGAAGTTTCAATTTGGCTGGCATTTTTAGCTGGAATTCTTGCGTCAATTGTGTTGGCGTTAATACTTGGTATTCCAACGCTTCGCCTCCGAGCTGATTACCTGGCAATTGTCACAATTGCCACTGCTGAAATCATTAGACAAGTGGCTCGCTCAGTTAGCTTGCGGGAATACTTTGGTGGCTCAGACGGCATCACCGGCAAATTTGGTAGAGACTTTTTTGCGCTAAACCCATTCCCAGATGGCTTGGATTTAGCGTTTCTGCGCTACACCCCAAATGATTTATGGGTGGTCGTTGTTGGCTGGACCTTAGTTGCAGTTTTTGTTTTCTTAACTTTCTTAATGGTTCGCTCGCCTTGGGGAAGAGTTATTAAGGCAATTCGAGAAGATGAAGAAGCTGTTCGATCACTTGGCAAGAACGTATATTTTTATAAAATGCAGTCGTTAATTCTTGGTGGTGTGGTCGGTTCATTTGCTGGATTTGTCTACGCTATCTCCAGACAAAGCGTGCAGCCAGATAACTATTCAACTGCGCTAACTTTCTTTGCCTATGCGGTGTTAATTCTTGGTGGTGCCGCTCGGGTGATGGGACCTGTTGTCGGTTCCATAATTTTCTGGTTCCTACTTGTATTTGTAGAGCAGGTATTGCGTCAAGGCGTAGCCAATGATCTAATTCCAAATTGGTTGATGACACCAAATCAGGTTGGACAGGTTCGATTCATGTTAGTGGGATTAGGTCTGATGTTATTGATGATTTATCGGCCGCAGGGAATATTTGGCGACAAGAAGGAGTTGGCGCTAGATGCAAGAGCCTAACTCAACCACTAAACGAGATGCCGCACTTGCTGCGTTAGCGACGGTTGCTGCAATTCCTGGCGTAAAGAAGCCAGACCCAATCATTGTTGCAGATAACGTAGTTCGAAAATTTGGTGGTTTAACTGCAGTTGACGTTGAACATGTGGAAATTCAACGTGGCGCGATCACTGCGCTGATCGGACCAAATGGTGCGGGCAAGACAACTTTCTTTAATTTGCTGACCGGGTTTGATAAGCCCAATTCAGGAAACTGGACATTTAATGGCATTCCGTTAGCTGGCGTTGCGCCACATAAAGTTGCCAGAATGGGAATGGTGCGAACTTTCCAGTTAACTAAAGCACTTTTCCGATTAAGCGTAATGGACAACATGCGCTTGGGAGCTAAGAATCAAATTGGCGAGGGGATATTACGAGCTCTGCTGCCTTTTACCTGGAAGGCAGAAGAGCGTCGTATCACTGAGCGGGCAGAAGAGTTATTGACGAGATTCAAACTAGACACTAAAGCTGACGACTTTGCCGCAGCCTTGTCTGGTGGTCAGCGAAAACTGCTAGAGATGGCAAGAGCACTAATGGTTAATCCCGAGCTTGTGATGCTTGATGAGCCAATGGCTGGCGTAAACCCAGCTCTTACTCAATCACTGCTCGGTCATATCAAGGATTTGCGCGAGCAAGGAATGACTGTTTTGTTTGTTGAACATGACATGGATATGGTTCGTGACATTAGCGATTGGGTCATTGTGATGGCGCAAGGCAAAGTTGTTGCTGAAGGTCCGCCGGAATCAGTGATGAGCAATCCAGCTGTAATCGATGCTTATCTAGGGGCTCATCATGATCAGCCGCTAGACCAAGAGGAGCAAGCATGAGTTCCGAACATTCTGTAGCTGCTGCTAGTGCGTTAGTTCGAGCAGACAACTTAGTTGCTGGCTATTTGCCTGGAGTTAACATTCTTAATGGATGCGATCTGTATGCCAATCAAGGTGAATTAGTTGGCATCATTGGTCCTAATGGTGCCGGTAAATCAACACTACTTAAGGCCATGTTTGGGTTAGTTAAAGTTTGGAGCGGATCGGTTTACTTAAAGGGTGAAGAAATTACTGGTTTGCGGGCTGACCAGTTAGTGAGGCAAGGTATTGGCTTTGTCCCACAAAACAATAACGTGTTTCCGTCTCTTACTATTGAAGAAAACTTACAGATGGGCGGCATTCAAATCCCAGAGCGTTATGACGAAAGATTTGAATTTGTCACTGATTTATTTCCAACACTAAAAGATCGTCGTAAGCAACGAGCAGGTTCGCTCTCAGGTGGTGAACGCCAGATGGTGGCGATGGGTCGAGCGCTGATGATGGATCCAAAAGTGTTATTGCTTGATGAGCCAAGTGCTGGTTTGTCGCCAGCGCTGCAAGATGAAGTTTTTGTGCGGGTTCGGGAGATTAATAAAACTGGTGTTACTGTGATTATGGTTGAGCAAAATGCTCGCCGTTGTTTGCAAATTGTTGATCGCGGTTACGTGCTAGATCAAGGCAAGAATGCCTATACTGGAACTGGAAAATCACTTGCCAATGATCCAAAAGTAATTGAGCTTTATCTAGGAACGCTGGCCACAGCCAAATAGGATTTAACCAAATAAAAGAGCCCGACTCCGAGGAGCCGGGCTCTTTTATTAGCCGTTAGTTACGGTAGTGGAGCAGGAACTGCACCAACTACGAACTCTTCTGGGCGAGCTTCGTACTTGTCGTTAGCGACGTACTCATAAACACCCATGGTTGCAACGGTTACTTCGCCGTCAGCATCGAATTCAACTGGTCCGGAGATTCCGTCATAGTCGATATCAGTACCTTCGTCTAGTAGTCCTTTGCACTCACTCCAGCTGTAGCACTTGGTGCCACCCTTTGAAACATCCTCAAGGTTTGCTGCGATTGATACACCATCAGTTGAGCCACCTAGCTCTGCAGCTAGTGCGATCAACATAACAGCGTCATATGACTCAGCAGCATATGAGAAGTCAGTCAAAGTTGGATCAACTTCTAGCAGTCTCTGCTGGAAATCTTCTGCTGGGAATGCACCTGGCAAAGTTCCTTTAACGCCAGTCATTACACCTGCTGGAAGATCTTTAAATGCTGTACCAGATAGGTTGCCATCTACTAGGTAGACCTTAACGGTGTCTGGACCAATACCCTGCTTGATCATTTCTTGAATGATTGCAGTGGTCTCAGCGAAACCGATTAGCGCAACTGCATCTGGATTAGCAGCCTTTGCCTGACCAACCTCAGCTGCGAATTCACTTGCCTGTGGGTTGTAGGTGATTACGGTTGAGGTGCCAGTGAATGCATTAGCTGCATACTTTGCTAGACCATTTCCGTAAGCGTCATCCAAGTTCAGGATAACTGCGTTTGATGCACCTTCTGTAGCCATCAACTGACCAAGAACTGCACCCTGGAAAGTGTCAGATGGTGCAGTACGGAAGTACAGACCATTGTCAGCGTAAGTTGTGAAGTCAGGTGAGGTGTTAGCTGGTGAGAAGTGAACTACGCCAGCACCAGTGATCTTGTCGATTACTGTGAAAGACACACCTGATGATGCGGCACCAACGATGGCGCTAACGCCAGCTGCTAGGTGAGCATCAACTGTGGTCTGTGCAATATCAGTGCTGGTATCACCAGAGTCACCACGTAGGTGCTCAACTGGCTGACCAAGTACACCGCCACCATCATTGATTTCTTGTATAGCAAGATCCACACCAGCAAACTCTGGTGGGCCTAGGAACGCCAAGCTACCAGTTTCTGGTAGCAGCGATCCGATTTTCAGTGCTTCACCAGCAGCACCATCTGTTGCGTTATCGTCGCTGCTCGAGCAAGCGGCAAGAACCAACAATGATGCGCCAATGACAGCAGCTGATCGGAACAGCTTTGAGCGGGTCATTAACCGTCTCCTTGTATTAGGGAACCGATCAGGAAATCCAGATCGGGGTGGCTAATTGTGCTGGGACGAGAGAATTACTCCAAATGGCAAGTAGGCAAAAATGGGGGTTTTGGGCAATTTGTGACCGAACTGAAATCAAGAAACCCCCGATAATCTCGATTTACCATCAATCTGCTGGTTGAACCTAAACTTGCCCCATTGGCGCGGTTCAACGATTTGGGAGCAAAGCATGGTTGATTCAACTTTCTGGGGTCCAGACTTCTCCGCCCTACAACAGCAGGATCCGGAAATAGCCCAGGTGCTATTGGATGAACTTGACCGGCAGCGAACCGGACTGCAGTTAATTGCGTCGGAGAACTTAACTAGCCCTGCGGTCTTGGCCGCATTTGGTTCAGTGCTTAGCAATAAATATGCCGAAGGCTATCCAGGTCGACGTTATTACGGCGGCTGCGAAGTTGTAGATCGCGCCGAGGAATTAGCAATTGCGCGGGCAAAAGAATTATTTGGTGCGGAACATGCAAATGTGCAACCACATTCTGGAGCAAGTGCAAACTTAGCTGCGTATGCTGCCTTTACCAAGCCTGGCGACAAAGTGTTAGCACTTTCGTTGGCACAAGGCGGTCACTTAACGCATGGCTCGCCGGTAAATTTCTCAGGTCAATGGTTTGAACCAATTCATTACACCGTGCGCAAAGAATCCGAATATATTGATTACGATGAAGTTAGATCCCTTGCGCTACAGCATCGACCAAAAATGATCATTGCTGGCGCAACGGCATACCCTCGATTAGTTGATTTTGCGCTGTTTAGACAGATTGCCGATGAAGTTGGTGCCATATTGATGGTGGATGCCGCGCACTTCATTGGCTTGGTAGCTGGAAAGGCAATTCCAAGTCCAGTGCCGTATGCAGATGTGGTTTGCTTTACCACGCACAAGGTATTGCGTGGTCCGCGCGGCGGCATGATCTTGACTCGAGCTGAACATGCCAAGGAAATTGACAAAGCGGTTTTTCCAAAAATGCAAGGTGGCCCGCTGATGAACGCAGTTGCGGCAAAAGCAGTTGTGCTCAAAGAATGCACTACCTCGGCCTATCAGGACTATGCCGCTCAGGTAATTAAGAACGCACAAGCTTTAGCAGCTGAGCTAGATAAGCAAGGGTTGCGACCTGTCAGCGGCGGAACTGACACCCATTTAGTTCTAATTGACTTACAGGGCGTGGGCGTTACTGGTAAAGAAGCTGAACGTAAGTGTGATCTGGCTAAAATCACACTTAACAAAAATTCAATTCCGTATGATCCACAACCTCCGATGATTTCATCTGGTGTCCGGGTTGGCACTCCATCGATAACTACGCAAGGCATGCGCGAAGCGCAGATGCCAGAAGTTGCAACACTGATTGCTGAAACCATTACCGCAACAGATGATGCCAAGCTCAGTGATGTTTCAGCACGTGTAAATTCTTTGGTAGCTAAATTCCCGGCGTATCCGCGTGCGTGAGTATCTAATCTGCATGTTTGCCGCAGCGTTTGTCACGCTGTTAGCAACACCAGCAGCTAGAGCGTTTGCAATTAAAGCTAATGCCATGGCTGAAGTGCGTGATCGCGATGTTCATGACAAACCAACGCCAAGATGGGGCGGATTAGCCATGTTCATTGGTGTCAGCGTCGGCGTGCTTTTGGCGTCTAGATTGCCGTTGATGAGTTCAGTGTTTGATGCGAATCGAACCGCAATTGGTGTGTTAGCCGCTGCAACGATTTTGGTTTTGCTGGGATTAGTTGATGATCGGTGGCCGCTTGATGCACCAGTTAAGTTAACTGTACAAGTTTTTGCTGCTGGCGTAATGGCGCTGAATGGTGTTGTTATTTCATGGTTACCGCTGGGCAGCACAATTGTGTTAGATCCAACTGTTGGGGTTTTGGTAACAGTGCTATTAGTTTTGGTTGCCGTTAACGCAGTCAATTTTGTTGATGGATTAGATGGTTTAGCAGCTGGTGTGGTGGGTATTGCGGCATTCTCATTTTTTATTTATGCCTACACGCTGAGTGTGGTTGAAGGTTATTTGCGTGCAACATTGCCAACACTGCTCTCAGCTTTAGTTGTTGGCGCAGTGATTGGTTTTTTACCGCACAATTTTTATCCGGCACGTATTTTTATGGGCGATACCGGATCTATGATGTTAGGTCTGTTATTAGCAGCAATCAGCATTATGCTCATTGGCCAATTAGATCCTTCCGCAATTGACGCTACGGCAGCGCTACCAGCGCTGCTTCCGGTTTTGATTCCAGTTATTGTTATTGCAATACCGTTAGCAGATTTATTGCTGGCCATATTTCGTCGAACTAAAGCTGGCAAGAATCCATTCACGCCAGACAAAAAACATCTGCATCATTTATTGCTAGAGCGTGGACACTCCCAAAGCGGTGCCGCACTTTTGATGTATGCAACTGCAGCAGTATTTGCAATCCCAGCCGTATCAGTGGCATTTGTTCCAGTATGGCTTGCTGGGCTGATGGTTATCATCGGATTTAGTTTGCTACTGGTATTTTTAATCCGGCGGCCACGTTCAACGAGATATGTACCAGTAGGGGAGTTACTTTGACCAGCGCATATCTAGCACTTAAAAAAATGGTTTATTACGGAATTGGCTTGTTTGTTTTGGCAATGCCAATTGTGTTATTGGTTGGATATTCGACTAACGGTCAATCAGGTTTAGCTGGAGCAGGAATTGGCTTTGGTATAGCAGTGGTATTTACTGGCATTACATCTGTAGTTGCACTCTTAACTCGGACGCTGAGTGTGCAGGCGTTGGGCGTTGCCGTGCTGGGATCATGGCTATTGAAAATTGTGCTGCTGATTGCAGTTTTGGTGTGGTTGCGTGGGGAAGATTTTTATCACCGGCCAAGTTTGCTGATTTCAATGCTGGTAGGGCTTGTGGGCTACCTCACAATTGAGGCTCTAGTGACGCTGAAATCGAAGACAGTTTATTTAGAAACGGACTAATTTCCCGCTCATCCTGCTTGACTGCAAACCTATTGCTAGGCTTCCGCCCGCCATGGCAGAGAAGACCAAATTAGCGCCACTTCCGCACGGAGAAGGCTTGGTTTGGTCTGTGATTGGTACCTTGATCAGCGGCCCCGTGGTTTGGGGTGGCATAGGTGCACTTCTTGATCGTGCGATGGATTCAGCGCCGATGTATTTAGCGTTGGGGTTAATTTTGGGATTCGTGTTGAGCATGTACATCGTATACATGCGGTACGGACGCGAAACCGAACCAGTTGAAAAGAGTGGAGGAAGTTCTGAACAGCGATAAGGCAAATGTTTTAGCTGCCTCCTCTGAAGATGGTTTCGCCCCACCATCAATTGCTGAGTTTTTTCCACCAAAACTTTTTGAATTTGGACCTGACTTTCTAGGCCAGCCCATGTTTGCCATGACCAGAATCAATTTGATCATGGTCTTCATGACAACAGTGCTTTTGGTATTTTTCTACTTCGCATTCCGAAAGCCTGCTCTTGTGCCAACTAAAATTCAAAGTCTGGGCGAAATGTTTTTAGACTTTGTTCGAGTGCACATCTCAGAAGAAGTGCTAGGACATCAAGCGAAAAGATTTAATTTACTTCTCACCACCATGTTTTTCATGGTGCTAGCCTTCAGCATTACTGGCATCTTGCCGCTGATGCATATTGCAGCATCAAGTGTGATCGCTATTCCGCTGATTCTGGCTATTGCTTCATATGTGGTGTTCAACTACGCCGGGATTAAGCAGCATGGATTAGTTCATTATTTACAGCTTAACCTTTTTCCACCGGGCGTTCCAAAGGCACTTTATCTGCTGGTTACACCAATTGAATTAGTTTCAACTTTCATCTTCCGGCCAGCAACTTTAACGATTCGTCTAGTAGCCAATATGATCGCAGGACACATGCTGTTGGTTCTCTTCTACAGTGGTGCGAATTACATGCTGTTGGTTTCCGATAGCTTCATTCTGAAGCCATTTGGTGTGTTTAGTTTCATTGCTGGATTTGCATTTACGTTGTTTGAAATATTAGTGGCGTTTTTGCAAGCTTATATTTTTACCTTACTAACCGCGGTTTACATTAGTGGCGCAGTTAGTGAGGAACATTGATGTCAGTTAAGCAACCGTTTAACTACAAAGGAAAGGAACACAATGGAGCTGTTCGCTGAAATAACCGGCAACCTGAACACAATTGGTTACGGTCTAGCAGCAATGGGCCCAGGTATTGGCGTGGGCATTGTTGTTGGTAAGGCACTGGAGAGCATTGCTCGTCAGCCTGAAGCAAGTGGCATCATCCGAACCAACATGTTCTTGGGTATTGCGTTTACCGAAG
>CAYXYW010000026.1:0-12204 GCA_964469855.1 uncultured Bifidobacterium sp.
AGTTAGCTAGCCACTCTTCAGTGATTGTCGCTAACTGTCCGTTGCTGCGTAGTGTTTCAATTGCTTGATTTAAGCAATCAGTCAGTGGGCTATCTTTTGCAAGTAGCAAACCAAATCCTTGATCAGCACTATCAGTTTCTTCAACCTGACCAACGATGATTCCGTTGTCGAGTTCAACGCCAGCAATATAAAGCGCAGTTGGCAGATCCATCACAATGCCATCAATCTGCTGGTTCTTAAGTGCGGCAACTGCAGCAGCATTATCGTTAAATACTGAGGCAGAAAGCCCGAAAGTAGATTCCACAACTTCAAGTGAAGTTGTGCCAACGCCAGCGCCAAGTTTGGCACCAGAGTCAATAACTTCCTGAATTGTGGTTAAGCCTTCAAGTATGCTGCCTTTGAAAGAAACAATTGCTTGGTTTGCTTGGTAATAAGGTCCAGCAAAGTCAACTACTTCTTTTCGCTGGTCAGTAATTGAATACTGCTGCAAATTGAAATCAAATGTCTTTGGACCTGGCGCAATTGCGGCATCAAATGAGGTGCGAACCCAAGTTACATCTTCAGCAGCGTAACCAAGCTCAGTTGCAATCGCATAAGCAACTGCAGCCTCAAAACCTTCACCGCTTTCTGGTGCATCATCAATCACCCATGGGTAATAAGCAGGTTCACCAGTTGCAATAGTTAATGTACCTGGGGTCAGTGTTTGTAGCGATTCAGCTGAGCAGGTAGTTGCTTCGCTGGTGGCAGATTCAGTCTCTTCCGAAGATGAGCAAGCAGTCAAAATCAATGCTGCAACTACAAATGGAATTAACTTGATCAGTTTTTTCATTAACAGCCTCTCTATGATCCAAAACGCTGGACCTGAGGCACCAGATCCGCGCTTGTCGAAGTTTTCGACCTGGTCTTCACCCGGAGCACCCCACCGCGGTGGAGGGTTGCCGTCCAGTAAGCCGGGGCTAAAAACTGGAACTCATGACCGGGGCAAAGAATACAAGATTAAGTTGAACTGAAAAGTGGGGGTGGCTTAAATCGATTGCAGTTGGTCACGACCAGTTGGTAAGTCGCAGCGATAACCAACATTTCGCACGGTGCCGATTAAGGCTTCGTATTCTGGCCCTAATTTGGCGCGCAATCGACGCACATGCACATCTACTGTTCTAGTGCCGCCAAAATAGTCATAGCCCCAAACTTCTTGCAGTAGTTGGGACCTGGTGAATACTCGACCTGGATGCTGCGTTAAGAATCGCAGTAACTCAAACTCTTTATAGGTTAAATCCAATGTCTGGCCGCGCAGTTTTGCGGTGTAGCCGCTGCTATCAATAACTAACTCGCCAATTTTCTGTTCAGAACCAGAGTTAGTTTCAGTTTCGGTGTAAGTAGTTACTAATCGAATTCGGGCATCAAGCTCAGCTGGGCCAGCACTATCTAACACAAAGTCGCTGATACCCCAATCGTTTTGTAACGCAACTGCGCCACCTTCATTCAAAATCACAATAACGGGTGCGCCGGCACCAGTTGCGGTGAGCATCCGACAAAAACTTCTAACTCCGGGCAGATCTTTGCGACCATCAATTAATAACAGATCAGCGGCAGGCGCATCAACCAACACTGCCGGGTCAACTGGTAGCACCCGAACCTGATGGGAGAGCAAGCCAAGCGCTGGCAGCACCTCAGCGGAAGCGCTGGGAGAATCGGTTAATAACAGGATGGTCGCCACTGGCTCAGGATACTTCCACCGCGCTCAGCAATCCCAAATAGCAGTTAGGGTTGGCCATAAGGAGAGGCCAAATGTCCGATTCAGAATTGATAGCTGGGGTGCCAGCACCGATAGCGCATTTATCTTGGCTGATTGGGTCTTGGCTTGGCGTTGGTGTTGGCGGCGAAGCAGCAGGCACGCCCTTTCAATTTGCACAAGAAGTAACGATTGGCTGCGATGGCCGAGAGTTCTTAACCCATGCCTCCAGATCTTGGCTGTTGGATTCATCCGGCAATCGAATTCGTCCAACTGCCGTTGAGTTTGGCATCTGGCGTGCCACCCCAAATAATGGTGCGATTTTGCAGTTAACTCATTCTTATGGCTATTCGGAAACCCTTACCGGTGAAGTTGAAGTAACGGGAATTGAGAACGCCGTAATTACTGGTGCTCGAGTGAAACTACAAACCATTCGAATTATGCGACCTGATGACACTGTGATGTATCGGGGAAGTGAAAGATTAATTGGTTTAGTTGATGGCAGATTGTTGTGGCGATTAGATACGTTAACCACTGGCGATCAACCTGCAGCACATGTTTCAGCAACATTAACGAAGATGGATAATCATGACGCGTAGCGATAAATTAAAGTCAGTTGGTTTGCGAGTAACGCAGCAGCGACAGTTGGTGCTCGCTGCGCTAGACAATATTCGACACGGCACCCCGGAAGAGATTTTGATTGAAGTAACTAAAACTGCGCCAGGAGTAAATCTTTCTACTATTTATCGGTGCTTAGAAGTTTTAGAAAAAGCAGACTTAATCACCCATACCCATTTAGGTCATGGCGCACCGACCTATCACGTAGTAGATGGTGATCCACATATTCATCTACATTGTGGCAACTGCCAACGAGTGTTTTCGCTACCCGCAGATTTAGCTAACGAAACTATTGCTGCAATCAAAGCAGATAATGGTTTTGAAATTGATTTGTATCACATTACATTTGATGGACTCTGCGCAGTTTGTGCTAAGGATGCTAAGTGAGCAGTGTTCCAGTTCCACCACCACCGCAGTGGCTTGATCAAGATATTCCGTGGCATTTTGGCAATCCACTGGCTGAGCAAAAATCACTAGCTGCCGGCGCGGCCGTGGTGGAGTTGAGCAATCGGCCCGTAATTAAGTTAACTGGCCCGGATCGATTAACTTGGCTAGACAGCATTAGTTCGCATTCAGTAGCTAAATTGGTGCCAGGCGAAAGCGCAACTACGTTAATTCTTTCACCACACGGTCACATTGAGCATGAGCTGCATGTGATTGCTGGCGAAGATATCTGTTATTTAATCGTTGAAGCCGACAGCGCAACTGAGTTAATTAATTATTTGACCAAAATGAAGTTCATGTCTCGGGTAGACATTGAATTAGCAGCTGATTTAGTTGTGGTATTTGAGCCGATTCGCGAGATTGCAGATCAACCAACTTGGTTAACGCCGTTGGAATTTGGTGAGTTGGGCTTAACTAACGCTGGTAGCAGCGCTGGCGGCGATCAATCTCGTTACTTATTGCCAAGGCCGGCTAAATTTATTGGCCGTGAAGTGATACTGCCAAAGTCAGAACTGAGTAACTATTTATCAGGTAAAGAATTGGCTGGCAGTTGGGCATATAACGCACTGCGCATTGCGGCCGGTGTGCCAAGGATGAAAGACGTTGATCACAAAACGTTGCCACATGAAATTGGCTTAATTGGACCAGGTGTGCACTTAAGTAAAGGTTGTTATCGCGGTCAAGAAACTGTTGCCAGATTGCACAATTTAGGTAAACCGCCACGTCGATTAACGCTGCTTTATCTTGAAGCAGGTGATAACCAGCTGCCACAGCACGGGGATTTAGTTCAGCTAGAAGATGCCGAAGTTGGCGTGATTTGCTCAACTGCGCAACATTATGAGTTTGGGCCAATTGCGTTAGCTTTAATAAAGCGTTCAACCGCTGCTGATGTCACGTTACGCGTAAATAATCAGTCGGCAACGCAGGAATTATTAGTAAATCCGGAGAAAGAACGTGTCTAATCCGGTATTGGCTCAATTAGTCCGTGGCGAGTTAGTTGAAAGCATCTACACCGGTCGATTAGTGATGTTAACTGCTGATGGCAATATTGATTACTCACTTGGTGATATTAAGGAATTGGTTTATCCCAGAAGCGCAGTAAAGTCCGTACAAGCTGCCGTTTCACTTGAATTCGGTGCGAAATTAGAAGATGAAACTGCTGCCGTTGCAGCAGCATCTCATAGCGGCAGCGAAGCGCACTTAGGTTATGTCAGAGCGATTTTAGCTGAGGCTGGCTTGTCCGAAGCAGATCTGCAAACTCCACCAGATTATCCAATTGGCATACCAGAGCAACGTGCTTGGCTTTCAGCTGGCAAAGAAAAATCTGCAATTGCGATGAACTGCTCTGGAAAACATGCTGCTTGGTTAAGTGGCTGTGTTCATTCCAACTTAGATCCGAAAACTTATTTGGACTCAACCAATAAATTGCAGCAACGAATCGTTGAATTGTTTTCCCAGCTTGCTGGCGAGCAAGTTGAAATCAGCAGCGTTGATGGCTGTGGCGGTCCGCTCCATGCTATCTCACTCGTTGGCTTGGCCAAAATGATTCAACAAGCAGTGTTAGCGCCAGCTGGATCCGAATTAAACAAAATTATTACTGCGGTAAGGGCATATCCTGAAGCGGCCAGCGGAGTTGGCCGAGATATCGCCAAGTTGATGCAAGCAGTTCCAGGCAGTTATCTAAAAGATGGCGCTGAAGGCGTAGAAGTGTTAGCGCTTGCCGATGGCAGAGCGGCAGCATTCAAATTTGATTCTGGAAACTTTTTAGTTCGTCATTTAGTTTCCGCAAGAGTGTTTCAACTTTGGGATGTTAATAATTCAGCATCCGATGAGTTATTAACTAAACCCGTGCTTGGTGGGGGTAAGCCAGTAGGCAAATACCACGCAACTTTTTAGCGACCTTGATTAGCAACTTTTGCTGCTGCTTCAGCAGCGGCTGCTGGATCTAAATAGGTGCCACCAGCTGTTATTGGTTTCAAGTTGGCATCCAATTCATAAAACAGCGGAATTCCAGTTGGGATATTTAGCTCAGCAATGTCTTCATCTGAGATGCCGTCAAGTTCTTTTACCAGTGCGCGAAGTGAATTGCCATGGGCTGTGATCAAAACAATCTCACCGGCTTTAAGTTGCGGCACAACTGCGTCATGCCAATATGGCAGCATTCGAGCAATCACATCTTTAAGGCATTCAGTTCGCGGTAAATCGGCAATTCCAGCGTAGCGAGGATCATTCGCCTGGGAATACTTGTTATCAATCTCAATTGGTGGTGGCGGTACATCAAATGATCGGCGCCAGAGCATGAATTGCTCCTCACCATAGGTAGCTAAAGTTTCTTTTTTATCTTTTCCTTGCAGCGCACCGTAATGTCGTTCATTAAGCCGCCAAGATCGGCTAACTGGAATCCAATGTCGATCAGCTTTGTCTAGCGCAATTTGAGCGGTTGCAATTGCTCGGCGAAGCAGCGAGGTGTGAAGTTGGGTTGGCAGCAGATTTGCTTGCAGCAATAACTCGCCAGCGCGAGCTGCTTCAGTTCGTCCCTTTTCGCTTAGCGGCACATCCACCCAGCCGGTGAATAGATTCAACGCATTCCACTCAGATTCGCCATGGCGTAACAAGATCAATTTGTACATGTGGCAATTCTGCCCTGTCGGGCTGCCAGATAGCCGATAGGGCGCAGGTCCGCGCAGTTCACCCGCTGGCAAAGTCCTGTATGGCTGGCGTTAACCCGTGAAGTTTCACTTCACCCTGCTTGCGCTCTATTCTGAGCAGGTGGAATTTGTGCTTGGCGTCATTTCGGCAGCGCTGATATTTCTATTGGTCAACTACTGGGTAAATCGCAGCAGAACAAGATCCAAACAGGATGTATCGGCCCATGCAGCAGAAGCTGCGCTGCTTGATGCGCTCCCAGATGCTTGGCTGATATTGAATGATCAACAGCAAGTGATGTCGTTATCTGCTGAAGCGGAAGAATTGGATTTAGTTTCAGGCAACAAAGTAACTCATGCCAATATTGAGGCTTTCATTACTAATGCAATGAAGAATTCTGAAACTGCTGAGGGAATTTTGGATATTCCACGATCTGCCCTAGGCACCGCTTCACTGTCGTTATTAGTTCGAATTGCACCTATTTCTCAGCAGCGATATTTATTAATCCTGCGCGATGTTTCAGATGTGACTCGAGTGGAATCAGTTCGACGAGATTTTGTGGCAAATGTGTCACATGAACTTAAAACGCCAGTGGGTGCGCTCTCCTTACTGAGTGAAGCAGCAGCTGAAGCAGCTGATGATCCGGCAGCAGTTCGCCGATTTGCGCTTAAGATGCAAGCAGAAGCGCAACGATTAACAAATTTAGTGAATGATTTAATTGATTTATCGCGGTTGCAAAGTGATGATCCATTAAAGAAGGCCGCTATTGCCCCAGTTAAACGTTTAGTTGATGCGGCAGTAAGTGATGTTAGATCTGTTGCTGAAGCAAAAGAAATCGAGCTAATTACCAAAATCGCACCAGGGCTTAAGGTTGCTTGCGTTGAGCGACAATTAACAACTGCAATTCGAAACTTAATCGTTAATGCAGTTAATTATTCGCCAGCAAAAACTAAAGTTACAGTGACAGCTGAAATTTCTGATGGCCTAGTTGAGATTAGAGTTACCGATCAAGGCATTGGTATTCCAGAGGGTGATCAAACTCGAGTATTTGAACGGTTTTATCGAATTGACCCAGCTCGATCTCGGGCAACTGGTGGCACCGGTTTAGGACTTGCGATTGTGAAACACATTGTCACAGGCCATGGCGGCGATGTGTCATTGCATTCTGTTGAAGGCAAAGGTTCTACCTTTACTCTTCGATTACCAACACCATCCGAAGAAACACTTCGGAATCTCTCCCAGGAGGTAGTGGCATGACAAAAGTGCTTGTTGTTGAAGACGAAGAATCTTTCAGCGAAGCCATATCGTTCATGCTTCGCAAAGAAGGCTTTGAGGTTGCCGTTGCCGCTGACGGCAATGCCGCGTTAATAGAATTTGATAAAGGTGGCGCAGATATTGTCTTGCTGGATTTGATGTTGCCTGGGCTATCTGGCACTGAAGTTTGCCGTGAGATTAGAAAGCGATCCAAAGTTCCGGTCATTATGGTTACCGCAAAAGATTCGGAAATTGATAAAGTGGTTGGACTGGAGTTAGGTGCTGATGACTATGTCACTAAACCTTTCAGCTCTCGTGAATTAATTGCGCGAATTAAAGCAGTGCTGCGCCGTAGCGGTGAAGTAATTGAAGACCAATCAGATGTAATTGAGATTGGCCGAATTCGAATTGATGTCGAACGCCATGCAGTTTCAGTTGCTGGTGAGCCAGTTAAATTGCCGCTGAAAGAATTTGACTTGCTGTTGATGCTAATGCGAAATGCCGGTCGCGTGTTAACTCGAGGTCAGTTGATAGATCGAATTTGGGGATCTGATTATGTTGGTGATACAAAGACGTTAGATGTTCACGTGAAGCGAATTCGTGCCAAAATTGAAACAGATCCAGCAGACCCCAAACACTTTTTAACAGTGCGAGGACTTGGTTATAAGTTTGAAGCTTAATCAACCAATCCAGCATATTGATTAACTGGCGCAACCACTAATACTGAGGTTTCATAAATCCCAGCTCGTTCAAATTGTATTCGAACTGGTAGATAACCGCCAGGCTGAGCTGATAACTCAAAAATATGAGCCGGATTAGCAGCATTGCCATAGGCAACTTTGGTGTTAGCTGGAATTGCAATATCAGTTAATACGTTTTGGTTGCCAATAGTTAACTGCAATAGTCGATCTGACTCTGTTGTGTCATTAAAGATCTTCATCAACAATGCAGCATTAGTTTCGCCAGCGACCACAGTCATGTTCTGCACCTGCAAATCGCCAACTGCAACATAGCGACCATTGCCGGTTGGATCTTGCTGTTGAGTGGCGGCATCAAAGCCGGTAGCACAGCCAGTAAGTAAAAATATCGTGAGCAGGGCAGAGATGAGTTTGGTTGATTGCATGGGCGGAAGGCTACCTAATCCCTCATAGATTTGGGCTTGGGATGCGGGGAAAAATCAGAAAAATCGGCTGGTAGACTTGGGGGCTCTCAAGGAGTTCTCAAATATGTTCAAAGTCGGCGAAACAGTCGTTTATCCACACCACGGGGCAGCCACCATTGAGGCTATCGAGAAGCGTGTGATCAAGGGCGAGGAGCGGGAGTATTTGGTGCTCCGAGTGGCCCAGGGCGACCTGACAGTGCGAGTGCCGGCTGACAATGTGGATCTAGTTGGCGTGCGAGATGTGGTCAACGCTGAGGGTCTAGAGCGGGTATTCAATGTGCTGCGCCAGCCATATATTGAGGAGCCAACCAACTGGTCTCGCCGCTATAAGGCGAATTTGGAGAAGTTGGCATCTGGCGATGTGATCAAGGTTTCTGAGGTAGTTCGCGACTTATGGCGCCGCGATCAAGACCGTGGCTTAAGTGCTGGCGAGAAGCGAATGCTGGCTAAGGCAATTCAGATTCTGCGCAGTGAGATCGCGCTGGCCGAACACTCTAAAGAAGAAGATGCCGAAGCGCGCATCTTGGCTGTGCTTGAAGAGACTAAATAACTAATTGTGATTCGCGAGCTTACCTCGCAACCAGTGGTTGTGATCTGGGTTGCTGATAACAACGCATTTTTGCCGCTTGGTAAATCTTCAGTGTTAGCAACTGCAGCTAATCGTGCCGCAACTGCTAGCTGTCAACCAAAAGTTATAGTTGCAATTGCAGAAAGTCTCGAAGCAGAATTTCAAGCAATAGATGCAAAACGCAAACCCAATTTTCCAGTGCATTTTGTAGCTGAATTAAAAGAGATAAGAAATCTAATTCCAGCTGAGACGCAAGTGTTATTTGTTCATGATGCTTGTCGGCCATTAACTCTAGTGAAGACTTTTCAAACAGCGCTAGAAGCACTGCTTAATGGTGCTGCTGCAGCTCGACCAGCGCACGTAGTTGTTGATACGCTGAAACAGATTAACGCTGATCGAATTGTGACTGCAACTATTGATCGCAACACCGTGCAGGCGTTAACGTCACCAGAGTGCTATTGGGTAGCTAGCATTACAGATCAGCAGCCAACTGATGGCTGGAGTTTTGCGATTAATGCTGGTGAAGCGCAAGCGCTCGTTCAAGGTGACTTGGAATCTATTCGAGTTAGATCAGCGAGTGATGTGGTGTTAGTGGAATCCTTCTTGGAATGGGAACGACTAAATCACTCCTCTTCTTGAAGTTTCTCCACATTCTTTAGTTCTTTTGCTTCATCGATGAACTTTTTTGGCTGACGTCTTAGCGCAGCTGGCAAGCCTTTCCATAAATAGCTTGGTTCCATAATTAATCGCTTAACTAATCGATGCGGCTTAGTTGCCACGCGATCTTGTAAATCTTTGATGTAGGTGCGACGCAGTTCTCGTGGGGTATGTCGCATCACCGTGCCGCAGGATTTGCATTTGGCACTCGCGAGCAATCGGCCGGCATAATGCAGTTCGTGCAGGCCTTCTTTGCCGCAGACCCCGCACCTGAGCACTACTTCTTGCTTACCGCTATCCATGATGGCTCCTAGTATGCAAATTAAAGTGGTGAGAGGCCAAGATGTGCTCGGCCAAAATCAAATCTTGGGCATATGTGACTTTAATATTCTGGGCGCTGCCTGGCACACACTTAATTTCGATCTCAGGAGCGTACTGCTCAATACACATTGCGGTATCTGAGCCCTGAAAGCCATCCAGCTCAGCTTTTCGGTAACTGGTAAGCAGTGGCTGGGCTTTGAAAACTTGTGGCGTCTGCACCCGAATGATCTCGCCGGATTGGTTTGTATGACCAGTTAGCACTGAAGTTGGCAGCGATGGCACGGCACCACCATGAACTTCAGCGGCAGTTACTATCTCAGTAATTAGCGCTGGTGAAGTTAACGGTCTGGCACCATCGTGAATTAGCACTAAATCGCATTCGCCTGATTCAATTGCGGGTGCTAAATATTCCAACGCATGCCGCTCGGAATCATGTCGGGTGATGCCGCCATCGACTAAATCAACTGGGGCATCAACATAAGCGCGTAGCACTGATCTGGCTTTTTCATGTTCGGAGGGATGAACCACTAATACATAACGATAAAAAAGTTTAGTATCAATTAACCACTTAAAACTCCAGGTAAGCAGCTCCTGCCCACCAAGGGGCAACCAGACTTTGTTGATGCCAGCACCAATTCGATTGCCGGCACCGGCTGCCAGAATTACCGCAATGCGTTTAGGTGATGGTGACACATCACAAACCTAGCGCATCCTGTTCTTGCCGCAGTTTGTAGATGGTCTGACTGGTGTCTAACTCCACATCGTCGTAGGTGACATAGGCACCAACTGGAATTTCTCGTTTCGCAACAGCGCCCTGCAAGATGCCAATTGGCACTAAGTTGTCGCGTAGCGCATCTTCAACTTTGTCAACAACACCGCGAGCGGAATAACCGCCAATACCATCGAATACATCACCTGGCTGGTGCACTTTCTTGGTCGCGGCAATAACTTCCGTCATTCGTTTGCCGCTAACCAATGATGCTCTGCCATCAACCAACATCTTTGCCACAGTTAACGGTGCTTCCACACTAGCTAAGTGATACGGCCGATACAACGCAAAGTAAGGCCCGTTACCCATAGACAGATAACTCATCTCTTCGGCAACATAAGGTGAATCAGTTTTCACAATAACAAAAACTCCAGGTGCAACATCGCCGGTGCAGTACTCAACCACCCCAGCTTCTGGCAACACCCCGCCATCAGCTTTAAGCGCAAACACATCTTGCAAAGTCTTAACTGTGGCAGCAGGTCCGATCATGCCGCGCTGAGTTAATTTCAAGCCAGTTGCGTTAGCAAGTGCTGCCATCTCAATCATGGTCTTGGAGCCATCGGTGAAAGAAGCAAGCATTTTAGGATTCATATGCTTTGCTTTTGCTCGATCGGCGACAGTATCTGGATTAGATAACGGTTCGAACGGATTGTTCTTACCTTTACCAGCGCATACAACTTCAAACGAAAGATCTAGCGCAAAATCAACTAACTCTTTTGCTTCAACTGGTTCATCACCATGACATACTGAATACAGCACACCATGCTCTTCGGCAGTTTTGCGCAGAATTGGACCGATGGTGACATCGCATTCCACATTCAACACTGCAACATGTTTTTTGCTAGTTAGCGCGTGATAAGCAACTTTGGCACCTATTTCAGGCACGCCAGTTGCTTCAACCACAACATCAACGTTGAGGTGTGGCACAACTTCAGCAGTTGTGGTGCCGGCCGGTTTACCAGCTTCAATCGCACTATTCAGTGTTGCTAGGTCATCTGAGATGACCGCATCGCCTAAACCTAAATCGTGATAAGCCTGTTGAATTCGGGCCGGATCAATATCGGCAATCACCGCAACCGCAAGTCCCATTCGATGAGACTGTGAGGCAAAGCCTCGTCCCATCTGACCTGCACCAACTAACGCAATTCGAAAATCACGACCCTGTTGTTGGGCAAGACGTTTTAGTTCGGCGCGGTATTGCATTCTCTAGTTCCTTTTGATTGTGAGCTTAGAGCCAACAACAACATTTGGTAGCGCAGTTTGCGCAATACAAACATCGCCTGGTAACTCAGCCTCAGTTCGACCATTAGCTTTTAGGTTTAAGTGACCCAAGTTCATCAAGTTCTCACTTGCAACTGGTCCCACTGCTAAAACTTCAAATTCATGGTCATCTATTAGTACCAGATCGCCCGGTAACAATTCGCCGCTAGCGTGCTCAACTTTGTGCAAAACACAAAAACTATGCAGCTCTTCTGGTGCATTTTCACCAAAGAAAACCAGCATGCCTTCCGCAACAAAACTTGGCACTAACTCACCAATTGAGGTGACGGTAGTTTGATAAAGCAGTTCGCTCATTCCTAGTCGACCGGTGTCACGTTCTCTGGCTTAACGCCAGAAACGAACAGATCTTCAGTGATGAACATTGCTAGCGGACCTGCCGGTGAGGTGGCATGAATATCAACGGTAAGAACTTTCTTCATTGGATAAACGCCAACTCGTGCGGTACCACCACAGTCGATAACAGCAACGGCAATTTTGTCGAATGGTGCGCTGCTCTTAAAGCCATCAAATGCTTCACCGCCAGTTAGATCGGCGATGTGTTGTGCTAGCGGATGAATTCCGCCACCTGTTACACAGTAAATAAGTGGTCGATCTGCGGTTGGCTTAACAACTAGTGGGCCGCCCCAGCCGCCTTTACCTTTTTCAATTTTGACCGCTTTGTAGTCAGCCATCTGAAGTCCTTTCATTGAACTTATGGGGTAACTCTAGATATAAAAGAGAGGATGAGCGAAACGAGTTCGCCCATCCTCTCT
>CAYXYW010000027.1:0-12013 GCA_964469855.1 uncultured Bifidobacterium sp.
AGCGAGCTACCGAGCTGCTCCACCCCGCGTTGCGGAGCGCAAGCCTATCGGAGCATCAATTTGTCGCTGAATCCACCTCTCGCTGAGCAGCGACTGCACGTTGCAGCGCTGCTTCTAATCTACGTTGCGCGGCACCATAAGCAGTGAAATCACCATTGCGAAGTGCGGTATCTGCTTCGCTAAGCGCGGATTGCATATCAGCCAAAGCTTGCGTCAAGCGCTGCTGTGCGGATTGTGTTGAATCCGGCTCAGTCGGTTCGCCTTCATCTTCGCCCGGCGTGACTTCAGCTGGCACCTCGGCGGAAGAACCAAACAATTCAAATAGTGCTTCTTCGAGTGATGGTTTGAACACCACTTTCTGACCAAATGACGCTAATACGCGACGCAATAATGGATAGCCATCGCCTGCTGCACCTTGAACATAAACCGGCTCAACATATAAGAAGCCACCTGCTATTGGTAGAGACAACAAATTGCCAAGTCGAACATCAGAACCACCTTGACGCAGCAAGTTAAGTTCCTGACCTACTTGTGGATCAGATTCAAAGTTGTTCTGCACTTGGTTTGGACCTGGAATTACCGTATTACTTGGTAACTGCAGCACGCGAATCCTGCCGTAATCATCACGTCTTGGATCAGAGCCAACCGCAATAAATGCGGCAAGAGTTTGGCGTTGCACTGGTGAATAAGCTGAAGTCAACATAAATGATTCTTCTTCATCACCTGGCATCTGAATTTGCAAGTAATACGGTGGCTGCGACAGCGCTGCACCTTCGGCAGTTGGGTCTTGCGGTACGGACCAGAAATCCTGACCATTGTAGAAAGATGCTGGCGTAGTCACGTGGTATTTCGCATACACAGATCGCTGCACTTTAAATAAGTCTTCTGGATAACGAACCTGATTGAAGACTGAGTCTGGCATCTCACTTCTTGGCTTAATCAAGCCTGGAAATACCTTGTCCCAAACTTTAAGGATTGGTTCATCCGCTTCCCAGCCATAAAGCGTGACGGTTCCTTCATATGAATCAACCACAGCCTTAACTGAGTTGCGCATGTAGTTGATCTGATCTGTGCTCAATCTAGAGATTGCACTACCAGTTACGCCCAACGCATCAGTTGTTGCTGAACCAAGTGATACTCGCTCGGAATACGGGAACAACGAGGTCGTGGTGTAGCCATCAACAATCCACTTAATTCGACCTTCAGTAACAATTGGATAGGGATCTGAATCTAAAGTGAGCCATGGCGCAACATTTTGCACCCGCGCTCTTGGATCACGAACATAAAGCACTTGTGATTCTTCATTTACGAAATCCGAAAGCATGATGTTAATTTCACTAAATGAAATTGCGTACATCAACCGGTTGAAGAACGAACCAATTGGCACACCGCCATCACCGCTGTACGTGTTGTTTTGCTGACCGGTAGGTGAAGTTTCATCTGGGAAATCCAGCTCCACTGGGTCCGCACCCTCTGGCGCACCAACAATCGAATAATCAGGTGAGCGCTCACCGAAGTAAATTCGCGGCTCCGTTATTGTCAGAGGTCCTCGTGGCGGAATATCACGTTCAAAAAACACCGGTCCACCATCAGGGCGAACGGTGTTATCAAATGCGGCCGAGATACCAAAACCATGGGTGTAAACAAAGTGTGAGTTAATAAAGTTTCGAGCCTGCGGAATCGCATCTAAATTGATTTCGCGAGTTGCCAAAATAGCACCGCGCAGTTCGCCATCAATTTCATATCGCGCTACATCTAACTGATCACCAAATGAGTAATAACCTCTAATTTGCTGTAACTGATTAAACGTTGGGGCAAGCGCACCTGGATCCATTAATCGAACTTTGCTCAATGTTCCCTGGAACTGCTCTAAGTTATCAATCTTTGGTTGCGACACTGCCGCATAATCTTCCTTAACTACATTTGTTAAGTTGTATGCATCACGAGTGGTATTGATACCGCGCTCAATATATGGCGACTCCAGCGCAGCCTGACTTGGTCGCACTCGGAACTGCTCCAGCAATGATGGGTAAACCCCGCCAGCTAAAACTGAAGTGGCAACTAATAGCCCAACTGCAGTTAGCGGAATGCGCCAACTGCGTCTAAATATGTTTACAAAAAACAAAATCGCAATCAATGCCGCAATGCCAGTTAACAATGTGCGAACTGGAAGCACTGCTTGCACATCGGTATATTGCAAGCCATCAACTAAAGTGTTGGATTGAACTGCCAGGCCATATCTATCTAGCCAATACGCGCCCGCTTTAAACAACATAAACACGCCAAGAATTGCCGAGAGGTGTGCTGTTGCTTGCGGCGTAATTCGACGCTGATCTGGCTGCAACACAATTGCGCCATTTGCGGAGTGAATCAAAAAGCCAATAATGAACATGAACAGCGATAGCGTGATGCCAGTTCCAATTAACAGTCGCAAAATTGGATACGTGAAAACAAAGAACGAAACATCAATGCCAAAATGCGGATCGTTATAATTAAATGACTCTCGATTAATGAAACTTAACCATTGTGCCCAATTGCTACCAGCAGAAAGTGCCATCAACATTGCCAGCACGCCAGCTATGCCATAGGCCAAAAGTTTGCGAAGTCGGTCAACTGCTTCAGGAATCAAAATCGCAGTTTGTGCGGGTCGCAATCGATACGCGAAAAATATGGTGCCCCATAAGAAAAGCAAACTCACTAAAAGGGTGACCGTGAACAACAAAATCCTGGTGGTCAATATGGTGGTAAAGACAGTTTGCGAATCAACTGATTTAAACCATAGATAGTCAGTGTAAAAACCAGCAAAGAATGAAGTAAGTAGCCCTAGCGCAACCACAATAGAAATGGCAAACAAGAAGGCTCGAGATCTGCCGGTAGGCAGACTAGGCGGAGTCGGCCGATCGCCGAACGGATTTTGTTGGAAGAAGGTCACCGGCGTACTCTAATTGACCGGAATTCACCCTGCATTACATGTAGGCAGTTCGCCCGAAGCGTCCGATTTGATGCTCTCCAGCACTGAAATTGCTTGTTGTAATGTACTAACTGGTACTGCAGTTAGACCAGCAGGAATTCGTTTCACAGCTTCTTCACAATTTTCAACCGGCAGAATGAAAAACGTAGCACCAGCATTGCGAGCACCAATCATTTTTTGTCGAATGCCACCAATAGAGCCGACTTCACCGGTTGTGGTAATCGTTCCAGTTACCGCAATATGGTTATCGCCAATTAACTCGCCTGGCGTTAATTGATCATAAATTGCTAACGCAAAAACTAATCCAGCACTTGGCCCACCAACACGTTGATCGGCAAAATTCGCTTGAATGCTGGAATTAATCTCGCTGGTTAAATATGCGCCAATAGATCCTGCAGATTCAGAATCAGGTGCAGCTACAGTCGGGATCTCAAATATTGATTCATTGCCATCGCGCGAAATAACAATTGTTGCTTTATTGCCCGGCGTTGTTTTTCGCACTTCCGCAATCGTTTCACCAATTGAATTTACTTTTACTCCGTTTACGCTCAATATCTGATCATTGGATTTTAAGAATAATGCGGCAGGCCTATCCGCAATTACATCTACTACAAAAACATTCTCGGTAAATGGAATATTCAATACCCGCAGCACCGCACCCAGCGCAATTTCTTGACTTGAAGCAAACGCTCTGGTGCTCTGGGTTCGTGCTTGTTCGGCTGTAATTTCATCTGGATAATTTGCCCGCCTCGGTATAACCGCAATATCTGGATGTAGCCAACCGTAAACTGCTTCACCAAGAGTTATGGTGCGCTGTGGTCCACCCACTTCACGCACCGTAGTCATGTCTAATTCACCCGAGGTGGCATAGGTTGTGGCATTAGTAATTGCAATAAATTCTTCATTACCTAATTTGCCTAACGTATTAAAAACTGGCCCTGGTTGCTGAGACAAATAAGGAACTGGTAACGCGGTAGCCGCAATTGCCAGCCACACTAATAACAACCGCCGCCAATATCCGCTAAAAATGATTACTCCTTGGCTTTGGGATTATCAGTAACCCGATCAATTGCAGCTTCAAACCTACGACGGGCCTGAATATCTCGATCTGGGTGCATGGAACGCCGCGGTTTAGATTTCCAGATTGCCCAAGCGGTGCCAACTATCAAAGTCAAAATTGGTAACGACCACCAAAGTAGTGTGCTCACCGCGCTCCTAGGACTGGGTGATAAATCTAACCCATTTACCAGAATTTGCAGGTTTGGTTGGCTGCGCTGAGTTAAGAAATTATCGCTATCGTTGGCAGCAGAAAGAGAGAAAATATGAGCATCCCATTTGGCTTTCAGCCACCAAGTGATGGTGAACCCTTAAATCAAATGGGTCAGATGTTTGAGCAGCTTGGCAAGATGATGCAAGGCGGAAAGCCCGGTATCAATTGGGATTCAATTGCTGAAACTGCTATCAGCAAAGTTGTTTCGTTGGGCGATAGTCAACCAACAATGAGTGAGATTTCGCGAACCCAAAACGCTGGTCGCACGGTTGACTTATGGCTGGATCAAGCAACTAAATTTCCATCATTAGGTGTTGATCTGCAAGCTTGGTCTCGCAAGGACTTTATTAACTACTCAATAAATGTCTGGCGGATCATCTCTGATCCGGTGCTAAGCCGCATGGCTGAGTCAATGACCACCATGATGCCAGGTAGCGAGCAGATTCCAGCTGAGTTGATCGAGCTGACAAAACCTATGCTGGAAATGGTTAAAGGCATGACTTCGGCAATGGTGGGTATGCAGGTTGGTCAATCACTAGCCGCACTTGCGATGGATGTAATGGGTGCCGCAGATGTTGGCATCTTGCTCACTGACCGAGCTAGACCAGCATTAATCACGCAGCGATGTGATAAATATGCGGATGAAATTAGTGTGCCTAGTGATGACTTAATCCACTTCTTAGCAACTCGGGAAATTGCTCGACAACGATTGTTTAATTCAGTTGATTGGTTAAGTGGAGCAATCATCACTGCAGTTGAAATTCATGCTGCGGGAATGCGCGTTGACACTTCCAGATTACAAACTGCGCTAGAGGGAATTGACCCATCAGACCCACAAGCAATTGCGGCCGCCCTAGAAGGCGGCGTGCTAACCCCAGAACTAACACCAGAACAGCAAGCAGCGCTGATCAGGTTAGAAAACCTTTTAGCGTTATCTGAAGGTTGGATTGAGATAGTCACTGAGACTGCGCTAACTGACAAACTAACAAATTACAGTGCGATGTTTGAATCAATTCGTCGCCGCCGAGCTACCGGTGGTCCTGCAGAGAACGCGTTTGCGGCGCTTGTTGGACTTGAGATTCGCCCGAAGCGGATGCGCGCCGCTTATGAATTTTTCAAAAAGTTAACTGAGTTGATTGGTGCCGAGCGGCGCGATTACATTTGGCAGAATCTAGATTTACTGCCAAAGCAAGATGAACTTGATGATCCAATTGAGTTAGCAATCCGAGTTTCTGGTTCGCTTTAATAGCTATCAGCATGACTCATGCCAGCTAAGAAAGCTTCAGCATGATGATATTTTGGGTGTCGTTGTACTAATGAATAAAACTCTTTGTTGTGGTCGTGATGCAGCAGATGAATTAGTTCATGCAGCAACACAACTTCAATCACATATTCAGGTGCGGTAGCAATTCGCTTTGCGATTCGGATAGTGCGATCAACTGAAGTGCATGAACCATGAAGTTCGCGTTGCCGAGTCGACCAATTAATTGAAACTGGCCTTAGTTCACCAAATTCAGGTTGTAAGTACTCTGCAATTAATTTCTCACTCAACGCAACTAACTGATCATCGCCCATCACCGCTTCTGCAGCAATAATTCTTGATGTTAGCTCCAAGATATGGGTATCAATTTCTTTGCGTGACATTCGTGCCGGCACTGAAATAATCAACCGACCAGATTCTCGCCAAGCAGCAACTGATCTAGTGCGTTTTTTGGAACGACGTACCTCAACTATCTCTGAAGTGTCAGTGGGCGCAAACTCCAATTGTGGTTGATCGTTATCAGTCATCTGCCCGCCTAAGTCAGGAATTCTGTGAACTATTTTTCATCCACACCAAATTTTAGACAAATTACCTAAATTTGTGAGGAAATCTGCGAACTGCCAAAACAATAAATCTGGATATCAACAGCAGTATGCACAATCTGTGCGCAGTAACGGCGGGCTATTCCCCAGCTTTTCCACATGTCCATCCACAATCCACGTTGACTCCGCTGTATTCCCGCTCTAATTTGCGCCTGGGTCCGGCGAGATAACGGATCTGGCGCCAGCAAGGGGAAGGCTGACGGCAGATTGTGAGCCTCGTCGGATCCATTTTTCTTTTGTCAGTACAGGTAATTTTGAGAACCATTTTCATTAAGAATTTCTCGGCGCGCCCCACCCGCTCAACCTGCAATCCTGCGGTCAATGCGCGTATCGTGAGGCTGCTCTCGTAAGGGGGCTGGGAGGAGGAGATGCAATATGTCTGATTCATACACAGGTGAGGCCTACTGCGTTAAGTGCAAGGAGAAGCGAAGCTTCACTGGCAACATCGAAGTTACTAACGGCCGCCGCTTTGCTAAGGGTATCTGCCCAACTTGCGGCACAAAGGTAACCAGAATTTTGGGCAAGGCCTAAAACCAAACGCAAGCTTCACAGACCCGCAGTCAATTGACTGCGGGTCTGTTTATTGTGGAGAACTTTCCCTAACTCAGTCATTGCAACGTCTAATTCGGTGATGGACCCAACCTTAAAACCAATTTTGCGCAATCCAACCGCAACTGCGCTGCGCGATCGGAACTGTATTCAGGTAGGTATTGATCCGAATCATTCGTTGCTGCTAACCGGTGAAGTCAGTCAAATCCGACAATTCTTGAATCAGCTAGATGGTAATCATGAAGTAGCAGAGTTAGTTAAAAACTTTGACTTTGCTGAGGTTGCGCTGTTTCAATTAACAAAACGTGGCCTGTTGGAGACTGACTTACTGGATCAGCAAATCACCGCAAACTTAACACCAGAGCAACTCCAAGACTTAATCATTAGCCAACGCAGTTATCAAGCTGCGCTGGGCAGATTGGATTTTGCACCGATTCGATTACAAAACCTAGCAAGAAGTTATATCTGGCTACCTAATGCGGGGCCAGTCGCAGCGCTCGCCGCAATCTATCTTGCCCAAGCTCAGATTGGTCGAATAAAGCTGGAAGCAATATCGGAGTTTAAAACTGCCGATCTACCATTTTGGCTGCGAACTAATCAAAGCGCGGAGACTGCGCTGCTTAACCAACTGCAGCAATGTTCCACAAATCTAAAACTGACCCAACCTGCAGGTATGCCTGATCCAGATATTGTGATTCTGACCGATCAACCTTGGCAGACACCAGAGGTTGCCATCAATTACTTAAATCGAGGAATTGCCCATCTTGTGATTCAACCAAGAATCTCTGAAGTAGTGGTTGGTCCGTTGGTGATTCCGGGTCTAACAAGTTGTCTTAACTGCGCTGAACAACAACTACTCGAGGTTGATCGAAGTTGGAGCGTGATGCGTAAATTGATTGGTCAGCACCAGCACGATCAACCGGATTGGCTGCTGTTGAATCTTGCGGTTAGTTTTGCCATCACCCAACTAATTTCTGCTATTGGAGTGGGCGATCTAACCCGAAGTGAATTAGTGAATCAACGTTGGCGGTTTCGACTGCCTGGACCTCGAATAGAACCAGTCAATCAGCCGATAAATATGTTTTGTAGCTGCCAGTGGGGGTTGCTCGCCGCTTAGTTGCAGGTGCGCAGAATCCACTTTGCCCCCAGAATCAGCCCATGTCCGATATCCCCCGTCGCACTTTCACCAGAACTGCAAGATTGGCCTCATTGCCAATTGGTGCCGTAAGTCGCTCTGCCGCAAGCTTCGGAAAGCGACTAACTGGCGTTTCAGCTGAACAAATCGCCGCTGAGAATCAAGCTCGAACTGCGGAGCAATTGTTTCGAGTGCTGGGAGAACTAAAAGGCGGCGCGATGAAAATCGGGCAAGCTCTATCCGTCATGGAAGCAGCCTTCCCAGAAGATGTGGCAGCACCGTATCGCGCTTCGCTGACTAAATTGCAGGATTCAGCGCCACCAATGCCAATGAGCACTGTTGCCACAGTGATGACAACTGAATTTGGTGAGAATTGGCGAGATCGCTTCCAAGAATTCAGCGAGACTCCTGCAGCATCTGCATCGTTGGGGCAAGTTCATCAAGCCATTTCAAAAGATGGTCGCAAAGTTGCAGTGAAAGTGCAATACCCAGGTGCTGACAAAGCACTTTTGAATGATTTTGAGCAAGCAGTTCGATTCGCACGTATTGCCCAGCCAATTGCGCCCGGGCTAGATTTCAAATCGCTGATGGATGAAATGCGAAAAGTTTTAGCTGAAGAATTGGATTATTTCCGAGAAGCGCAAGCACAACGTGTATTTGCACTTAGCTATGACGGCGATCCAAATGTAAAAGTTCCACATATCTTGGCGGCAACTGCACACGTATTAATTTCAGAGTGGATTGATGGCACTCCGTTATCAAAGATAATTGCAGAGGGCAGCAAAGAGCAGCGCGATCACGCAGGTGATTTGTATCAAACATTTTTACTATCTGGGCCTTCGCGTGTTGGCATGCTCCACGCTGATCCACATCCAGGTAATTTCCGAATCACTGATGACAACAAGTTAGGTGTATTGGACTTTGGCGCGGTAGCTAGATTGCCAGAAGGTTTTCCGCCTGCGATGGGACAACTTCTTGCGATCGCAATGACTGGTGATGCGGATCGAGTAATTGAAGTGATGCGAGATCAAAATTTCATTTTGCCAAATGTTGAGGTGAGCCCTACTGCAGTGCTTAATTACTTATCGCCATTTACGGAACCTGCACAAACTGAGAAATTTGAATTTAATCGAGACTGGATGCGAGAGCAATTTGGTCGGGTAAACGATCCTCGAAATCCTGATTTCTCAACCGGGCTGAAACTTAACTTGCCACCGCAATATGTGTTGGTGCATCGAGTGTGGTTGGGCTGTATCGGAGTCTTAAGTCAATTGAATGCTGAAGTTGGGGTACGAGCTGAGATTGAGCGATCCATGCCTGGATTTATCGACTACTTAGAAAACAATGCAGCTAAGTCTGCTTGATACTTTTCTACTTTAGTAGCAGTAATACCGGCAATACCAATTGTCATTGCTTCAACTAAATCTCCAACTTCGGCAACAGCCTTTAAGGTGGCATCGGTAAATATCAAAAAATCTGCGACTTCCTCATGTTGAGCTTGAATTGCCCGCCACTCTTGCAGCTTAGTCATTAAATCTTTATCAACCCAAGGTGCACAAGCCTCACAGCGCACACTGGCAATTTCAACCGAAGTTACTAATCCTTTTTGGCAGAACCGGCAACTGGCAACAGCGGGTTTAGTTGATGTTTCGGATGAGACTTTTCTTTTGGTAACCGTTGACTGATTTGTCATTAAATCTGTCGCAGTATCAGCTGCAAGAACGCCCAGGAATTCAGATGCTCCGCGATCTCTGGAATAGCTAATTAATAATTTATCAGCAGCTCGGGTGAGGGCAACATAGAACAATCTTCGTTCTTCTGCGTATTGATCTTCGGTGAGCGGAATACCAAATGCTTGGTAAGGCATTAATTGATCAGTTACCCCGGCAACAACTACCGCCTGCCATTCCAATCCTTTAGCGGCGTGAATGGTCATTAAATCTATGCCGCCTCGTTGCTGAGTCAGGTTTGTCGCTAAACCAATTTGAATCAATGCTGAATCAATTGCTGATAGCTGCGCATTTAGTCGAGTTAACACTGCAATTTGATTTAGTGGTATGCCAGCGCTGACTTGATTTGAGATCCAACTGGCGATCGCACCAGCCTCAGCCTTGACGTCTGCTGCTGAATTAATCTCAATACTGCCTGGAATATCTCGCTGACTTATGGTTGGTATTTCGGCAAAGCTGTTGGCAGCGTGCACTATTGCTGGGGCTGATCGATAGCTTCTAGTCAGTTTTGCAACAGTTGCATTTTCAAATCGTTGCTGAAGGTCTATTAGAAAACTGGAATTTGCCCCAGCAAAACCATAAATTGCTTGCCCCGGATCGCCAACAACACAAACTGAATCCCGGCCAGCCCACCATTGATCTAATAGATGCTGCTGCGCTGGTGAGATATCTTGATATTCATCTACGGTGAAATGTTGATAGCGATTAGTGAAACTCGCCGCAATCCTTGGTTGATCTTCCATCATGGCTGCTGCCAATAACACAATATCTGAAAGGTCACACTCATGATTTGCATTTAGCATTTGATCGTAACTTTGCATAATCTCAGATATTCGGCTAGGCGTTAGCTGTGCGGTTAAAGTGCGTGAAGTAGAATTTTGTAAGTATTCGTCTACGGAATATCGCATGGCTTTAGTCCAAGAGATTTCGGCTGAAACATCACGTACTAATGCTCGATCAGGTGTTAATCCATGTTTCTGCAATGCTCGCTCAAGAACTGCATCGGTGTTATCGCATATTGCAGGTGGAGCTCCACCGATTATTTCGGGCCAAAAATATTGAACCAGTTGCAGTGCGGAGGCATGCAGCGTTCTGACCTGAACACCGGTCACCCCTAACTGCTGCAATCGAGCTTTCATCTCATTGGCTGCACGAACCGTAAAGGTCACTGCCATTGAGGCATCTGCTTGATGTGCACCTGTGGAAACTGCGTATGCAATTCGATGAGTAATTGCTCGAGTCTTACCAGTTCCAGCACCGGCCAATACGATGACCGGGCCATTGACTGCGGTTGCCACCGCATGCTGCTCCGGATCGAGATTTGCCAATAAATCAGTCACGAGGTGAGCGTAATCGGGCAAGCAAATCGGCTGCACAGGCGGTTTACGCAAATCTATCTAGACTGCCGCCATGACCTTAACTATGTACAGCACCCAATGGTGCGGCTATTGCCAACGCTTGAAAGCGCAATTGGAACGCGCTGGCGTGGAATACACTGAAATTGATATTGAGCACTCCCCGGAAGCGGCTCAATTTGTGGAAAGCGTTAATGGTGGAAATCAAACAGTCCCTACCGTGGTGCTGCCAAATGGCAAGGCTATGACCAATCCGTCAATTAACCAGTTGCTAGCTGAATTAGGGTCGTAGCCAACTAACTGGCAGCTCTTCGCCAAACCACTCTTCAATCAAAGCGCGCGCTATTGAAATTTTCGATGGCAACTTTATTTTTCCAGCTTCGCATTCCGATCTCAGTTGCTCTCTGGCGAACCAACGCACATCTGAAATTTCATATCCATCAGCTACTGCGTCAGTAGTAGATGTTCTTACCTGATAGCCAAGCATTAATGAAGCCGGAAATGGCCACACTTGAGAACCTCGATACTTAATGTCATGGTGCTGAACTAAGACACCAGCTTCTTCGCGCAATTCTCGAATAACCGTCATTTCGGCGGACTCTCCCGCTTCAACAAAGCCAGCAAAAGTCGAGTAGAAATCTGAAGCCCAGTCAACTCTGCTGCCAAGTAAAGCGCGATCCTGATCATCTACTACTAAACAAATAATCGCCGCATCAGTTCGCGGGTGATGTGATATTTCACAGCTTTGGCATTTCCTGGTCCAACCAGCAGTTTCAACGATGGTTTGACCACCACAATTGCCACAGTACTTATTTTTCTTATGCCAATTGAAAATTGCTGTGCTCGTGACTAGCAGCCCAATTTCTAAATCAGTTAAAAAGTTTCCTGCTTTTCGTAAGTCTTGCCAAGAATCCGGCGCATCCGATTCATCTAGGACTGCAGCATAAGCAATTGACTCTTGATCAATTCCTAGATCAACCCAAATTAATGATGTATCCATATTGAGTAATTGATTAAACGACAACCCGTTGTTAACAATTTCAACTTTGCCATTTTTCACCAGCAGTGCTTTGGTCTTTGGATCCGATTTAACCGCTTCCCAGTCAAGGTCAGTCCAGGTTTCGCGGTTTCGCCGCCTGA
>CAYXYW010000028.1:0-6692 GCA_964469855.1 uncultured Bifidobacterium sp.
CAAATACCTTTTGCCATCGTGTAAATATCCTCGTGCAACAATGTCGATTACCTGCTCCATGGCGGACAAGTACGCGGTGCCTTCCGGATTACCCATAACAAAATCATTAACGGCCGGAGAGCGGCCATCCAACGGACGTAAATTCGCATCCCAATGCGGATTTGGGAGAAAACGAGCATCGAAAACTAAATCAGAATCAATTGGCACGCCACGTTTGAATCCAAATGAAACGATGCTTATTACTACTTTTACCTGATCTAAACTTCCAAAAGCAGTTGCAACCTTGCTTCGCAAATCATGCGGGGACAATCCCGTACTATCGATGATCAGGTCTGCATTTGCTCGTAGGTCTGACAGCAATTCTCGTTCGGTTTCAATGGCTCGCAACAAGCCCGTTTCGGTTTGTAACGGATGTGGCCGGCGACTTCCTTCAAACCGGTGCACCAACTCTGTGGTATCGGCATCCAAAAACAGGATTGATTTATCAAAACCCTCTTTCGGTAATTCAGCAAGTATTTTGGCTGTCTCAGCGATCGCGCCAGCGCGAATATCAATAACCATTGCAACTCGAACAATCTTTTGTGAAATTGCGTCAATGGCAGCGTGAACAAGTGACGGTGGCAAATTATCCATCACATGGTAACCCTCGTCTTCCAATGCGCGAGCCGCTGTTGATCTTCCCGCTCCAGAAAGTCCAGTAACAAAAACCACTCTCATTGATTACTCCCCATGTTCAGATTGTTCCAGAATTTCAGTTTCAGTGTGAAATGATTGGTGTATCTGGGTCGCTAATTTTTCAGTTATACCTTTGATTGATGCTAGATCCGAAATGCTCGCCTTTCGCAATCCAGCGGCACCACCAAATTTCTTCAGCAACATCTTACGTCGTTCTGGACCAATGCCCTCAATTTCATCCAGAACACTTGCAGTAGCGCGTTTAGATCTACGGTTGCGATGATGCGAGATGGCTCTTCGGTGCGTTTCATCACGTATTTGCTGCATCAAATACAAGGCTTGGGAATCCCGCGGCAACATGATCGGTGAGCTGGCAGCTGGTAACCAAAGCTCTTCCAACCGTTTAGCTAACCCCACTACGGGAATATCAATTTTGTTGCGTTCCAGCACGTCTTTTGCAGCTCGAGCTTGCCATGGTCCACCATCGATTACTAACAAGCCAACTGGATATTTGCCGCCGCTCTTTTTGAAACGTTCAACCCTACGTTCGATCACCTCGGTTATGCCCGCTAGGTCATCCCCTGGGTTTTGGAGTACGTATGAGCGATATTCGGATCGAGCTGGCAAACCGTCCTCAAACACCACGACCGCAGCAACACGGTTAGTGCCTTGGAGATGGGATACATCTACACATTCAATTCGAAGTGGTGCTTGATAAAGATTAAGCGCAGCTGCAATGTGTTCTAATGCTTGAGATCTACTGTTGAGATCTGCCAACACCCTCTTCTTAAGCATCTGCAAAGCCGTTGCCGCATTAGTCATCGCTAAATTACCAATTCGCGCTTTTTCGCCACGTTGCGGTATAGAAACTAAAATCTTTCGTCCTGAAATAACGCTAAGTGCGCTTGATACCATCTCAGTATCTAGTTCAATTCCAGTAATAAATATTTGTCGCTGTGGGTTTTCCTGATCCGCGTAATGATTAATGATGAACTCAACTACTAGATCTGAAGCTTCATTTGCAGCATATAGATCGGCTAACACCCGCTCTTCTGAAGTTACTCTGCCATTTCGTACCTGAATCAATGAAATTATCAAGTCTACTTCTGAATTTGCCACGCCAACAAAATCCGCTGATAAATCCCGCTCAACACTTACTGAGCTCTTTTGTAAAACCGAATCAATAGCATTGTATTGATCTCGATACTTCGCTGCCTCTTCATACTTCAGATTCTTACTCGCGTTCTGCATTCTCTCATCGAGCTCTCGAAGTAATTCACCATCTCCTCCATCAAGAAACTTGATCAACGAATGAACTAATTCCCGATGATCGACCGCAATCTCTTTTGAAAGACAGGGCGCAATGCATTTGCCGATGTGACCTAATAAGCAAGCCCTGGCGGATTTTTGATGAGTCTTAAATACTCCAGCGGAGCAGGTTCGAACTGGATAGACTCGCAATAGAGAATCAATCGCAGTTCGTGCTTCGCCAGGGTTCGGATACGGTCCAAAGAATCGGGTATCTGATTTAGTTTTCTTTCGCGTCGAAAACAAACGTGGTACCGGATCGCCGGATGAGATGGCGATATAAGGATACGACTTATCATCTCGAAACCGGATATTGTATCTAGGCTTGTATTGTTGAATTAAGTTATGCTCTAGTTGCAGTGCTTCAATTTCAGTTTTGACAACTGTCCAAATAACACTTTCTGCCTGTTGCAACATGCTAACGGTACGTGGTAGCAACTGATCTGGGGCTTGAAAATATGAAGTTAGCCTAGATCGAAGATTTTTTGCCTTTCCTACGTACAAAACTACATCGCCATCGGGAGTTGTTGAAACAAACCGATAAACACCAGGATTGGTCGGTATTTCACTAGTAGCAGGCTGCCAAGAATACCTTTTCATCTCAGTGGTTCTTTAATGCTTCCGCCAAGAATCGACCGGTGTGGCTGACCTTAACTTTAGCGACTGATTCCGGCGTACCTATCGCCACAACTTCACCACCCCTAGCACCGCCTTCGGGACCTAAATCAATAATCCAATCACTAACCCGGATCACGTCTAAATTATGTTCAATTACTACAACAGTATTCCCTTGATCAACAAGTCGATTAAGCACTTCAAGTAATTTACGCACATCTTCAAAATGCAATCCGGTAGTCGGTTCGTCTAAAACATAAAAAGTTTTACCTGATGATCGACGTTGCAGCTCAGTTGCCAATTTCACCCGTTGCGCTTCTCCGCCCGAAAGCGTCGGTGCACTTTGACCCAAGCGAACGTAACCTAAACCAACATCAAGTAAGGTCTTCAGGAAGCGGTTTATTGATGGAATGTTCTCAAAGAATTCAAACGCCTGACTAATCGACATTTCCAGCACGTCCGATATAGATTTACCTCGATACAGAACTTCAAGTGTTTCCCGGTTATATCGTTTACCGTGACATACTTCACAGGGCACATACACATCGGGTAGAAAATTCATCTCAATTCGAATAGTGCCATCCCCAGAACAAGATTCACACCTTCCACCTTTAACGTTAAAGGAAAACCGACCAGGCTGATAACCACGAACTTTGGCTTCCTCTGTTTCTGCAAATAGCTTTCTAATCGAGTCAAACACTCCGGTATACGTTGCAGGGTTTGATCTAGGAGTGCGACCGATCGGGCTTTGATCCACATGAACTATTTTGTCTATTAAATCAATGCCAGTGATTCGTTTGTGTTTACCAGGTACAACTGAGGAACCATTAATTTGTTTCGATAAACCAGCATGCAAAATGTCATTTACAAGGGTACTTTTACCGCTACCACTAACTCCAGTAACGCAAGTAAATACTCCCAGCGGAAAATCCACATCAATCTTCTTTAAGTTGTGTTCCTCAGCCTGAATTACAGCCAATTTGCGACTTGACTCAATTTCCCGTCGCTTTGTTGGTGTTAATATCTTTTTTTCTCGAGATAGATACTTACCTGTTTCGGAATTTGAATTAGCCATGAGAGAAGCAAAATCGCCAGAATGGACAACTTCGCCGCCAAATTCACCAGCTCCTGGTCCAATATCTACAATCCAATTAGCTGCGCGAATAGTATCCTCGTCATGCTCTACCACAATTAATGTATTGCCTAGATCTCGGAGCCGTTCCAGCGTTGCTATTAATCGCTCATTATCTCGTTGATGCAGTCCGATGCTTGGTTCATCCAATACGTACAAAACGCCAACCAAACCTGCTCCTATTTGAGTTGCTAATCGGATGCGTTGTGCTTCCCCTCCACTCAGGGATCCCGCTGCTCGATCTAAACTTAAATAATCCAATCCAACATCAAGTAAGAATTGCAACCGCTCTTGAACTTCTTTCAAAACCCTAGCGCCAATAAAGGCTTCTTTTTTTGATAACTTGAGCTGGTCTATCCACAACTTCAAATCACCAATCGAGTGTGATGATAAATCTGCAATAGATTTGCCATGAATAGTTACTGCCAGAATTAACGGTTTAAGTCTGGCGCCATTACATGCTGAACACGGATTCTCTCGCATGTATCCCGCAAATCTCTCCCTGGAAGAATCTGATTCAGCTTCTAAATGCCTGCGCTGTAAATAAGGCACCACTCCCTCAAAAACTGTGTTGAAGCTTCTGGCTTTGCCATGTCTGTTCTTGTACTTAACCGTAAGTTCTTCGCCAGTACCCTGCATAATCAGTTTTCTAAATTTAACCGGCAGACTTCGCCATGGAGTATAAAAATCCATTTCATATTCTTCACACAGCGCGAACAGAACCTTTTGGTAAAAATCCGCCATCATCCCGGTAGCCCATGGAGTGATAACACCTTCGGCTAATGACAATTCAACATCATTGATGACCAGATCCTCATCTACTAGCATCTGTATTCCAAGACCTGAGCACTCGCTGCATGCACCAAATGGTGAATTAAATGAAAATGAGCGCGGCTCCAACTGATCATAACTAGTTCCGCACTCTGCGCATGCTAGATGTTCACTAAAAAGTATTGCTGATTTACCAGGTTCTGGAAATTCAATAGTGACTGTCCCGTGCCCCAGTCGGAGCGCAGTCTCCACCGAATCATTTATGCGACTTCTTGAGGTTGGCTGCACAGTCAATCGATCAACTATTAAATCGATGGTGTGCTTGTCCTGCTTTTTCAGTTTTGGTACCGCACCTAATTCATATATTTCTCCATCAACTTTTACTCGAGCAAATCCTTGCATCTGTAACGACCGGAGCAAATCTACAAATTCGCCCTTACGTGCCTTAACGACTGGCGCCATGACTAAAAACTTGGTGCCTGTCTCCCAATCCAAAATCTGATCTACAATTTGCTGGGCAGATTGTTTAACAATGGGTTTTTTACAAGTTGGACAATGTGGCAAACCAATTCTTGCAAAAAGTAACCTTAAATAGTCGTGAACTTCGGTGATCGTGCCTACTGTCGAGCGTGGATTTCGATTGGTAGATTTTTGATCAATGGATACCGCTGGCGACAAACCTTCAATAAAATCAACATCTGGTTTATCCATCTGTCCAAGAAATTGTCTGGCGTACGCACTTAACGACTCAACATATCGACGTTGTCCTTCTGCAAATATGGTGTCGAATGCCAGTGATGATTTACCAGATCCACTAAGACCGGTAAATACAATAAGTTGGTCGCGCGGCAATTCAAGATCTAGGTTTTTTAAATTATGCTCCCGCGCCCCTCTAATTATAAGTTTGTCAGACATCAGGATTCTTCTTGCAATTTTTTGATTTCCTCGAGCTCCTCACCTATTGCGACAGGAAGAACTCTGGTGCGTCGGGTTGCGCGTAATGATGTCACAACTGTAATTACTAGCGTTACCAATATGAAAACAAGTGACAGTGAGGTTGAGATTTCAGGAACAGATATTCCCTGTTCATGAATCGCATGCAAAGTCAACTTCACACCAATAAAGGCGAGTATCGCAGCAAGTCCATATGATAAATAGACTAATCGCTCCAATAAGCCATCAAGCAAGAAATAGAGCTGCCTGAGCCCCATCAACGCAAACGCATTCGCAGTAAATACGATATACGGTTCTGTTGTTAGGCCGAATATAGCTGGAATCGAATCTAAAGCAAAGACGATATCAGTCATGAACAATGAGATCACAACCACAACCATTGGAGTAAAAAACAACTTTCCATCAATTCTTAAAAGGAACTTACGATCATGATATTCCGTAGTTAACGGCAATTTTTTCTCGAGGAAATTCACTAAGCCAGAATCCTCGGCTTTATCTGGCTCGCCTTTCTTAACCAGTAATTTAAAGGCTGTGAATATTAAGAACGCACCAAATATAAAGAAGACCCAGGAAAATCTTTCAATAGCTGCAGCGCCAATTATTATGAATATAAATCGAAGGACCAGTGCGCCGACAATACCCAACTGCAATAACATTTGAACATACATACTGGGAACTGCAAAAGACGCCATAATTAGGATAAATACGAATAGATTGTCGACACTCAAACTTAGTTCTGTAATGTAACCTGCAATAAATTCAAGTCCAAGATCAGAACCCATAAAAACCCATAATCCAATGCCGAAAAGTAACGCAGCTGAAACATATATAGACACCCAAGTTACAGCTTCCTTGAAGGGAACAACGTGAGGATTGCGCAGCGCATGAATTGATTCGAAGGTGTAAACCAAAACTACAGCCAAGATCGTCACCGCCCATAACCAATTAGAAATCAATTTTCACCCTTCTTAGACTGATTGTTATTCGCCATTCCAGCCGCTTCTAGCAACTTTATTTCCCGTTTTATCTCATTGAGTTCGTCTCTTAGACTTGCTGCAATTTCGAATTGTAGTTCCTCTGCGGCTGCGCGCATTTGTTCGGACAAGCGCGTCGCCAATTCCAGCAGGTCCTCGAATTTTGTGACTTCGGTTTTCCGGTTTCCCTTAGGCGCTCTTCTTGCTAAAGATTCCAATTCCCCCTCTTCATCGGCAAGCATCTCTGAAATATCAGATATCTT
>CAYXYW010000028.1:6702-11916 GCA_964469855.1 uncultured Bifidobacterium sp.
CGTTTTCCTGGTTGTATGAGATCTGCAATTCTCTGCGTCGTTCTGTTTCTGCAATCGCCTGTTTCATTGAATCCGTGACCTTATCGGCATACATAATTACTTCACCACTAACGTTTCTAGCGGCTCGTCCTATGGTCTGAATTAATGACCTCTCACTACGCAGAAATCCTTCTTTATCAGCGTCTAAGATTGCAACTAAACTCACTTCAGGCAAGTCAAGTCCTTCTCTTAGTAAATTTATACCAACAAGTACATCGAACTCGCCACGTCGTAATCCACGCAATAAACCAACTCGTTCTAAGGTTTTCACATCTGAATGCAGATATCTAACTGCAACGTCCTGATCCCCCAGATAGTCTGTTAGTTCTTCCGCCATTCTCTTGGTTAGTGTGGTAACCAATATTCGCTCACCTTTTGCTACCCGTAACCTAATTTCAGATAGTAGATCATCAATCTGGCCCTTCGTGGGTCTTACTGAAATTTTGGGATCGACTAGCCCAGTTGGACGAATGACTTGCTCGACGACATCGCCCTGTACCAAATTCAATTCATAAGGTCCTGGCGTAGCTGACAAATAGACAGTTTGGTTGATTCGATTCAAAAATTCATCAAACTTAAGTGGTCGGTTGTCAAGTGCAGAGGGCAATCTGAATCCATGTTCAACCAGCGTGCGTTTGCGTGACGCGTCGCCTTCGTACATCGCACCAATTTGTGGCACGGTCACGTGTGATTCATCGATCACAAGCAAAAAATCATCAGGAAAATAATCCAATAGGCAGTGAGGCGCGGAGCCTGGTTCACGACCATCCATGTGTCGAGAATAGTTTTCAATTCCAGAACAACTACCCATTTCCTGAATCATCTCTAAATCAAAATTTGTTCGCATCTGCAATCGCTGTGCTTCCAGCAATTTGCCCGCAGCATTAAGTTCTTTTAGTCGACTATCTAATTCTGCTTTAATTTGGGCAACTGCTCTTACCTGCTGATCCGGTGCCGCAACATAATGTGAGGCCGGAAAAACGGTGACAAATTTTTCTTCCTGAACTATTTCCCCAGTGACTGGATGCATAATCAAAATGCGATCAATTTCATCGCCAAACATCTCTATCCGAATTGCAAGTTCCTCGTACATTGGAATTATTTCAACTGTATCGCCCCGAACTCTGAAAGTGCCGCGAACAAAACCAATGTCATTTCGCGTGTATTGCATTTGAACGAATTTTCGAAGCAGTGTATCTCTAGAGATCTGTTGACCCGCTTCAAGAAACAGCATGCGGCGTAGGTATTCTGCAGGATGACCCAAGCCGTAAATGCAGGAAACAGAGGCAACCACAATTACATCTCGCCGAGTGAGCAAAGAATTAGTTGCAGAGTGTCGCAATCGCTCAACTTCCTGATTTATCGTGGCATCTTTTTCAATAAATGTATCGGTTTGTGGGATATAGGCCTCAGGTTGGTAATAATCATAATAAGACACAAAGTATTCAACTTTATTATTTGGAAACATTTCCCTTAGTTCCTGTGCCATTTGTGCAGCTAATGTTCGATTTGGCTCAATAATTAACGCAGGACGTTGTAGTTTCTCAATTAGCCAGGCCGTGGTAGCACTTTTGCCAGTACCGGTGGCCCCCAGTAGTACTACATCTTTATCACCTTGTTCAATTCGTTTAGAAATCTCTGCAATGGCACGAGGTTGATCGCCATTTGGTGTGTATTCACTTACTACTTCGAATTTTTGTTGACGTCTCACTGAATCCAGTAGATCACGAATCTCCCTGACTTCTGCTGGCAGATTAGTCATTGGTCTTATCCTCTAATTTTTCTAACAATGCCGTCAATGCCAATTCAGCAGCCTTGTCCTGAAGCTGTCCATCAAAAATAAAGTCAGCAGCGGCAACATATTCTTCTTCACTAGGCTGATTAGCAAGTCGGTTGTGAATATCTGTCGAATCTAAACCGCGGTGAGTTAACCGAGCAATTCGAACCGATTCTGGCGCAGTTACGACAATCAAATAATCATATGCTTTGGCAGCGGCGAGCAGCGGAACTTCAACGAAAAACAATTTCGCTCCAGAAGCTTGATACAACTCTGAAATTCGAGCTTTAACGCAAGGATGTATCAATGATTCCAACCAGGACAGCTCTTGCGGATAGGCAAAAACAATCTTGGCAAGTTCGCGGCGAAATTCCAAACCTGTCAACTCACCTAATTGCGGAAAGCGAGAAGCAACTTTGGCAATCAGGTCCGGTTTCATTAGGCATTCATGGGCAATTTGATCTGCGTCTAGAACTTGATAGCCACGCATACGTAAGTTTTGAGCAAGCGTACTTTTTCCAGCACCTATTCCGCCACTGATTGCGATTTTAGCCATCAGTGCACCGTCTTAATGGTGAATGCTCTATTCAGCCTTTTGTGACTCAGCGCGATGGGCTTCCCAGCGAGCAAGTGCTTCGTTGTACTGACGCTCCCATTCAATTCGTTGGTCGTCAAAACCACTCTTCCACTCGCCTGTTTCTGGATCAAATCCATCTGGGCCGATGTAACGGCCAGCCTCATCAAATGAAGGTGGCATGCCATACGCATATGGATCAAATGCATCTTGCACTTCGCCGGAACCAGAATCAGCAGATTGCTTCATGCTCAAGCTGACTCGACGACGTTCTAGATCAATATCGATAACTTTGACAGTTACCTGCTGACCAACCTGAACTACTTGCTCTGGAATCTCTACATGCTGTTCAGCAAGTTCACTGATATGAACTAAGCCCTCGATGCCGTCAGCAACTTGGATAAATGCACCGAACGGAACCAATTTCGTGACAACACCAGGCACAACCTGACCAATACCATGCATGCGAGCAAATGCTTGCCATGGATCTTCCTGCGTGCTCTTAAGTGAGAGTGAAACTCGCTCACGCTCCATATCAACTTCAAGCACTTCAACTGTTACTTCAGTTCCTACTTCAACAACTTCATTTGGATGATCGATGTGGTGCCAGGACAACTCAGAAACGTGCACTAATCCGTCAACACCGCCAAGGTCAACAAATGCACCAAAATTCACGATACTTGAAACCACACCAGTTCGGATTTGGCCTTTTTCTAGATTGTTCAGGAAAGTACTTCGTACTTCAGACTGGGTAGCTTCTAAAAATGCTCGACGCGACAGAACAACATTGTTGCGATTTTTGTCTAGTTCAATTATTTTCGCTTCAATATCTTTGCCGATATACGGCGCAAGATCACGGACTCGACGCATTTCTACCAAAGAAGCTGGCAAGAATCCGCGCAAGCCGATATCTACAATCAATCCACCCTTAACAACTTCAATTACAATACCGCGAACGATTCCGTCTTGAGCCTTAATTGCTTCAATCGTTCCCCAGGCCTTCTCGTATTGAGCTCGCTTCTTTGACAGGATCAAGCGACCATCTTTGTCCTCTTTTGTGACAACGAGTGCTTCAATGGAATCCCCGATTTTTACCAACTCAGTTGGATCAATGTCTTGTCTAATAGATAGCTCTCGTGCCGGAATAACACCCTCGGTCTTATAACCAACATCTAGCAATACTTCATCGCGATCAACCTTGACAACAGTTCCGGTGACAAGATCACCGTCGTTAAAATATTTGATGGTTGAATCAATTGCGGCTAGAAAATCTTCGGCAGAGCCAATGTCATTTACAGCGATACTTGGGGTTGAAGCAGAAACGGTCATGTGCAACTCTCGTAGGGACAATTAAGTCGTAGGGATGTCAGTTCGGGTGTTATCACCAACTTGAGTCCTAGGTCTAACTCAAGCCAAACTGAGCGAGGCAAAGCCTACCTCTAGGGCGATTACCCCGTACGATGAGGGCGTGTTTGTCATTATCTGCGGAATGCGCCGTTCCGGCTCAACCTTAACCTTTCAGGTTACCCGGGCCCTGCTGGAGCTAAACCACACTATTACCGTGACTGAACCGCAAACTGGGATTGGCGTTGAACCTGCCGATATCCCACGGGTCGCCGCATCTCCTGAGATTGTGCTTACCAAAATGCACACGGTTTCCAAATCAGTTCGGGACCAACTTCCAAAACAAGGTGCCTATTACATCTATACCGCAAGAGATCCAAGAGACGCAGTAGCGAGCCTGATACGCAAAGGGCGACTATCAAAGAATGATCCCGAGCGCGTTGGGTTTGCAAAAGACTTCGCTAAGAAAGAACGAATTGGATCTTTGCTATACCCAAAGATGCCCAAATCTTGGGTCGGTTTTTATGAAGATTTTGTTGATGATGTACCGTTCTTAATTCGAAGCATAGCCAAGTTTTTGGACATTCAGGTGCCTGAGGAGTGGATATCAAACCTGGCTGATGAATTGAATATAGATAAACAACGTGAGCGTAGTCAGGCTGTCCGCCAAGACTTTTCAGTTCGACAGCAAACTCGACTTACCGTAAATCACATTACGGATGGAAGACCCGGTTCTTGGCGCGAAACATTGCTACCCAATGAAGTGCTCGACATCGAGAATCAATTCATCGATTGGATGCTTCGCAATGGTTATCGGCCAACTCGAATCTCACTTCCTAAAGTCAACCGAAGTTTGAGCAAGCGTTTCTATCGTAGAATTCGATGGATCAGATCAGTTTTAAAGTTCTATTCCACCTCAGTGCGCCGCGGCTAGCCAGTTTGGGCCCGAACCCACTGAAACATCTAGTGGAACTTTCAAGTTGATGACATTTTGCATAGTTTCTTTTGTCAGAGCAATCACGTTGTCTAAATCCTTAGCATCGCTCTCCAGAACTAATTCATCATGAACCTGCAGTAGCAATCTTGCTTTAAGCCCAGATTCAAACAGCCTTTCGCTCAGCTGCACCATTGCCAATTTGATTATGTCTGCAGCTGAGCCTTGAATTGGAGCATTCAACGCAGCGCGTTCTGCCACCTCTCTTCGGAAACGATTCTCATGATTTAGTTCGGGGAAATATCTTCTTCTACCTAAAATTGTTTCGGTATAACCATTCACCCGAGCCACTTGAACCGACTCTCGAAGATAATCCCGCACACCAGAGAAACGTTCAAAGAACTTATTCATCAACTGCTCTGCTTCAGACACATCAATTCGTAATCCCTGAGAGAGCCCATATGAGGACAAGCCGTATGCCAAACCATACGAAACAGCTTTAATTTGGCTTCGTAGTTCACTTGTTACATCTTTTGGCTCAATTCC
>CAYXYW010000029.1:0-11899 GCA_964469855.1 uncultured Bifidobacterium sp.
ATGTAAAAGTCAATGACATTGTGATCTTCTCAAAGTACGGCGGCACTGAAGTGAACCATGGCGGCGAAACCTATTTGTTGCTATCGGCTCGTGATGTGCTTGCAGTTCTAGAAAAATAATTTTGTGATCCAACTAGTGCCAACCTTGGCACTAGTTGGATTTTTATGACAGTGAAGGAAAGTCATGTCAAAGATTTTAAAGTTCGACGAAGATGCTCGCCGCGCACTTGAGCGTGGTGTTAATGCGCTTGCTGATGCCGTGAAAATCACTATCGGTCCAAAGGGTCGAAATGTAGTGATTGATAAGAAGTGGGGCGCACCAACAATAACTAACGATGGTGTCACCATTGCGAAAGAAGTTGAACTCAAAGATCCATTTGAAAATCTTGGTGTTCAACTGGCAAAAGAAGTTGCCACCAAAACTAATGACCTCGCTGGTGATGGCACCACTACTGCCACCGTCTTGGCGCAAGCACTAGTTCGGGAAGGCTTGAAGTTGGTAGCGGCTGGAAGTGCACCAACTGCAGTTAAGCGCGGTATTGACCAAGCAGTGGAAGCAGTCACAGTTGAGCTGAGCAAAGCAGCGCGACCAGTTGCGGACAAAAATGAAATTGCAAACGTCGCAACTATTTCCGCTCAGGATCGTGCCATTGGTGAACTAATTGCTGAGGCATTTGACAAAGTTGGTAAAGACGGTGTCATCACCGTTGAGGAATCCAGCACAACTGAATTGGAATTAGATTTCACTGAAGGAATGCAGTTCGATAAAGGCTACCTCTCGCCTTACTTTGTAACTGATCAAGAAGCGATGGAAGCAGTGTTGGAAGAGCCATATGTGCTGCTGGTGCAGGGCAAGATCTCCTCAGTTGCTGAAATTTTGCCAGTGCTGGAAAAAGTAGTTCAGTCCGGTAAGCAGCTATTAATCATCGCGGAAGATGTTGAAGGTGAAGCCCTATCTACGCTTGTTGTGAACCGAATTCGCGGCACTTTCACTTCAGTTTCAGTAAAAGCGCCAGCATTTGGTGATCGCCGCAAGGCCATCATGCAAGACATTGCGGTGCTAACCGGTGCCACGGTAATTTCAACTGATGTTGGCCTAAAACTAGATCAAGCAGATCTATCTTTGCTCGGCACAGCGAAGCGAGTTGTTGTTTCTAAAGACAACACCACCATCGTAAGTGGTGGCGGCGATGCGCAAGCAGTCAAGGATCGCATTGGCCAAATTCGAAATGAAATTGAGAACTCAGATTCAGATTGGGATCGAGAGAAACTGCAAGAACGGCTAGCCAAACTTTCTGGTGGCGTCGGCGTGATTCGAGTTGGCGGTCACACTGAAGTTGAGCTGAAGGAAAAGAAACATCGCGTAGAAGATGCGGTTAGTGCTACTCGAGCAGCAATTGATGAAGGCATTGTTGCTGGTGGCGGATCTGCCATCATTCATGCGGCTAAGGTTTTAGAAAATGATCTTGGCTTAGAGGGCGATCTAAAAGCTGGTGTTAGCGCAGTGCGCAAGGCGGTTAATGAACCACTTCGTTGGATTGCCGAGAATGCTGGCCTTGAAGGCTATGTTGTTTGTGCCAAAGTTGCGGAACAAAAAGTTGGTCATGGCTTCAATGCCGCAACTGGCGAATATGAAGATCTAATTGCTCGAGGTGTTATTGATCCAGTTAAGGTAACAAAATCTGCGCTGGTAAATGCTGCTTCAATTGCATCTATGCTGTTAACCACTGAAGTATTAGTAGTGGAGAAGCCAGCAGAGGAAGCAGAAGTTGCAGCTGCTGGCCATAGTCACCACGGCCACAGCCATTAATTAAGTAAAAAGAAAAAGGGCCCGGTTTTCGCCGGGCCCTTTTTCTTGGGAGAGTCAGTGTGATTAACACACTGTCGTCAGCGGCCAGAAATATCGTGGGGGCAGGCCGCTGAAATCTGTTAGCCAGCTACTAGTTCGTAGCCGCTGCGTTGGTTTAGATAAATCGCTTCGCGCTCTTCTTCAGTAAGGCCGCCCCATACTCCGTATGGTTCGCGAACTGATAGTGCGTGTGCGGCACACTGCTTAATAACAGGACATGTGGCGCAGATTGCTTTTGCTGCGTTATCTCGAGCAACCCGGGTAGGTCCTCGTTCACCCTCTGGGTGGAAGAAAATCTCTGGATCTTCTCCGCGGCATGCTGCATGGAGCTGCCAGTCCCAAAGGTCGGCGTTTGGTCCAGGAAGTCTGGTGATATCTGCCATGGCGCTCCTTTCAATGGCTAAAGGGTAAAAGTTGTTCATAACTTAGTCAAGTTCCGCAGATGAACAATTTATGAAATCAGCTGAGACCTTGCTCACAGTCTCGAAGTGCGGGAATGGCCCATTGGTCGCAGAATTCGGAGATGAACAACTTTGAGGGTGAACAAGTTTCCGGTGAAGGTTACCTCGAGGTGAGCTACTCACTCACTGTGGCTGCGGTCGCCAGGCGACTTGGGGTCGCACCAGCCACGCTGCGAACCTGGGACCGCCGCTATGGCATCACCCCTAGTGACCGAACCAGCGGCGGTCATCGCCGCTACACCCCAGCAGATGTTGCGCTGCTGGATCGGATGCGCCGATTAGTAATTCTGGGATTACCGCCAGCTGAGGCAGCGCGAGTTGCGCATTCCGGCGCTGATCCGTTGGGAATTCAACAAGACATCACTGCACCAGCAGGCGGCGGCAATGTAGTTGCGCTACCAGGTGCTACCACGGCAGCTCGCGGACTTGCTCGAGCTGCAACTGCGCTTGATACCCAAGCAATGACGGAGATTGTGGTTGAAGCAATTAACGAACGCGGCACCATCTGGACTTGGGAGCAAGTAATCACGCCAGTATTAGTAAGTCTTGGTAAGCGGTGGGAATCAACTGGCGACGGCATTGAAATTGAGCATCTGTTAACTGATTCGTTGATCACTGCATTTAAAGGGGTAACTAGCAAATTAAGTCAACCAATAAACCCAAGAGCAGTGCTGTTGGCTTGTGCGCCAGATGAGCTGCATTCGTTGCCAACTTTTGTGCTCGCTGCCGCGTTAGCGGAGCGACGGGTAGCGGCTAAGACATTAGGACCTCGAGTGCCGTTAACTGCGCTTATCTCAGCAGTGCGAAAAACTGGCCCAGCAGCGGTACTGGTCTGGTCGCAAATGAGTAACACCGGTAATCCACAGGTATTAACTGAACTCCCCAATTTACGTCCAACTCCGCTAGTAATAGCCGCGGGCCCTGGTTGGCAGGCCGAATTGCCAACTGACGTGGTGCGAAGTCGCAACATGACGGATGCGCTAAATCGAATCAGCGAAGCCGCTGGTCTTTAGCAGTTAGTTGTGATTTAGCAACAACTCAATGGGCCCTACCGACTATTGGAGGAGCCAATATGAGTAAATCACAAACGGTTAATGTAGAAAAATATGGATCTATCGCGGTATGTCATTCGGATTTACGGTTGGTTGAATTTCTCACCAATCGATTGGCAAAAACAAATGTTTTTGATCGGATTTTGAAATTTGATGAATTGGCAGATCTGCAATCGGTGCTGAAGCAGAATCAGATTGAAATAGTGTTAATTCAGGCAAATATTCGTCGCTATGATTTTGAAGTAATTCTGAAGGGAATATTGAACTTGGCGCCACAAACTAAGGTGGTACCTATCTTTGCGCCGCAGCACCCAGGTTCAGTTGCCGGTGAAACTTCAATCTGGCGTGCGATTGAAAGAGTGTTAGATCTTTCGCCAGAGTTGATTATGGGTTTTGCCGATGGTGAAGATAATGAATATGCAATTGCGTTAAAACGCCATCGAGAGGCCAGCCCAACTTCTGGTGCGGTTAAGTTAAGTCCGCGGGAGATGGAAGTGCTAATTGGGATATGTTTGGGCAAAACTGGGGTGGAGATTGGTCAGGAGTTGTTTATCTCGCCCGATACCGTGAAATCCCATATTAAGCGGATTTATCGCAAGCTTTCGGTGCGAACTCGAGCCGCAGCGATGCTGGCAGCACATCGAAATGGGTTGTTGGATGTCTCGCAGTTGTAGCCCAGTAACCTTCCCTCCTGAGCACAGTGCGGGAGTTCAAATTGGCTAGAACCAACCCAGATCCCAGCAAGGTGGGTACCGAGAAGGTCGCCTTGGAAGGGCTTACCTACGACGATGTGTTGGTGCTGCCAGCTGCATCAAATGTGGTGCCAAGTGAAGTAAATACCGCAACAAAATTAAGTCGAAATATTTCCCTTTCAATTCCGCTGGTCTCGTCAGCAATGGATACCGTAACTGAAGCTCGGATGGCAATTGCTATTGCCCGACAAGGCGGCGTTGGCGTGTTGCATCGAAATTTATCTATTGAGCATCAAGTTGCTGAATTAGATCTGGTTAAACGAAGCGAATCTGGCATGGTTACTAATCCAGTTACCTGCACCCCAGAGATGTCAATTCAAGAAGTAGATGCGTTATGCGGTCGCTACCGAATCTCCGGCCTGCCAGTAGTTGATACAAACGGCATATTGCAAGGAATCATTACTAATCGAGATATGCGATTTGAAACCAATATGGCAAAGCAAGTCAAAGATTTAATGACGCCAATGCCGTTAGTTACGGCAGCAGTTGGCACCACATCTGAAGCAGCGCTAGAGATTTTACGAAAGCATAAAGTTGAGAAACTTCCAATTGTTGATTCAACTGGAAGATTAGCGGGATTAATTACTGTTAAAGATTTTATCAAAAAAGATAAGTATCCAAATGCGACGAAAGATTCAGCGCAGCGATTAATTGTTGGCGCTGCAGTTGGTGTCGGTGCTGATGCGTTAGCTCGAGCTGAAGCATTAGTTGCTGCTGGTGTGGACTTCTTAGTTGTTGATACTGCGCACGGTCATGCCAAAGCAGTAATTGACACCGTTAAATTGTTTAAAGGCAAATTTGATGTTGATGTTATTGGTGGAAATATTGCCACTCGTGCCGGCGCGCTAGCTTTAATTGAAGCTGGGGCAGATGGCGTAAAAGTTGGAGTAGGTCCTGGTTCAATTTGCACCACTCGAGTTGTGGCAGGTGTTGGCGTGCCACAAATTTCAGCGATCCTAGAAGTGGCTTCAGCAACAATTCCAGCTGGCGTTCCGTTAATTGCTGATGGTGGCTTGCAATACTCCGGTGATATCGCTAAAGCAATTGTGGCTGGTGCAGATAGCGTGATGCTGGGCTCATTGTTAGCTGGCTGCGAAGAATCACCTGGCGATGTAGTGATTGTTAACGGCAAGCCATATAAGCAGTATCGCGGCATGGGTTCACTTGGTGCAATGCAATCACGGGCGGAAGGAAAATCCTTCAGCAAAGATAGATATTTCCAAGACGATGTGTATAGCGATGACAAGTTAGTGCCCGAGGGAATTGAAGGCCAAGTGCCGTATCGGGGCACGGTAGCAAGCGTGGCGCACCAGTTAGTGGGCGGCTTACGTGCTGCGATGGGTTATGCCGGCAGCGCCACCATTGAAGAGTTACAAAATAACGGTCGATTGGTTCGAATTACTGCAGCTGGCTTGCGAGAAAGTCATCCGCATGATGTGCAGATAACGGTTGAAGCACCTAACTACAGCGGCAAAGGGAACTAGTGGCAGAACTAGAAGTGGGGCTAGCTAAGCGTGCGCGCGCAGCATATGATTTTGATCAAATCGCGTTAGTGCCCAGTAGACGTACTAGAGATCCAGAGAATGTAACTACTAATTGGAAAGTAGATGCATTTGAATTTTCCCACCCAATCATTGCAGCTCCGGTTGATTCCGTAGTTTCTCCAATTAGTGCCACCGCGCTTAGCTCACTAGGTGGGTTGGCGGTGTTGAATTTAGAGGGATTGTGGACACGCTATGAGGATCCAACTGCAGCATTCGCAAAAATAAATTCAGCTGCACCAGATAAATTAAGTCAAGTGTTGCAGCAAGTTTATGATCAGCCTATTGATCCAGATTTGATTATTTCTCGGATTAAAGAACTACGCCGTGCTGGCATTGTCACCGCAGCATCGTTGTCACCGAAATTAACCCAAACTTATTGGAAGCAAGTTGTTGCTGCTGGTGTTGATTTATTTATGATTCGAGGTGCCACTGTAAGCGCTGAACATGTTTCAGTAGATGAAAATGCGCTGAACTTAAAAACTTTGATTTACGATTTAGAAGTGCCAGTAATTGTTGGTGGTTGTGCCACTTATCAAGCCGCGCTGCATTTAATGCGCGCTGGTGCTGCTGGCGTATTGGTTGGTTTTGGTGGTGGCTCTAGCGGCACCACAACAAGCGTGCTTGGCGTTAAAGTTCCTATGGCAACTGCGGTTGCTGATGTGGCAGCAGCACGACGTGACTATTTGGATGAATCAGGTGGTCGTTATGTGCAAGTGATTGCTGATGGCGGGGTGCATCAAACCGGTGATGTCGCAAAAGCAATTGCTTGTGGCGCTGATGCGGTAATGGTTGGCTCGATGTTGGCGCGAGCAACTGATGCGCCAGGTGCTGGATATCACTGGGCAGTTGAAGCGGGACACTCAACATTGCCGCGCGCGAGCGCAATTCCAACACCAAGCGTTGGCAGTTTTGCCGAAATTCTGCATGGCCCAGCAACTGATGCCACCGGACAACTAAATGCGGTTGGTGCGTTGCGTCGGAGCATGGCAACTTGCGGTTATTCAGATATTAAAGAATTGCAACGTGTTGAGGTAATAGTTTCCCAATGATGGAGCAAATTTGACCGCGCCAAAACCGGTTCTGGTGGTTGATTTTGGGGCGCAATATGCGCAACTAATAGCGCGTCGGGTTCGGGAACTTGGCTTTTATTCGGAATTAGTGCCACATCATTTAACTGCAGCGCAATTGATCGCCAAACAACCAGCCGCGATAATTTTTAGCGGTGGGCCGGCGAGCGTTTATGAATCGGGAGCACCAACAGTTGCAGCTGATCTGTTTGACGCGCAACTGCCAATTTTTGGTATTTGCTATGGCTTTCAGTTAATTGCGCAAGGACTTAACGGCGAAGTTGCAAAAACTGGCACTCGCGAATATGGCGCTACTGAAATTCAAGTTTCACCAAACAGTAAGTTATTTAATCAACTGCCAGATTCTTATCAAGTATGGATGTCACATGGGGATGCAGTGGCGAAAGCGCCACCTGGATTTAACGTGACAGCTAGCACTGCTGCAACAAAAGTGGCGGCATTTGAAAATTTAGAACGGAAGATTGCTGGGGTGCAGTTTCACCCAGAGGTTGTGCACAGTGAACACGGCCAAGCAGTACTAAAGAACTTCTTAGTTGGAATTGCTGGATTGAAACCCAATTGGAATTCAGATCAGGTGTTAGTAGATGCAATTGCAAAAGTGCAAAATCAAGTTGGCACTGGTCGAGCAATCGTTGGACTATCAGGTGGTGTGGATTCAGCAGTTGCTGCTGCAATTGTGCAGCGGGCAATTGGGGATAGGTTAACTGCAGTATTTGTTGATCATGGCTTGCTACGAACTGGTGAGCGCGAGCAAGTAGAGCAAGATTTTGTTGCCGCAACTGGCATTAAATTAGTAGTAGTTGATGCTAAAGAGAGATTCTTAACTGCGTTAGCTGGAGTTACTGACCCAGAGCAGAAGCGCAAAATTATTGGCACGCAATTTATTCGAGTATTTGAAGATGCTGCAACACAATTGCAAGCAAGCTCTCCTGAACCAATTGAATATTTAGTGCAAGGAACGCTCTATCCAGATGTGGTGGAATCCGGTGGCGGTGCGTCTGCTGCCACAATTAAAAGCCATCACAACGTAGGTGGATTACCTGACGATCTGCAGTTCAAATTGGTAGAACCATTAAATACGCTGTTCAAAGATGAAGTTAGAACTATTGGCCGATTAATGCAGCTGCCGGAAAAAATTATTTCTCGTCATCCATTCCCTGGTCCAGGTTTAGCAATTCGTATTGTTGGTGCGGTTGATGAGGATCGGCTTGAAATATTGCGCGCAGCTGACCTGATTGCTCGTGAGGAGCTAACTGCGGCCAATTTAGATGCCCAGGTTTGGCAATTTCCGGTGGTATTGCTGGCTGATGTTAGAAGTGTTGGCGTGCAAGGTGATGGCCGAACCTACGGTCATCCAATTGTGCTGCGACCAGTTTCCAGTGAGGACGCAATGACTGCCGATTGGTCCAGGCTGCCATATCAAGTAATCGCCAAAATCTCATCACGAATAACAAATGAAGTGCCAAGCGTTAACCGAGTAGTGTTAGATATCACCAGTAAGCCGCCAGGCACCATTGAATGGGAGTAGTTAAGTGACCACACTTGAGATTGTTCGTAATTCACTTTTAGTGCTGCACTTTGTCGGTATGGCAGCATTGCTTGGTGGTTTTCTGAGTCAGTTCCGTGCTCGGGAGCGCAAAATTCAAGCAGGTATGTTGCACGGCGCATATTTAGCGCTGCTAACTGGAATTGCGCTAGTTGGAATTCGCTACCCGTTGCATGATGAAAACCCAGCTTATCCGCTGCCAGATAATGCCAAAATTTTTGTGAAGTTATTGGTATTAGTTGTTATTGTGATCTTAGCTATCACGGCAAAGAAGAAGCCAGCAGTTGATTCGGGCACATGGTTAGGAATTGGGCTGTTGAGCTTTACTAATATTGTGATCGCCGTATTTTGGTAATCAATTAGTAGCAGCAACATAAAACGCTTCAGCTAATCTGCCTGCTGGCAAATTAAAGCGTTCGGCAACCATAGATCCCCAGCCAGTAATTCGATCCGTTAAATCTGGAATCTGCGTGGTTTGTGAGGTGTGCGCTCTCAGCGCTGCTAGTTTCTTATTAATAAATTCAGTGACATCTAAGTAATTGTTAGGTGTTGGATGTGAAATCACCCAAGCCTCACTAACAGTCCATGGTTCCAGTCCTTGCGCTAATAAATCTGGAAATGCAAACTGATTTCTAGCATCTGGATAAATAGCCTGCATCGCAGCTTCACCTGCGGCCATATGGTCTGGATGAGAGGAGAAAATACGCTCCCAATTTCGCTCTGGTGATTGCGTGATTACAACTTCTGGTCGCACCCGACGAATCTGCGCTACCACTGCTTTGCGAAGCTCAATTGTTGGAAATAAATTTCCATCCGGAAAGCCCAAAAACTCAATGTCAGTCACACCAAGTTCCTTGCCAGCAGCGATCTGCTCAGTACGTCGGATTTGTCGCATCTGCTCTCGAGTTACGCTGGGATCTTCGCCACCTTGATGGCCATCAGTGCAAATACAGTAAGAAACTTCTGTTCCCGCGGAACGTAATTTGGCGATAGTGCCGCCAGCACCAAAATCAACATCATCTGGATGTGCGGTTACAACAAGGACTCGGCTTGGTTTTTCAATCACGTTGACTCCAAATTTTCAAGAATTTTCTGTGAGATTTAGCGACATTGTTGCACTATAGCGGTTTTTTTAAGGGATCCGTGCGAAGGTTTGTTCATGCCCTTCCCCCAGATCAGGGCTGCGGGAGTCATCCTGCTCGGGATCAGCCTGGTGCTACCCGGCACAGTGCCTGCTGCAGCGACGCCAACTGCACCTCATAGCAGTGTGCAATCAGCCCTGCCAACATTGAAATATGGGGATAAAAAAACTGCAGTAAAACGACTTCAAGTGCTGCTTGGTGTTACGCCAACTTCAGGTGGATTTTTTGCGAAAACTCAAGCTGCAGTGGAAAAGTTTCAGCGCGATCGCAATTTACCAGTAACGGGCATTGTTGATGCTGCTACTTGGGCAGCATTAGGTGTAAAAACTGCAGCAGAGTTAAAGGCACTACCAACATCTGCTGATGAAACTGCTACTGCCGCAAATACCCAAATCGCAAAACGGCTGCCGGTAATTAAACCAGGTGACGATTCCACTGCCGTAAAACGGTTACAAGTTTTACTTGGCGTGAAACCAGCTTCAGGTCGCTATTTAACCTTAACCCGGGCCGCGGTTGAAGCAGTGCAGAAAGCAGCCGGTGTAAAAGTAACTGGCACCGTAAACAATAAGACTTGGAGCGCGTTAGGTATTAGTAGTTTTTCGCAATTCCAAAACTTGCCAACAAGTTACAACAACACTGAGGCAGCACTGCCAACGCTGACTTATGGTGATAAATCAGATGCGGTTAAGAAATTACAAGTGTTGCTTGGTGTAACACCAACTACTGGTGGATTTTTTGAAAAAACTAAAGCTGCAGTAACTGCTGCGCAACGCGCAGCTAATCTGCCGGCAACTGGCACGGTGGATCTGGCAACTTGGCAAGCCCTTGGAATTTTAAGTGCTGCGCAATTTGCAGCATTACCAACTGCAGTGGTGGTGGAGCAACCAGAGAGCATTCCAGAACCAGATCCAACAGATCCCACTTCACCAGAACCAGAGCCAATTACCCCATCTGAGCCAGTGCCAACCGGTCCAGTACCGCCTGGGGTCACTGCTGGGTTGCCTTTTGATGCAGCTGGTGAATATCAAGCACAAACTATTTGTGATCCAAATCCAAAAACTGGTGCAGATCGATTGCGACAGCTGCTGAAACAAGTTTATGGTGAAGTAACCATTGGCATTTATCGTGATTGCGATCGCGGTGGCACCAGCGAACATAAAGAAGGTCGCGCGCTGGATTGGATGTATCACTGGCGTAATTTGCAGCAGCGCGCCAAAGTTGAAGCATTCTTGGCTTGGCTAATTGCACCAGGGGAAGATGGTCGACCTGGTGCGAATGCGCGCCGGATGGGCATTATGTATGTGATTTGGAACGGCCGAATTTGGGGAATTTATCGCGCCGATGAAGGTTGGCGCGATGTTGGTGGCTGCACCACAGATCCAGCAAAACAAAAATCTAATTACGATAATTACTGTCATCGCGATCACGTTCATATGTCAATGACGTGGGATGGCGCAGCTGCCATGACGTCATATTGGAATCCGCAGGCACAAACTCTTGCTGTCTGCGAAGAGTCACCAAGTGCGCCGCCACCGCTGGCAATAACTACGCCGCAACAACTAATTGCAGTTACGCCAACTCGCATCTTGGATACCAGATCTGGCATTGGGGTGGTGCAGCCCTGCCGACTTGGCGGCAAACGCAGCACCTCGGATAATCGATACTTACACCTACCAATTACAAACATTCCGGTCACGCCAGAGGTAACTGATCAGGCACCAGGACTAGAACCAATCACTCCAGTACCAATTAGAAACATTGTTCGAATTCCAGAGATGCCACAACTTGGGGTTTCTGCAGTGCTACTTCGTGCCACCGTCACGAACAGCAATGCCCCAAGTTCAATTTCTGTTTGGGCGCGCGGCGCAGCAACACCGAGTGTGGTGACAGTGCCAGTGGGTATGGGTGGATCGGCTTCTGCTGAAACCATTGCACCAGTTGGTGCAGATGGTTCAATAGCGGTAGCAGTCGCAACTGGCGCCGCTGATGTCACTATTGATGTGATTGGTTATTTCGCAACAGGCGAGCAAACACTCTCTACTGCACCAAGACGTTCTATCAAATTAGTTTCAACACCATTACTTGACGTGCGCACTCCGCTGCAACCAGGAGAGACCCGCATCTTGAATCTACCTCGTGCGGCAGTTGGTGAAGAACCACAGGCAGCATCAGTTGCGGTGTCAGTTTCAGCTGCAGGCGCCGGCCGAGTTAATGTTGCAGCGAATAATCAAATGCAACTTTCAGTTCGATATAACTCAACTGCAGATGGCGTTATATCGTTACGCGGAAGTCGAAACTTAAGTTTTACCAACACCGGAAATTCGCCAGCAACAATTTTGGTGCATAGCAATTGGTATCTGGGAACGGATGAATCAGCTGGAATTAGCGGCATTGTGCCAATTCGCGCGGTGCCAGCGCAGCGAGTCACAACTGTTAGTGCTGGCAGAAATACGGTTACGCCGTTAG